>CANJSX010000008.1 GCA_947477055.1 Sphingomonadaceae bacterium | reverse complement strand
AAGGGCGAGACCGAGGTCGACTGGACCTTCTTCTCCCCCGCCGCGCTGATCGAAGTCGGCCCGCGCACCGGCAAGTTCCGGCTCGGCGGTGACCAGCTGGTGACCGACGCGGAAGGCAAGAGCCGCATCAGCTTTGCCGACTTTGCCATCGCCATGGTCGACGAGCTCGAGCAGCACCGCCATTCGCGCGCACGCTTCACCATCGGCTATTGATCTCGCGGCCGGGAGGATAGGACTTTGGAACAGCTATCGGGCAAGGTCGCCTTCGTCACCGGCGGCGCCAACGGCATCGGCTTCGGCCTGATCCGCGCCTTCCTTGAGGAAGGCATGAAGGTCGTCGTGGCCGACTGGAGCACCAGCCACATCGAGAAGGCGCGCGGGCTGCTTCAGGGCAACAACAGCGCCTATTTAGTCCGCACCAACGTTGCCGACCGCGCCGATCTCGCCGCCGCAGTGGAAGAAGCACTGGAGGTCTTCGGCAAGATCCACGTGCTGTGCAACAACGCCGGGGTCAACGGTGGCGGCACCGCCGACGATCCCGAGTTCGACAGCTGGGACAAGGCCATGGCCGTCAACCTCGGCGGGGTGATCAACGGCACCAAGCTGATCGTGCCGATCATCAAACGCCAGGGCGAAGGCGGGCATGTGGTCAACACCTCTTCGATGGCCGGCGTGGTCCCCCTCCCCGGCCTCGCTGCCTATTCGACCGCAAAATACGCGGTGCGCGGCTTTACCGAGAGCCTGCGGATGCAGCTTGCCCCGCTCGGCATCGGGGTCTCCTGCCTGTTCCCCGGCGCGACCCGCACCGGCATGCTGTTCCCGCCCGAGGATCAACCCGAGACCGATTTCCACGAAGACGAGGCGAGCGATTTCCAGAAGGCGCTGTGGAACGCCGCGCGCGAAGCGATCGACCCGCTTGAGACCGGTCGCGCAGTGGTGGCCGCGATCAAGGAAAACCGCTTCCACATCTTCACCAACCGCGAGTTTCTCGACGAGGTGATCGAGCGCCACAACGAAATGGTCGTCGCCTTCCCGCAGCAGGATCCCCCGCCGGGCCGCCTTCAGTTCGAGCTGCTCCGGGCCGAAACCGCGAAAAACCTACTCGCCACCGGCAACCGCCCGGTCGCGGAGTCCGACGCCGGAAACTTCGGGCTCGATTTCACTAGCACCACGGCGGATTGAGCGAAATTCAAGGCACAGGCCTCGCGCTGCTCAATGCCTTGCCGCGGTTCGCGCCGCGCTCGCCGCATCTTCCCGCGCCCGCGCCTCGATGAATTGCCGCAAGGCTTCGATCTGATCCTCGCTTAGTTCCCTGAACACCGGCATCCCGCGCGCCGCCAGTGCGCCGTTGCGGAGCACCTCGACGAAGGCCGGTTGCGAATGGTGCATCGGCGAGGCGCGCAGGTCGGGCGCCGAACCGGGTGAGACGGCTTTGATGCCATGGCAGCCCATGCAGGCCGGCCATAGCGCCCCGCCGAGCTCAACCTTGGCCGGGTCGAGCTTCATCGCGGGATCGGGCAAGGGCCGCTCCGGCCCGGCATAGGCAGGGGCGGGAATGACGGCCTTGCCGTCGAGCGCGAAAGTCACCAGCCGGGCAGGCTGGGTGCGGTAGTTCCAGCCATAGCCGCTGGCCCCTTCCAGCGCGAACTGCGAGCCCAGCGCCGGGCCGACGACGAGGCTGATGTACTGGCGTCCCTTGCGGGAGAAGGAGATCGGCGTGCCGCTGCCCGCGCTGCCGAGCGGATAGCGCCACACGCGCTTGCCGCTGCGAGCATCGTAAGCGACGAGATGGCCATCCACCTGCCCCTGGAACACGAGACCGCCGGCTGTGCTGAGCGTGCCGCCATTCCACGGTGGCGGCGTCTCGACCTGCCAGACCTTGCGCTTGGCGACCGGGTCCCAGGCGAGCAGCGAGGCCGTGGCGGTCGCCCGCATCCCGTTAGCAAAGAGCTCCGAGATGCCGTTGTTGACCGCGCCCGGCACCGGCTGCCAGCGCGCCGGATCGACGCCCTTGTCGCCAAGGTTCATGCCGCTTTCCACCACGGGAATATAGACGAGACCGGTGCCCGGATTGAACGACATGGGCGGCCAGTTGTGCAGGCCAAGATTGCCCGGCCAAACCTCTGACGGTCCGAAGTCGAGGTAGCGCATGCCGGGATTTTCGACCGGCCGGCCGGTCTGGAGATCGATCTTGCTGGCCCAGGTCACCTTGCCCAGCTTGTCGGCGGAGATCAGCTTGCCGGTCTCGCGATCGATAACATAGAAAAAGCCGTTCTTCGGCGCCTGCATCAGCACCTTGCGCGGCTTGCCGTCGATCGAGAGCGTGGCCAGTTCGATGTCCATCGCCGCATTGTAGTCCCAGGCTTCGGCCGGGTTCTGCTGGTAGTGCCAGACATATTTGCCGGTCTTGGCGTCCAGCGCGACGATCGACACCAGGAACAGATTGTCCCCGCCTTGCGGGCTGCGGATCTTGGGGTTCCACGGCGATCCATTGCCGGTGCCGAGATAGATCCGGTCAAGCTCGGCGTCATAGGTGATGGCGTTCCAGACGGTGCCGCCGCCGCCGTGCTTCCACCACTCCCCGGTCCAGGTCTTGGCGGCCATGGCCTGCGCCTCGTCCTCGAAACCGTCTGCAGGATTTCCCGGGACGTTGAAGAAGCGCCACAGCTGCTTGCCGCTCGCGGCGTCATATGCGGTGACATAGCCGCGCACCCCGGAGAAATCGGCGCCGCCGTGGCCAATGATCACCTTACCGCCGAACACGCGCGGTGCGCCGGTGATGTAGCGTCCGTCGTTCGCTCCCTGCGTCGTCTGCACCGACCAGTCGAGTTTGCCGGTCCCGGCATCGATGGCGAACAACTGGCCATCCTGCGCGCCGACGAAAATCCGGCCCTTGTCATAGGCGAGCCCGCGCGCACCCCAGGCGAAGCGCAGCTTGAGCGTCGATGTGTCGAGCTTGGGCTCGAAGCGCCACAGCCGCTTGCCGGTCTCAACATCGAAAGCCTGCACGATACTGAGGCCACCGGTGAAATAAAGCACGCCGTCCACTTCCAGCGGTTCCGAATTGGCGCGGGCTACGTCGAGATCGACGACCATGGCGGGCTTTAGCCGCGCGATGGTCTGTGCATTGATCTGGTCGAGCGGGCTGTGATGGTTTTCCGCCGCTGCGCCGCCATAGACCGGCCAGTCTTCGTCGGCGCTGCCCAACCGGTTGCACCCGGCCAGACCGAGCAACAGGGACACCGCGATGCCGATCCAGCTCCCCCCGCGCGCGTAAGTCAGGATGCCCCCTTGCTGCATTGCCATCTGTTCCCTCGTCCCCACACCGCCGCCCGACCGTGTCGTGCTGCCCGTGGCCTTTGTGAGGATCGAAAGCCGCCGGCTTGCAAACCTGAAAGAATCGGGGGCGATCGAGCTATGTTTCCGCATAGCCTCGCTACGCTTTTGCTGAGCGCCCGGTTCTGCTAGGCGCCCCCGATGCTTAACCTGACCGGAATCACGGTTCGCCTCGGCGGGCGGACAATCATCGACGACGCAACCGCGAAACTGCCCCCGCGCGGGCGCATCGGGCTGATCGGGCGCAATGGCGCCGGCAAGTCCACGCTGGTGCGGGTGATCGCCAATATGCTGGAAGCCGACAGCGGTGTGGTGACCATGCCGCGCGGCAGCCGGCTGGGCTATATTGCGCAGGAAGCGCCCGGCGGCGAGGCCTCGCCGTTCGAGACCGTGCTCGCCGCCGATGTCGAGCGCGCGGCGCTGATGGTGGAGAGCGAGGAGTGCCACGATGCCCACCGTCTGGCCGAAATTCACGAGCGGCTGATCGCGATCGAGGCGCATTCGGCGCCCAGCCGTGCGGCCCGCATCCTGGTCGGGCTAGGGTTTGACGAGGAAGCGCAGGCACAACCGCTCGAAAGCTTCTCGGGCGGGTGGCGCATGCGCGTGGCGCTGGCCGCGCTGCTGTTTTCCCAGCCCGACCTGCTGCTGCTCGACGAGCCATCCAACCACCTCGATCTCGAAGCGGTGCTGTGGCTCGAGGATTTCCTCAAGAGCTACCCGGCGACGATCCTGCTGGTCAGCCATGAGCGCGATTTCCTCAACAATGTGGCCGATCACATCCTCCACCTGACCGGCGGCAAGCTGACGCTCTATCCCGGCGGCTATGATGCGTTCGAGCGGATGCGCGCCGAGCGGCAGGCGCAGATCGCTTCGGCCAAGGCCAAGCAGCAGGCCCAGCGCGAGCATTTGCAGGAATACATCGCCAAGAATTCCGCCCGCGCCTCCACCGCCAAGCAGGCGCAATCACGCCAGAAGGCGCTGGCGAAGTTGCAGCCGATTGCCGAGCTGATCGACGATCCCTCACTCAGCTTCGATTTCCCCAGCCCCGATGAACTGCGCCCACCGCTGATCACGCTGGACATGGCGAGCGTCGGCTATGGCGACACCCCGGTGCTCAGCCGCCTTAATCTGCGGATCGATCCCGACGAGCGGATCGCGCTGCTCGGCCGCAACGGCAACGGCAAGACCACGCTGGCGCGGCTGCTGGCAGCGCAGCTCAAGCCGATGGACGGGGCGATGAACGCATCGGGGCGGATGCGGGTGGGCTATTTCACCCAGTATCAGGTCGAAGAGCTCGAGCGCAGCGAAACCCCGTTGCAGCACATGCAGCAGCTGATGCCGGGCGCCACCCCCGCTGCGGTGCGGGCGCAGCTGGGCCGCTTCGGCTTTTCCGGCCCCAAGGCGATGACCGAAGTCGGCAAGCTGTCTGGCGGGGAACGGGCGCGGCTGGCGCTGGCCCTGATTACCCGCGATGCGCCGCATATGCTGATCCTCGACGAACCGACCAATCACCTCGATGTCGATGCCCGCGAGGCGCTGATTCAGGCGCTCAATGGCTATTCCGGCGCGGTGCTGATCATTAGCCACGATCGTCATATGCTGGAGATGACCGCCGACCGGCTGGTGCTGGTCGATGGCGGTATGGCCAAGGATTTCGACGGCTCGATCGACGATTACATCGCCTTCGTCCTCGCCGGGGACCCCGCGACGGCACGCAAGGACTCAGGCAAGGGTGAGGCCGCTCGCGGCGTCAACAAGAAGGACCAGCGCAAGGCCGCGGCCGAGGCTCGTGAAAAGGGCCAGGAACTGCGCAAGCGGGCCCGCAGCGCCGAGGCGGAGCTGGAGCGGCTGCAGGCTGTGCGCAGCGCCATCGATCAGGCCATGTTCGATCCCAAGGGCGCCGCAGCCGCGCTGGCCAGGCTGACCACGTCCGACCTGATGAAGCGCCGTGCCGAGATCGAGACGCTGATCGAGGCGGCCGAGCTGGCCTGGCTCGGCGCCAGTGAGGCACTCGAAGAGATCGCGGCATGAGCGTCGCCTTTCGGCGCGAGGGGGATGAGGAACACCTCGAACCCAAGTTCGAGATCCCGATCCCGCCCGGGCCGAACCTCGTCACGGCGCGCGGCCTTGAATTGATCGCGGCGAAAGTCGCCCTGATCGAGGCGCGGATCGCCGGGCTAGCCGACGAGGACCAGCTCAAAGCCGCCAAGCGCGACCTGCGGTACTGGCAGACGCGGCAAGTGACGGCGGAGGTGGTGCCCTCACCCGGCGGCGCATCCGTCGAAATCGGCACCAGCGTGACCTTCCGCATGGCCGGCAAGGAGCGCAGCCTCGCCATCGTCGGCGACGATGAAGCCGACCCCGCCGCCGGCCTCATCTCATTCTCCGCCCCGCTCGCCCGCGCGTTGATGGGGGCAGAGGTTGGGGAGCTGCTGGAGTTCGCCGGCAAGGACGATGCAATCGAGGTGCTGGCGATCGCGGTGGCGAGTTAGCGTCTAAAATTGCAGCGAAAAGCGCGATCCAGCCTTCTGTCGTTGATAAGATGAACTGGCCGGGGCAAGCTCACCCATCGCCCACCCCACGCTCCATCATCTCCATGAAGTTACGCGCCGCGTTGCGGTCGGCTTCGTCCTTGAAGGCGACGTCGAGGTCGGGAGCGGCGCCGAACAGGTGCATCAGGCTCCACAGCGCGAAGCGGCGGCCCCGGTCCCTTTCCATGCCGAAATCGACCGCCATGCACTCGATACCCGCGGCCAAGGCGGCGGGGGTGATCGCCTCCAGATCAGCGGTGGCGAAGTAGCGGCGGAGCTGGTCGTTGAAGTCCATTGCAGCTGTTTGTGGCGATTCGCGTTGTGCTGCAACTGCGAAACGCCTAACGGAGCTTCATCACGATGGACCGCAAGTCCGCCTGCGGCCGAGCCGGCCGCCTCCTTTACAAGTATGAGATCATGACCTTCCAGACCCCGTTTGCGCTCCTCGGCGAAGCGATTGCCGCGCGCGGTTATACCGCTCCCACCCCGGTTCAGGCCGCCGTGCTCGAACCCGGCGCTGTGGAACGCGATCTGCTCGTCTCCGCGCAGACCGGCTCGGGCAAGACGGTTGCCTTCGGCCTCGCCATGGGCTCCGAGCTGCTCGACGAGAGCAGCATGGTGCGCGCCACCAATGCCCCGCTGGCGCTGATCATCGCCCCGACCCGCGAACTGGCCTTGCAGGTCAGCCGCGAGCTCGCCTGGCTGTTCGCCGATACCCAGGCGCGGGTCGCCACCTGCGTTGGCGGGATGGACGCATCGAAGGAGCGCCGCGCGCTCAACTATGGCGCGCATATCGTCGTCGGCACCCCGGGCCGCCTGCGCGACCATCTCGAACGCGGCGCGCTCGACCTGCGCGGGATCGCGGTCGCGGTGCTCGATGAGGCGGATGAAATGCTCGACATGGGCTTTCGCGAGGATCTCGAGGAACTACTCGACGCCACGCCGGAAACCCGCCGGACCCTGCTGTTCTCGGCGACCATGCCCAAGCCGATCGTCGCCCTCGCCAAGCGCTACCAGCGCGATGCGCTGCGCATTTCGACGGTCGAATCCGAGCGCGGGCATGGGGACATCTCGTATCAGGCGATGGCCGTCGCCCCGGCCGATATCGAGAATACGGTGGTCAACATCCTGCGCCTGCACGAGGCCGAGACCGCGATGCTGTTTTGCGCCACGCGCGACAATGTCCGCCACCTCCACGCCAGCCTGACCGAGCGCGGCTTTTCAGTCGTGGCACTGTCAGGCGAGCACAGCCAGAACGAGCGCAACTACGCCCTGCAAGCGCTGCGTGATGGGCGGGCGCGGGTCTGCGTCGCCACCGACGTCGCCGCGCGCGGGATCGATCTGCCCAGCCTGTCGCTGGTCGTCCATGTCGAAATACCGCGCGACGCCGAAATCCTGCAGCACCGCTCGGGCCGGACTGGCCGCGCCGGCCGGAAGGGCACCGCGATCCTGATCGTCCCCTATCCGCGCCGCCGCCGGGTCGAGATGATGCTGCAAGGCGCGCGCGTCCCTGCGGAATGGATCGCGGCGCCATCGGCCGCGGAGATTCACGCTGCGGATAGCGAGCGTCTGCTTTCCGTGCTGCTGGCACCGGTCGAGCCCGGGGAAGGCGACCGCGAACTCGCCGCCCGCCTGCTGAACGAACGCAGCGCCGAGGACATCGCCGTGGCGCTGGTTCAGACCCACCGCAGCCGCCTGCCTGCGCCTGAAGAGCTGCTCGCCGCCGACGCCGCGCCGCAGCGCGGGCCGAGGCCCGGCTTTGAAGGCAGCGCCTGGTTCCGGCTCAACGTCGGACGCAGCCAGAACGCCGATCCGCGCTGGATCCTGCCCCTGTTGTGCCGCCGCGGCCATGTCAGCCGCAGCGAGATCGGGGCGATCCGGATCACTGCGAGCGAAACCCTGTTCGAAGTCTCGGGCGCGGTTGCCGCCCGCTTCCTCGACGCGGTGCAGCGCACTGCCGACGATGACGCCGACGGTGTGATCGAAGCGGTGCAAGGCAAGCCGCGCGACGAAGCTCCGCGTCGCGCTCACAACCCGGGCGCCCGCCCCGGCCCCGCCGGCAAGAGCGGCCCGCGTCCCGACAAGAAGTTCCACCGCAAGGGACCGCACAAGCCGCGGTGACAGGACCCGCAGCGATGAAGATTTATTTCGACGGAGCATGTCGTCCCAACCCCGGCGCCATGCGCACGGCGGTGGTGGCGGGTGGCCGGGCCTGGCACCGCAGCAACTTCGGCTTGGGTGACTGCAACGACGCGGAATGGCTCGCGCTGCTCGAAGCGCTGGGCGTTGCGAGGTCGCTTGGTGTGACCGACGCCACCTTGCTTGGAGATTCCGCGCTGGTCGTCAATCAGGCCAAAGGGTTCGTGCCGTGCCGGGCGGCCCGTTTCGAGGCGCGACTGGCAGAGTTTCACACCCTGGCCGCAGGCTTCGCACGGCTGCGCGTGCGGCGCATAAAGCGCTCCCAGAACCTTGCGGGGATTGCGCTGGAGCGTATCTACGGCAGGTTGTGAGTGGAGGTAATGGCAAGAGCATGGCGCGGCTGATCCTGTTCAACAAGCCCTATGACGTGCTGTCGCAATTCACCGATCGCGGCAGCGATACCACACGCTCGACGCTGTCGGACTTCATCGCCATCCCCGCCGTCTATCCCGCCGGACGCCTCGATCGCGACAGCGAGGGGCTGCTGCTGCTGACCGACGACGGCGCCCTGCAGGCGCGTATCGCCGATCCCCGCTTCAAGCTCCCCAAGACCTATCTCGTCCAGGTGGAAGGCGCGCCGGACGAGGCCGCGGACGAGCGGCTGCGCTGCGGCATCCTGCTCAAGGACGGTCCGACGCGCCCCGCCGAAGTCACCTGCATCGAGCCCCCCGAGCTATGGCCCCGCGATCCTCCGATCCGGTTTCGCAAGCACGTGCCCGATCACTGGTTGCGCCTGACGATCAGCGAAGGCCGCAACCGGCAGGTGCGGCGGATGACAGCGGCGGTCGGCCTGCCGACGCTTCGGCTGGTGCGGTGGAGCATCGGCGACTGGAGCGTGGAGGGAATTGCGCCGGGCAGCTGGAGCGAAGCACCAATCCCGCGCTAGGCGGCAACCGCCGCGCGTTCAGTCGTCAGTCTCGAAGGTAATGCTGCCCTCGCTGTGCAAGGCCTGGATCAGCGCCGCAACTGCGTCCGTCAGCCCGGGATCGACGGCGACGCGGCGTTCCGCGCACAGGCGCTGGGCCAGATCTCCGGCCGCGCCGGTGCATTCGAAGGATGTGCCGTCGACAAACAGCAGGGTCATGTCACCGCGCTGGACAACGAAGGAAAAACGGCTGGCGGCATTGCGGAGCAAGACCCCGCCCTCGGCAAGCGCATGGTGCACACCCGCGAGGCTGGTCGGCACCTCCGGCGACCAATCGATCTCGGAATTTCGCGGTGTGGTGGCGTAGCACCCGAACCAGGCGGCGAATGCATCGCGGTCGAGCAGCTGTTCCGCGATCATGGCCTGCAATTTCGCCAGAGCCGGGGCGGAAATCTCGCCGCGATTGTCCTGCTGGCCGAGGCCCGGATCGGTGTAGCGGTCATCCTCGGCGATGCCCGGCAGCAAATCGTCGCACCAGGCCGAGATCAGCTCGCGGCGCGATGGTGCGCGGAAGCCGATTGAATAGGTCATGCAGTCGTCGCCCACAGCCACCCCATCATGCGGGACATTCGGCGGCAGATAGAGGATGTCGCCCGGTTCCAGCACCCATTCTTCGGTCACTTCGAAATGTTCGAGGAGCCGCAGATCGTCATGCGGCAGCAGCTTCACGCTTTCGTCCGCAGGCTTGCCCACGCGCCAGCGCCGCCGGCCAAGTCCCTGCACAAGAAAAACATCGTAATTGTCGAAATGCGGGCCCACGCCACCGCCGTCAGTGGCGTAGCTGACCATCACGTCTTCGATCCGCCAATTCGGCAGAAAGCCGAACGGCTCGATCAGCGCCGCCACTTCGGGCACGTGATGGTCGACCGCCTGGACCAGCAGCGTCCAGGGATCTTCGCCGACCTGCCCGAACCGCTCTTCGGCAATCGGGCCATGCTCAAGCGACCAGGTCTCGCAGGACCGCACGACCATCCGGGATTCGACATCGCTCTCGCAGGCCAGCCCGGCCAGTTCGTCGGGATCGAGCGGATTGCTCCATGCGGCCCAGGGATCCCGAATCAACAGCGGCTTGTGCTGCCAATAGTCGCGCAGAAATGCCGCGGGGTCGAAGTGCTCCGGCTGCAGGCGAGGGGCGCTCGGCACAGCGTGGTCTGGCAAGGGTTGGCTCATCCGCTCTGACCCGGCCTTTCATGGCTTCTGCGCTGTTGGCGGCGCCTGCGCGATGGCTTTCAGTGCCATGCCATCGCCCGCGAAAATAGGCCGCCTCTGGCCCCTGCGATTGTTTGGTGCGGTCGAGAAGACTCGAACTTCCACGGGCTTTCGCCCACAACGACCTCAACGTTGCGCGTCTACCAGTTCCGCCACGACCGCTAAATCATCGGGGTGGACAAATCGTCTAGGATTCGGGCCGCCCCGGGGGGGTAGGAGCGCGCCCTTAGCAAAGGGGTTGGCGCGCTGCAAGCAGGGAAAGGGGGCCGCGTTGGGCCGGCGGGGGTGTACCGCGCGGGGACGGTCCGGGATGCGCCGTTGCGCGGATGGAAATGCATTGTCAACCATGCCAGATGTCACCCCTGCTCGCCCTTGCCCAGGTTGCCACGATTGCGGCCCCGCCCGCCGAGGTGCAGCATCGCGGCGCGCAGGTGACGGTGAGCGCTTCGGCAGAGATCCTCGAAACCGTGACGAACGATCCCCGGTCCTTGCCGCGCGAGCGGCAGCGCCAGGTCACGCACGGCAAGGACCGGGTTACGGTCGAGTATTTCTAGGTGGCGGGAGCGCTGGCGCTGACGGAAGGCGCAGGTTCGGGCCGGCTAGCCGCCGGCGCAACCGGTCGCCCTGCCCCATCGTTCACCAGCAGCGGCTCGAGCAGCGCGGCGGCCTCGATCCGGTCGAGCGCGCGCTGCGTGTCGGCATAGCGGTGGGCTGCGTCGATCCAGCCGGATGCGGCCCCAGCGCCGGGCAGGCGTTGCACCTCGGCCACGGCCTCATCGACTCGCCCGGCCCGCAGCATGATCTGCGCCCGTTCGAGCCGGCTGACCGGGGCCGGTGACGGCGTGTTTTCGGTGCGGAGAATGAACATCCCGGCCAGCTCGCGCTTGACCCGGGCCCAGCCGGATCCATTGGTCGGGGCCTGCGCTAGCTGATCGGACAGCGTATTCAGCTGGGCGGAGAGCTGGTCGAGCGTCACCGGCGCATGCGACATGGCGATCACAGCCGAGACGGCATCCGCCTGGCTCGGTCCGAAGCGCAGCTGCAGCTGCTGCTCGAGATAGCCCAGCGGTACTCCGCGTTCGATCATGCGGCGCGCGGCGAAGGCGACCATCAGACCCTCCGCCCGTGCGGCGTTGCCGGAAGCGGCTTCGGCAGCGCGGTCGAGCCGATCGAGCCGGGCGCCGAGATCATCGAGCCGCGATGCCAGTTGCGCTTCGGCAGAAGGCGCGGGTGCAGCCGTATCAGGCTTAGGGACCGCCGGAAGGGCTGCGGGGTTCATCAAACCCGTTGCCGCCGGCCGCTGGATCAGTCCCAGCCCGAAGTCATAGCCGCCGCGCCAGCCCAGCCATCCGATGGCGCCCGCGCCGACCAGGAAGGCGAGCAGCACCGCGCCGACGATCAGTCGCACCATACCGCCCCGGCGTGGCCGCATGGCCCGCCGATCCAGCAATTCGTCGCCCATTCCTTCCATCGTCGCCCCGTCGTTGCCCCGGTCAGGCCAAGTCTTGGCATAAAGCCGCGGCCTTGGCGAGCAGCGCCGTGTCGCTAGCCTGTTCGGCGACTGCCAGCTCGCGCCACCCCTCGCCCACCGCCGCAGCGATGCGCGGGCCAAGCGCGGCTAGCGCAAGGCCGGCGCGGGGGATCGTGAGGCGGTCACATTCGGCTGCAAGATGCCGCGCGGCTTCGGCGGAATGCAGCAGCACAACCGCGCCGGTGGCCAGGCGTTCGGCCAGTTCGCGCGGCAGGGGCAAGGCATTGCTGGCATAGACCACGCGTTCGGCCATGGTCACGCCGGGCGGCAGCGTCAGGGTCACCCGCTCGCGCCCAGCCAGGCGCAGCAGTCGGCGATGCGCGGGACTAAGCTGGGTGAGCAAGGGCTGGAGACCGCCCTGCCCGGTCTTCACCACCCGCAGCCCGGCCTCCGCGCAGGCCAGCGCTGTCGCCTCGCCTACCACGTAAGCCGGCAGTTGCGCGAAGGCGGCGAGCGTCGGACCGGCGTGGCGCGGGGCGTTGGCCGAACCGATCAGCAGGGCGTCGAACCACGCGGGATCGGGCGGTTCCCAGGCGAGCGGCGTTACTGCAAAAAGCGGCGCGGCCTCGGCCTCAAGCCCCATCGTCCGGGCCGCCTCGAGTGTGGCCGAGGCACCGGGTTCGGGGCGGATGACCAGCAGCGGTGTCATGCTCCGCGGAAATGCAGGGCGATGGCGGGGCCGGCGCGGGCGAGGAGGTCCTCGGCCAGCCGCGCGGGGCCAAGCTCGTCGAAGGCCGAGAACTTTGCTTCACCGTCGACGCGTTCACCCCCGTCCGGGCTGAAGATCGCCGCACGCATGGCGAGCATATCCCCCTCAGGCCAGGTCAGCATCGCGATCGGGCTGTGGCAATTGCCGCACAGCGCGGCGAGCAAGGCCCGCTCGGCGAACACGGCGGCATGGCTCGGGGCATGATCGATGGCGCTGAGCAGCTCGCGCATCGCCGCGTCATCCGCGCGGCACTCGATGGCGATGGCGCCCTGTCCCGGCGCGGGGAGCCAGTCCTCGGCGGGTAGTGGCGAACCGACGTGGCTGGCTCCCAACCGATTGAGCCCGGCCGCCGCGAGCAGCGTCGCATCGGCCTCCCCCGCTTCCAGCTTGGCAAGCCGCGTGGCGACATTGCCGCGGAACATCACCACCCGGCAGTCCGGCCGCGCGTTTAGCAGCTGCGCCGCCCGGCGCGGGGCGCTGGTTCCGATCCGGGCACCGGCGGGCAGCGCGGCGATGGAGGCGGCGCCGACCAGCACATCACGCACATCCTCGCGCGGCAGGATCGCGGCCAGCACGATGGCGGCGGGGCGATACGTCTCGACGTCCTTGGCCGAATGCACCGCAAAGTCGATCTCGCCGGCCAGGAGCCAGGCATCGAGCTCCTTGGTCCACAGCGCCTTGCCGCCGATCTCGGCCAGCGGCCGGTCGAGCACCTTGTCGCCGCTGGCAGTGACGGGAACGATCTCGACCGAAATGCCCGGATGCGCGGCGATCAGGCTAGCGCGAGCCTCCTCGGCCTGGGCCATGGCGAGGGGCGAACGGCGGGTGCCGAGGCGGAGCGGGCGGGTCTGCATGGCGACTTGTGCTAGTGGCGAATTGCGTTCAGGGAAAGCCGGGATGGGGATTGTCCTTGGAATTGAATCGTCCTGCGACGAAACCGCCGCCGCGCTGGTGCGCGCCGACCGGACGATCCTGGTACAGCGCATCGCCTCTCAGGATGACGAACACCGGCCTTATGGAGGCGTGGTTCCCGAAATCGCCGCCCGTGCCCATGTCGAGCGGGTGATGCCACTGGTCGAGGCGACATTGGCCGATGCCGGGCTCGGTCTGGCCGACGTCGATGCCATCGCCGCAACCGCCGGGCCGGGGCTGATCGGCGGGGTCATGGTCGGCCTCGTCAGCGCCAAAGCGCTAGCCATGGCGAGCGGCAAGCCCTTGATCGCGGTGAACCACCTCGAAGGCCATGCGCTTTCCCCGCGACTGGCCGATGCCTCGCTGGAGTTTCCCTATTTGTTGCTGCTCGTCTCGGGCGGGCATTGCCAGCTGATCGTGGTCGAAGGGGTGGGTCGCTACCGCCGCCTCGCCACCACTATCGACGATGCCTTGGGCGAAGCCTTTGACAAGACCGCCAAGATCCTCGGCCTCGGCTATCCCGGCGGCCCGGCGGTGGAGCGGATGGCCGCAACCGGCGATCCGGCCAAGGTGCGCCTGCCCCGCCCGCTGCTCGGCAGCGCGGAGCCGCATTTCTCATTCGCCGGGCTCAAGAGCGCGGTGCTGCGTGCGAAGGACGCAGGGATCCATGCCAATGCCGATATCGCCGCCGCCTTCCAGCAGGCCGCGATCGACTGCGTGATCGACCGCACCAGCCGCGCGATTGCCGCAGCGGGACGGGTCAACGCACTGGTGGTCGCTGGCGGGGTCGCGGCTAACACAGCGATGCGCACTGCGCTCGATGCGCTGGCGGGGGCGAGCGGACTGCGCTTCGTCGCTCCGCCGCTGGCGCTATGCACCGATAACGCGGCAATGATCGCCTGGGCCGGGCAGGAACGGCTGGCGCTGCCCGGATTCAGCGCCGACCCGCTCTATATCGCCGCCCGGCCGCGCTGGCCGCTTGATCCCGATGCAGCGCCGGTGCGTGGTGCTGGAGTGAAGGCGTGACGGCGCGGGTCGGGGTCATCGGCGCCGGAGCCTGGGGCACCGCGCTGGCGCAGGCCTTGGCGAGCGATGGCAGCGAAGTGCTGCTGTGGGCGCGAGAAACGGAGCTGGTCGACGAGATCAACACAAGCCGCACCAACAGCCTGTTCCTGCCGAGTGCCAATCTGGCAAAATCAATTATCGCAACGAACCATTTGAGCGATCTGGCAGCATTACCGGTGCTTGTGGTGGTCACCCCGGCGCAATTCGTGTCGCCGGTACTGTCCGGCCTGCCCGCCAGTCTGCCTGGGGGCCAGCGCGACCTCGTACTTTGCGCCAAGGGGATCGAGGCCGGGACCGGGCGGCTGATGGCCGACGTCGCCCGCGCCGCTGCGCCCTCGGCCAGCCTCGCCGTGCTTTCCGGCCCGACCTTCGCCCATGAAGTCGCCGCCGGCCTGCCGACCGCCGTCACGCTGGCCTGCGAAGGCGGCGAGGCGCAGTGGCAGCGGCTCGCTCCGCTGCTCGCGCGGCCGACCCTGCGGCCCTATTATTCCGACGACATCGTCGGCGCCGAGATCGGCGGGGCGGTGAAGAACGTGCTAGCCATTGCCTGCGGCGTGGTCGAGGGGCTGGGCCTCGGCCAGAACGCCCGCGCCGCGCTGATCGCGCGCGGCTATGCCGAGATGCTGCGCTTCGGCCTGTCACGCGGGGCCAGAGCGGAAACTCTCTCGGGACTGTGCGGGCTCGGCGATCTGGTGCTGACCTGCTCCTCCACCTCCAGCCGCAACTTCTCGCTCGGCAAGGCGCTGGGCGAGGGCCGCAGCGCGGCCGAGGCGCTATCGAGCAAGAACAGTGTGGCCGAAGGCGCGCATACCGCCCCGGTGCTGGCCGAGCTGGCCCAGCGCGACGATGTTTCGATGCCGATCGTCGAGGCGGTGTGCCGTTTGCTTGCGGGTAAGGCGCCAGCGCGTGCCGTTGTGTCCGATCTCCTGTCGCGCCCGCTCAAGGCCGAACTCGGGGATAACGCTTGAGTGAAGAAGCCGCACAGCGCGATATCGCCGCCCTGGCCAAGGGCGGGCGCACGAACTTCTTCGGCTTCCTGCTGCGCCTGGCCGCGACTGCACCGTTCCTGTTCATCGCCGGCCGGCTTTACGGGGTGGAGGCACTCGGCCGTTACGCCTCGGCCATCGTCATGATCGAGTTGGTCGCCCAGATCTGCTCGCTCGGCCAGCGCCGCGGGCTGGCGCAGCGCCTCTCGGACGATGAAAGCCAGCCAGCCAACACCGTGGCCGACGGGCTGACGCTCTCGCTGGTCTCCGGGGCGGTGGCGGCCGTCCTGCTCTATCTCTTCCCCGCGCCGATGTTCCCCAGCGGTCACTATACCGGCTTCGACCGCCTGTTACCGCTGGCAATCCTGCCGCTGTGCCTGACCGATGTTGCCCTCGCCGCACTGGCCTATCGCTACGATATCGCGACCTCCGTGCGCGCGCGCTCGATAGTAGAACCCTGGAGCCAATCCCTCACCGCCGTCGCGTTCTTGCTGGTCATGCCGGAAAGCGGGCTGGCGCTGTCTTACCTCGTCTCGAAGATTGCCGCCGCAGCCTTCGCCTTCGTGCCGCTGTGGCGCAGCTATGGCGCGCCGGTGCAATGGCACCCGCACCCGTTGCGGCTGGCGCGCATAGCCCGCGCCTATCTGCCGCTGGCGATTGCCGATCTGGTCGAATGGGGTACGCGCAAGCTTGATATTGCGATCCTCGGGATGATCGCCTCGCCGGTGGCGGTCGGGGTCTATTATGCCGCGCAACAGGTCGCCTCGCTCCCGCAGAAGCTTAAGACCAGCTTCGAGCCGATTCTCGGGCCGGTGATCACCCGCAATCTCAAGGACGGCAACCACGCTGCGATCGTCCAGCAGGTCTGCCAGGTCGGCTTCTGGATCACCGCCGCGCAGGCCGGCATCGCGCTAGCGCTGGGCATTCCTGGCGAAGGGGTGATGGGCCTGCTCGGACCGCAATTTGTCGGCGGGGCCGGTGCCATGTGCTTCCTGCTCGCAGCGGAAGTCGCCGCCTCGACCGCCGTGGTGAGCGAGGCTGCGCTGATCTATATCGCCCGCATCCGCAACCTGTGGATCTCGCTCGGCACCATTGCCCTGCAGGCGATGCTGACCCTGATCTTCGTGGTGGCGGTGCGCGATGCGCCCAGCTGGAACTTGCCCGAGCCTTTCGCCATCAGTCCCGACAAGGTTTCCTACTATCAGGCCGCCTCCGTCGCCGCTGCGCTGATGGTGTCGCTAGGCGTCGCCTCGCTGGTCAAGGCCAGCGTGCTGGGGATCCTGCTCGGCGACCGGATCAACAATTGGCGCTGGCCACTGTTGTGGGCGGCTGCCCCGGCGGGCCTGTTCGGCTGGGTGGCAACGCATTTCCTGCCGGAATGGGCTGAGCTCTCGCTCGGCATTCCGGCGATCCTCCTGATCTATGGCTGGGTGATCTGGCACAAGGGCTTCGGTCCCGAGGACCGCGTGCTGTTCCGCAAGAACGTGGGGGCATAGGCTCCTCCCCGTCCCGCGTCGGAACACGGTTCGTCGCGCGTAGAGAACGTTCAGCCGGCGTTCAGCGCTTGAGATGCCTCTTTCTTCCCGGGGGCGAACGGGAAGGAGCGGGACATGATTTCCAATCGCGAAAACCTTATCGGCGGGACCCTCGCCTCACTGGCCACCGCCAGCGTGCTGGCCATAATGGTGGCGGGATGCACCACGCGTGGTGACAGCCGGCTGGCCGACAAGCCGCCAGCAGATAACGAAACCGTGGTGGTGACCGGGACCCGGTCCGTGACCAGCGTCGACATCAGGGAAGAGCGGTTGGCCTCGCCGGCGCCCCCTTCGCCACCGGCGATGGTAATGTCCGCTCCGGTGGGTAGGGTGATGGCCGCACCGAACGTCGCACAGCACGGCTGGATCGCCCCGGTCATGGTGCCGCAGCCGGGCAACACCGAACGCTACGACGGCAAGGATGTCAGCCCGGTCCACCAGGTCGCGGCCGAGCCGGTTTCCACCTTCTCGGTCGATGTCGATACCGGCGCCTATGCCAACGCCCGCCGCTTCCTTACCGCCGGGCAGCTGCCCCCGCGCGATGCGGTGCGAAGCGAGGAACTGGTGAACTACTTCCGCTATGACTACGCGCGGCCCGGCCGGCAGGAGACGCCCTTCACCATCACCACCGACCTCGCCCGCACCCCCTGGAACGCGGATACGCGGCTGCTGCGGATCGGGCTCAGGGGTTATGACATCCCCTCGGCCCAGCGCCCGCCGGCCAATCTCGTCTTCCTAATCGATGTGTCCGGTTCGATGCAGAATGCCGACAAGCTGCCGCTGGTAAAGACTGCGCTGGCCGGGCTGGCCAGTGAGCTCGGACCGAAGGACAAGGTCTCGATCGTCGTCTACGCCGGGGCCGCTGGCATGGTGCTCGAGCCGACCAACGATCCCCGCAAGATCCGCGATGCGCTCGACCGGCTCTTGGCTGGCAGCTCGACCGCAGGCGGGGCGGGGTTGCAACTGGCCTACCAGATCGCCCGCGACAACTTCATCAAGGGCGGGGTCAACCGGATCCTGCTGGCGACCGACGGCGATTTCAACGTCGGCACCAGCGATACCCGCTCGCTGATCCAGATGGTCGAGCATGAACGCGACAGCGGCATTACGCTCACCACGCTCGGCTTCGGCGAAGGCAATTACAACGAAGGGATGATGGAGCAGATCGCCGACCACGGGAACGGCAACTACGCCTATATCGACAGCGCGCTCGAAGCGAAGAAGGTGCTGGGCGACGAGATGGGCTCGACCCTGTTCACCATCGCCAAGGATGTGAAGATCCAGGTCGAGTTCAATCCGGCGCAGGTCAGCCAGTATCGCCTGCTCGGCTACGAAAACCGCGCGCTGCGCGAGGAGGACTTCAACAACGACAAGGTCGATGCCGGCGATATCGGCGCAGGGCACCAGGTCACCGCGATCTACGAGATCGTGCCTACCGGGGCGAAAGGCTGGACCGATCCGCATCGCTATGCCCCGACCGGGGAAGCCAAAGCAGGGCGCGGCAGCGAGATCGCTTACGTCAAGCTGCGCTACAAGCTGCCCGACGGGACCACCTCGCGGCTGGTCGAACAGCCGGTGCCGGCCGCGCTGATGGCCCGCGCGGGCGCACCAACCGGCGATTTCGCCTTTGCCGCAGCGGTCGCCGCCTTCAGCCAGAAGCTGCGCGGCGATCCGCTGATGAACGGCTACAGCTTCCGTCAGGTCGCAGCGCTGGCCGGGCCGCAGGAGAATTTCTGGCGGCAGGAATTCATCCGGCTGGTCGGCGTGGCCGACGGGATCGGCGACCGGCTGGCGGAACGTTGATAAGTGCCCCTTGAGGCGGTATTATGTGGCCGCTAACGAGGGGCATGTTTCACCACCGCCTCACCCTCATAATCGCCGGGATCGCCGCCACGGCGGTGATCGCGGTCGCCGGTAGCTGGGGAGCCACACTGCGCGGCGCTCCGGTCGGCTGGCTGCAACTGCTGTTGATGCTCGAGGCGACACAGTTTGCCGGACTGGGGCTGGGCTGGCTGGCGTTTCGCGGGAGGGCGTGATGGAAGTGCTGCAAACCAACTGGCTGGCCTTCGCGCTGGCGTTGCTGATCGGGCTGCTGGTCGCCGGGTGGCTGTTCGGGCATTCCTCGGGTGGCGCTCGGGTGCGGCATCATGCGCCTGACGTTCTCGACGAAGGCGTCGCCCCGGCCGCGCGCAACCAGGCGCTGATCGACGCGCCTTCGGCAACGACAGCCGCGCTGGCCGGGACCGGACCGGACATTCTCGGCGGGATCGGCGAAATTGTCGCCATGGCGGCCGCGCAGGAGGTGGCCGCTGCTCAGCCTGCGCCGGCCACCGGAGACGACCTCGCGCGGATCAAGGGCCTCGGCCCCAAGCTCCAGGCACTGCTGCCCACGCTGGGGCTGGCGACCTTCACCGAAATCGCCGCGCTGAGGGAGGCCGACCTCGATGCACTCGACGCCAAGCTCGGCGCCTTCGCCGGCCGGCCCCGGCGCGATGGCTGGGTCGAGCAGGCGAAATTCCTCGCCGCCGGCGATCTCGCCGGCTTCGAAGGCAAGTTCGGCAAGCTGTGAGCGCGGCGGTTTCCACCCCCGACGCAAGGGATGACTTGATGCAGATCACCGCCGCCGTCAGCCGGGGTCCGAGCGCTGCTCCGGTGCTCGAGACGCTGGAGCTGGAAGAGCCTCGCGCCGGCGAGATGCGCATCCGTCTGGTCGCCACCGGCATCTGCCATACCGACCTCCACGAACACCCCGGCCGCCGCGCTCCGCATCCGATCGTGCTGGGTCACGAGGGCGCGGGCGTGGTCGACGCGCTGGGCGACGGCGTGCGCGGCTTTGCGGTCGGCGACCATGTCATCCTCTCGGGAAGCTCCTGCGGTGATTGCCGCAATTGCCGCGAGGGCCGGGTAACCTATTGCGACCTCACCATGCCACTGTGCTTCGGCGGCCAGCGCCGCGACGGCTCGACCGCGCTCAGTTGCGGCGGCGAGACGGTCCATTCGCACTTCTGCGGCCAGTCGAGCTTCGCCACTCACGCGCTGGTGTCGGAGCGGACTGCGGTCAAGGTCGACAAGGACCTGCCGCTCGAAATGCTCGGCCCGCTGGCCTGCGGAGTGATCACCGGCGCGGGCGGGATCATTGAGGCGCTCAAGGTGGGTTTCGGTGCGTCTGTGGCGATCCTGGGTGCCGGCGGCGTCGGCCTCTCGGCGGTGATGGCGGCGCGGCTGATCGGGGCAGAGCAGATCGTCGCGGTCGACATCAACCCGGCCCGGCTCGAACTCGCGCTGGAACTCGGCGCGACCCATGCCATCAATTCCGCCGACCCGGATGCCACGACGCAGGTCCGCGCGGTGACCGGCCGCGGGGTCGATTTCACCTTCAACACCACCAATGTCGGCGAGGTTCACACCATGGCGCTCGACGTGCTGGCGATGAACGGTACCGCCGGCTTCGTCGCCGCGCCGCTCGGGGCATGGGCGCCGGCGATGTTCCCGATGCTGGGCGGCGGGCGGCAGTTGCGCGGGATCCTCGGCGGGGATGCCAACCCCGGCCTGTTCCTGCCCCGCCTGATCGAATACTGGCGGCAGGGCCGTTTCCCCTTCGACCGCCTGCTGACCTTCTACCGCTTCGACGAAATCGCCCGCGCTTTCGACGACATCCACCACGGCCGGGTGATCAAACCGGTCCTGCTGATCGGAGACGCTGCATGAACGCTGACCTGCGCCGCAAGATCGAGGCGCTCGGCCCCGAGATCACTCCCGCCATGCTCGATGGCTCGCGCGAGCTGTGCACCGCGCTGGTCGCCGCGCCCGATCCCACCGTGGAGGTGACGCGCGACCACTTCTACGGGCCGGACGAACGCCACCGGCTCGATGTGTTCCGCCTGCCCTCCACCACCAAGGCGCCGGTGCTGGTCTTCGTCCACGGCGGCGGCTTCGTGATGGGCGACAAGACCTCGCCCGGCTCGCCCTTCTATGACAATGTCGGGCAATGGGCCGCGCTACAGGGCTGGATTGGCGTCACCATGACATACCGCCTCGCCCCGGCCCACCGCTGGCCTTCCGGGATCGAGGACATGGCCCTGGCGGTCGGCTGGCTGTGTGCCAACATCGCCGGGTTTGGCGGCGATCCCGAACGGATCGTGCTGATGGGCCAGAGCGCCGGCGCGAGCCACGTCGGCAGTTACATCAGTCATCCCGAATATCACGCCGACGGCGCGATCAGGATCGCTGGCGCGGTCCTGCTGTCGGGCACCTACGACACCTCTGACTGCGACCAAAACCCCTTCCACCTCTCCTACTATGGCGACGATCCGGCCATCTGGCAGGCGGCGCGGATGAACCCCGCCCTTCTCGCCGCGACCATCCCCATGCTCTTCGCGGTGAGCGAGCTCGATGGCGTCGACTTCCGCATCCAGGCCGCCCGGATCGTGTCCGATTGGGCCGAGGCCGGGCGCGGCTTTGGCCCGGTCTATCAACTGGATGGACACAACCACGTCACCCCGGTCCAGCTGATCGGCTCGGCGCATGATACGCTGGGGCCGCTGGTCCGGCGCTTCGTCGAGCGCCTCTAGCCCGCCTGCGCCGCCACCCGGCGCAGCGCATCGGCATAGACCTGCGGTTCGTGCGCGCCGGAAATAAGGTATTTGCCTTCAACCACCATCGCCGGAACGCCAGTGATCTGCATGGTCTGGGCGTGGTATTCCTCTTCATGCACGGCGAGGGTGAGGTCAGGATCGACCAGCGCATCTTCGGCCGCCGCCCGGTCCAGCCCCTGCGCCTCGGCGATGTCGAGCAGAACGTCGAGATCTGCCATGTTGCGGCGATAGCGGAAATGCGCCTCGAACAGCGCTTCCTTGAGCTGTGTCTGCGCTGCGGGGCCAGCGGTGCCGAGCGTCCAGAGCAGCAGCTTGTGCGCCAATAGCGTGTTCCAGGTCATCGCCTCGGGCGGGGAACCCCGTCCGGCATAGGCGAAGCTGAAGCCCGCCCGCTCGCCGACTTCGTGGAGTTTGAGCCGGGCGGCGACCATCTCCGCCGGGCTGCGACCGTATTTCTCGGCCAGGTAGCTGTCCTGGCTCTTACCCTCGGGCACCATCTCCGGATCGAGCTCGAAGGGATGCCAGCGGATCTCGGCAGTGACCTCATCGCTGATGAGATCGAGCCCCTTCTTGAGCTGGGCGAAGCCAATCGCGCACCAGGGGCACATCACATCGGACCAGATGTCGATCTGCAGCGTCTTGGTCATACCCCGCGTCCTACCCACCAGCGAATGAGATGATGCGCCACTGCCACCGGGCGGGGCACAGTGAAGGTCTTGCCGGGCTCGCCCCGGTCCGACGCGGCGAGTGCCTCGACCACTTCCTCGCGGGTGAACCAGCGCGCGTCTTCGAGCTCGTTGGTATCGACCACCAGCTCGCGCCCGGTGGCCATGGCATGGCAGCCGATCATCAGCGACGAGGGAAACGGCCAGGGCTGGCTCATCACGTAGGAGACGCTGGACACGGTCACCCCGGCTTCCTCCAGCACTTCGCGCGCGACCGCGCCCTCGACCGTCTCGCCCGGCTCGATGAACCCGGCCAGCGCCGAATAGCTCCCCGCCGGGAAGCGTGGCTGGCGGCCGAGCAGGAGCGAGCCTTCGTGCTCGACCAGCATAATCGTCACCGGATCGACCCGGGGGAAATGCTCGCCCTTGCAGGTATCCCTGGTGCAGTTGCGCTGCCAGCCGCCCTTAGCGAGCCGGGTCGGCGCCCCGCAGCGGGCACAGAAGCGGTGGCGTGCGTGCCAGTCGACCAGACTGCGCGCACCCCCATAGATCGCCAGTTCGCGTGGGTTCAGACTGGCCATTGCCTGCCACAAATGCGGGTTGGGCGGCGCGGTGCTGCCGGCAGAAGGCGGCGCGGCGGCGGCGAAGCAGGCATGTTCGTCATCAAGGCCGAGGAACAACAACTCGGCCCCGTCCGGCGCATCGGCCAGCGTTCCCCAGGCGAGTGCTCCGTCCGCGTTTGTCACCGGATCGAGCCCATCGAGCAACAGCAGCCGCGCCCGCGCATCCATATGCCGGGCGAGCGCGGCGGGATCGGACCGCAAGTGGTCGGCCCGGTCGAGGCCGTCCGCTGCGAATGCCAGAACCGGCGCATTCATCGAGATAGTCTCCCCAACACATCGTCGCGCGCGGCGGCGATAAATTCCTGCTGCACCGGATAGACCGTAAACGGCATATATTGCACGTAAAGCCCCGCACGCAGGCCAATCCGCCGATTGATGAAGCCGACCGTGCCGGCCGCGCCTGACCAACCGAAGCTTCCCTCATCCGCCCCCAGCCCGACGCGGCCACCGGCCCCGAACCCCGCGCCCTCGATCGCGGTCCCTCGGATCGATGCTCCGCTAGGCAAGAGGTTGGAGAGACCCATCGCGAGCGCCCGTTCCGAGATTACCTGCCTGCGTCCCACCTTGCCACGATTGACCAGCAGGCCAAGGAAGCGATCGTAATCCGCCGGAGTCGAGACCAGCCCCGCCCCGCCATAGGCAAACGGCGGCGGATCGAAATAGGCCGAGCTTTGCGGTCGGTCGATCGGAATGGCGATGCCTTCAAGCACGCCGTAGTTGGTGGTCAGCTTGCGCTCAAGCGAGGGTGGGAGCTGGAAGAAGCTGTCCTTCATTCCCGCCGGGTCGAAGATGCGCTCCTGCAGGAAGGCGGCGAAATTGCGGGCCTTGCTGGCACGCTCGATCACGATGCCCAGAACGTCATAGGCCATGGAGTAGCTCCAGCGCGTCCCCGGTTCGAACAGCAGCGGCACCCGTGCGGTGCGGCGAAGGAATTCCTCAGGGCCGGGCGTAGGCACCGGCGGGGTGAACTGGGGGATGGAATAGCGCGAGACCACCGCCGGGACGACGCCGGTGCGCAGCAGTTCCAGGCTGGCCTTGTCCCGGCTCATCCCGGCATAGCCAAGCCCCGAAGTATGCGTCAGCAGGTGGCGGATCGTAATCTGCGCTCTGGCCGGACGCGATTCCAGACCCTTTGCCAGATCAAGCGCCACCCGCATTTGCGCCAGTTCCGGCACGAAATCGGCGACCGGTTGATCCAGCCCGAGCTTGCCCTCGTCGATCAGCAACATCGCCGCCATGCCAGTGATCGGCTTGGTCATCGAATAGAGGCGGAACAGGCTGTCGGGTGAAACCGGATCGCTGTCGTCGAACCCCTCGATCCCGCGCGCGATGGCGCCCAGCGGCCCGTCGCCCCAGCCGAGCGCGGCGATCATGCCGGGGACCTTGCGCTCCGTGACGTAGCGCGAGACCAGACCCGTCACTTTGGGCCAGCTGGACTCGAAGACCGCTGCGGCGCTGGTGGCACCGAAGGCCCGCGTCGGCAGCATTGCGCCCGCACCGAGCAATGCCGCCGAACCGATCAGCGCACGTCGCGAAAGGAGTGGCAACTTGTTCAATTCAACTCGTCTCCCGTGCAAGCGCCAGCCGTGCGGCCTTGGCAAACAGCGTCGGCAGGCCGGCTTCCTCCAGCCGGTCGCGCAGCCACCATTCGCCGGCCGGCCCGGTCAGTGCATCCCATTCGCTACCTTCGTAGCGGGTAAGCGACAACTGAAGCGTGAAATGCGTGAAGCCATGCTGAACCGCACCGAGCGGCACCCAGGCGCCCTCCAATGGCGGCACAACGTTCCCGTCCGACCCTGCGCTCCAGCCGTCGTCGGGCAAGGCGCGCATCCCCCCGAGCATGCCTGTACCGGGACGGCGCACCAGCCACACTTTGCCTTCCCGCTCGATCCAGAATGCCTGCCCGCTCCGTTCGGGCCTCGCCTTCTTCGCCGGCTTGACCGGATAGCGCTCCGCCACATCGCGGCCCTGACAGGACCCGGCGAGTGGGCACAACAGACAGCGCGGTGCCCGCGCCGTGCAGACCGTGGCGCCGAGGTCCATCATCGCCTGGGCGAAGTCGCCGGGGCGGGCAGAAGGAGTGATGCTCTCCGCCGCATCGCGGATTGCGCGGCGACCTGCGGGGAGCGGCGTGTCAATGGCAAACAGCCGGGAAACGACCCGCTCGACATTGGCGTCGACCACCACTGCCCGCTCCCCGAAGGCAATCGCGGCGATGGCGGCGGCGGTATAGGCCCCGAGGCCGGGTAGCTGGCGCAGTTCCGCCTCGGTAGTCGGAAACACACCGCCCCGCTCCGTCACCGCGCGGGCGCAGGCCAGCAGGTTGCGTGCCCTCGCATAGTAGCCCAGCCCCGCCCAGGCTGACATCACCTCGGCATCCTCCGCCGCAGCCAGTGCCACGAAGGTTGGCCAGCGCGAAGTAAAGCGCTCGAAATAGGGAATAACCGCCGCAACCGTGGTCTGCTGGAGCATCACTTCTGACAGCCACACGCGATAGGGCGCGGGTTGCGGCTCACCCGGGGCGGCGCGCCAGGGCAGGCGGCGGAAATGCGCGTCGTACCAATCAAGCAGGCGTTCCGCGATCGTCTGCGCGCTGGCATCCATGCCGCTGCTATGGCATGGACGAAGGCGCAATGGAACGGGACAGCGACAAGCCGGACAAGCCGGACAAGGCCGCCAAGCCAGCCGACACCGCCCGCCGCTATGAACGGCCGCGCGGCGGGCAGGCGCGCGCCGTGGGCGAGCTCATGCCCGAGATCGGCCGCACTGCCTTCCGCCGCTTCGGCTTCGTCCAGTCAAGCGTGGTGACCCGCTGGCCCGAGATCGTAGGCGAACGCCACGCCAGGGTCTGCGCCCCGGAATCGATCCGCTTCCCACCGGGCGAAAAGTCTGAAGGCATCCTCCAGCTGGTCGTCACCCCGGCCCATGCCCCGCTGATCCAGCAGGTGCTGGGCGAGATCATCGAACGGGTGAACCGCTTCTTCGGCTACAAGGCCGTGGCCCGCGCCAAGATCCGGCAAGGCACGGTTCAGGCGCCGCCGGCCAGAGAGCCTGTCACCGCACCGCCATCACTGCGCCCTATACCGATGGAACTGGGGGATTCGCTGCGCGACATCGGCGATCCCGAGCTGCGCGCCGTGCTGGAATCCCTAGCCCGGTCGATGGGCGTGAATGACGAGGAAGATTACAAGCGATGAACAGGGCCGGCAAGTTTGCACTGGGTTTGATGGCAGTCCTCGCGGTGGGGGCAACGGCTCCGCAACGCGCCCGCAACTGGGGCCCGGTGGTGGCGGTGACGCCCTCCGGCAGCCATGTCTATGGCAACCCCCAGGCCAAGGTGAAGCTCACCGAATGGATGAGCTACACCTGCCCGCACTGCGCCCATTTCGAAAGCGAAGGCGCCGCGCCGATCAGGCTGCAGCTGGTCATGCCGGGCAAACTGCAGTTCGAAATCCGCCACCTCGTGCGCGATCCGATCGATATGACAGTGGCACTGCTGGCCAATTGCGGCACACCCGACCGGTTCCTGATGAACCACATCGTGTTCCTGCGCACCCAGTCGACCTGGATCCAGCCGCTGACGAACCCCAGTCAGGCCCAGCGAGTGCGCTGGGAAACCGGGGATTACGCCACCCGCTCGCGCAATATCGCGGGTGACTTTCACCTTTACGACATCATGGAAACGCGCGGTTACAGCCGGGTGCAGGTCGACCGCTGCCTCGCCGACAAGGCCATGGCCGATCGCCTCACCGCCCAGATCAAGGATGCCGCCAATCGCGGGGTCAGCGGCACGCCAAGCTTTGCGATTGACGGCGTCATCCTGGCGGGCACCTATAACTGGGATCTACTGCAACCCCAATTGGCCGTCCGCTTCTGACGAACAGCAGCGGAGCTGTGGAGATTTCCGTGGGATTCAACCCCGCCGCCCTTCCAGACAACCCTCTGCCGGGTTAGCTCTGGCAGCTTGCATCCAAAGAGGATTCGCTTCCGATGATTGCACTTCGCCTCCGCCGTTCCGCTGTCGCTATCGCCCTGCTGCCATTGGCGCTGGGCCTCGCCGCCTGCGACAAGAAGGCCGACGATGCGGGCGGGCTTTCGGGCGAACCAGTCGCCAAGATCGCCGCGCCGGCCGGCAAAGCCTGGGCTGATGTCGTGGCGGAAACCCCGGATGGCGGCGTGCTCCTCGGCAACCCGGCTGCACCGATCAAGGTGATCGAATATGGCTCGCTCTCCTGCCCGCACTGCGCCAAGCTGGCACAGGACGGCTTCGCCAAGCTGCGCGATGACTACATTGCCAGCGGCCGCGTCAGCCTGGAGTTCCGCAGCTTCGCGATTCACCCGCAGGATGTACCGCTGACGCTGCTGGCAAGATGCGGCGGGTTGGAGACCTATTTCCCCCAGGTCGAGCAGATCTATGCCAATTTCGATGCCTTGAATGCACCGCTGGCCGATCAGGCCGTGCAGGTAAAGGCCAACGCCGCGATGCAGGCCGCGCCGGAGCAGCGGATGAATGCCATTTCCGAAGCGCTTGGCTACACGCAATTCTTCGCCGCGCGCGGGATCGCCGTTGAGCAGGCCCGCAGCTGCCTCGCCAATGAGGCCAAGGCCCAGCAGATTGCCGGCTTCGCCCAGAAATATACCGAAGAAGGGATCACCGGCACGCCCGCGCTGCTGCTGAACGGCGCCAACCTCAATACGACCGAATGGAACGTGCTTGAGGCCGCGCTGCAGAAGGCCGGGGCGCGCTGAGCCTCGGTAGCTAGACAGGCAGCGGACTCACCCGATGCGGATCAAACGGCTCAAGCTCAGCGGTTTCAAGAGCTTCGTCGAGCCGGCCGAGCTGCATATCGAGCCGGGGCTGACCGGGGTCGTCGGGCCCAACGGCTGCGGCAAGTCTAACCTGCTCGAAGCGATCCGCTGGGTAATGGGCGAAAGCTCGGCCAAATCGATGCGCGGCGGCGGGATGGAAGACGTGATCTT
>CANJSX010000007.1 GCA_947477055.1 Sphingomonadaceae bacterium | reverse complement strand
GGGCTGGGCGACGGCAGCCGGACCGTGCTGTATGATGACAGCGCGGTGAAAACCTCCGCCCGCGCCTGGTTCATGCTCAAGCTGTTCGGCGCGCAGAATGTCGCGCTGCTCGATGGCGGCCTCGCCAAGTGGAAAGCGGAAGGCCGTCCGCTCGAGACAGGCAGCATTGCGCTGCGCCACCGCCACTACACCGCTTGGTCGGATGTCGGGAAGGTCCGCAGCAAGCAGGACGTCCTCGCCAATATCGCCAGCCAGGCCGAGCAGGTGGTCGATGCACGCGGCGCCGGGCGCTGGGCCGGCAGCGATCCAGATCCGCGCCCCAACATCGCCAGCGGCCATATCCCGGGCTCGCTCAACGTCCCCTACACCGCGCTCTACAACCCCGACGGCACCTTCAAGGACACCGACGGCATCCGCGCGGCGTTCGAGGCTGCCGGGGTCGATCTCTCCAAGCCCGTCACCACCAGCTGCGGCAGCGGCGTCACCGCCTGCGTGCTGCTGTTCGCCCTCCACCTGATCGGCAAGCATGACACCGCGCTCTACGATGGCAGCTGGACCGAATGGGGCGGCGATCCGGATACGCCCAAGGCGATGAAGGCCGCGGGCTGAGCATGGCCGGCAAGGGCAGTGGCAAGGACAAGCAACCCGGCACCCGGCTGGTCAATGCCGGCCGCGACCCGCGCTGGACCACTGCGCCCGATACCCTCGGCGGCGTGGTCAACCCGCCGATCTGGCGTGCCAGCACCCACCTCTACGAGAGCATGGCGGCGCTGCGCAAAGGGCGGCCCAATGAAGACGGCCACTTCTACTACGGCCGCCGCGGCGCCCCGACGCAGTGGGCGCTGGCCGAGGCGCTGACCGAACTGGAGCCCGGCGCTGCAGGCACTCTGCTCTACCCATCCGGCGTCGCGGCGATTGCCGGTGTCCTGCTGGCGGTGCTGCGCAGCGGCGACGTGCTGCTGATGACCGACAATGCCTATGAGCCGAGCCGCAGCATGGCGCACGGGCTGCTGAAGGATTGCGGGATCGAGACGCGCTGGTTCGATCCGCTCGACCCTGCCGCCTTCGCCGCCGCCTGTTGCGAACGAACCAGGGCGGTGCTGCTCGAATCCCCCGGCAGTCTGACGATGGACGTGCAGGACATGCCGGCACTGGCCGCCCTCGCCCGCGAACGAAACATAACGGTGATCTTCGACAACACCTGGGCCGGACCGCTGGGTTTCCCGGCGCTGGAGCGGGGGGCTGACATTACCATTATGTCGCTCTCCAAGCATATCGGCGGCCATGCCGACCTGATGATGGGCAGCGCCAGCGCCGAGGTGCAATGGTACGGCAAACTCCGCCGCACCGCGCAGCAGCTCGGCCATGTGGTTTCGCCCGACGATGCGGCGCTCGCTTTGCGCGGGATCAGGACCATGGGCGTCAGGCTCGAACGCGAGACCGCCAGCGCGCTGGCCATCGCCGAATGGCTGGCCGCCCGGCCAGAAGTCTCCCGCGTGCTCTGCCCGATGCTGCCCGGATCGCCGGGGCACGAGCTGTGGAGCCGCGATTTCACCGGCGGCTGCGGGCTGTTCAGTTTCGTGTTCAAGGGCGGTAGTTCCGATGCGCGCGATGGTTTCATCGACGCCCTCGCCCTGTTCGGCATCGGCTTTAGCTGGGGCGGGTTCGAGAGCCTCGCCACCCCGGTCGATCCCGCACCGATCCGCACCGCCAGCGCATGGCCGCTTGCCGGAATGGCAGCGGAAGACCGCTTCGGCGTGCGCCTCTCGATCGGGCTGGAAGACCCCGCCGATCTCATCGCGGATATCGAACAGGCGCTTGGCGCATGGGGCAAGGCATGAAGCGGCTGGCGCACGACATCCGAGAATTTTCGAACTGGCTCGACAGTTTCGGCTTCGATTTCGGCCATTATCACGTCTCGCTCTATCGCGCGGCGCTGATGGTCATCGTTGTCGTCGCGGTGGTGATGGCCGGGCGGCTCGCCAACCTGCTGGTGCGCCGTTTCTTCCGCCGGATGCACCGGCTCGACGCGACCCAGCGGCTGCTCGGCGAAAAGCTCACCGGAATCGCGGTGTGGATCCTGCTGATCCTGACCGCGATCGACTTCCTCGGGATCAGCCTGTCGGCGCTGACGGTGTTCTCGGGCGCGCTGGGGCTCGCCATCGGTTTCGGCCTGCAGAAGACCTTCGGCAATCTGATCTCCGGGATCATCTTGCTGATGGACCGCTCGATCAAGCCGGGCGACGTGATCGCGGTGGGCGACGGGGCGCAGCGCACCGTCGGGCAGGTCAACCGCATCGGCATCCGCGCGGTTTCCGTCACAACCCGCGACCAGATCGAATATCTCATTCCCAACGAGCTGCTGATGACCAGCCAGGTCGAGAACTGGTCGTTCTCGACCCGCGACGTCCGGCTCAAGATCCCGGTCGGGATCGCTTATGGCAGCGATATCGAGTTGGCCGAGAAGCTGATGCTGCAGGCAGTCATGGAGGTTCCTCGCGTCCATACCGAACCCGCGCCCTCGATCTGGCTCTCGGCCTTTGGTGACAGTGCGATCCAGTTCGAGATCCAGCTGTGGATCGACGATCCGGAAGCCGGCGTCGGCAACGTCCGCTCCGACGTGCTCAAGCGGATCTGGGTGCTGTTCCGCGACAACGGCGTGAAACTGCCCTTCCCGCAGCGCGACATCCATGTGAAGCAATGGCCTCCCTCCCCGGACCGGGGAGGGGGCCGCAAATAGCATTTGCACCTCCAGAATCGTCACCCTGAACTTGTTTCAGGGCCCATTTCCCGGTTTGATCGGAGGTTGGTTCCTTGGCGCTTTCTGGCACAATTCCGCCAAACTCGAGGGCTCCAGTCGTGTGGCATGATGGGTCCTGAAACAAGTTCAGGATGACGAAAACAGGTGTGGCCAATTTATATTTGATGGGCCTTCCCGTTTCGGGGAGGAACTTTTCCTAAGGCGGGCTAAAGCCATTCTGGCTGGCATCAATCCCCGCACAGGCCCATCTCCCCCAGCATGAGCATAGCTGCCTCCAATCCAGCCAAGGTCTGGCTGGTCGGCGCCGGTCCCGGCGATCCCGATCTGCTGACGCTGCGCGCCGCACGGCTGGTGATGAATGCGCGGCTGATCGTGCACGACGGATTGGTCGATCCCGCGATCCTCGCCATGGCGCGGCCCGGAACCCGGATGATCTCCGTCGCCAAAAGCCGTTCGCGCCACACGATGCGGCAGGACGAGATCAACGCCCTGCTTGTGCGCGAGGCGCAGGCCGGGACCGAAGTGGTGCGGCTCAAGGGCGGCGATCCCTTCGTATTCGGTCGCGGCGGAGAAGAAGCTGAGGTCTGCCGTGCCGCCGGAGTGCCGGTCGAGGTCGTCCCCGGCGTCAGCGCGGCGCTGGGCGCGGCGGCGGCGGCGCAGATCCCGCTGACCCACCGTGACAGCGCCTCGATCGTCAGCTTCGTTGCCGGCCAGTGCAAGGGTCTGACTGAGCAGGACTGGGCTGGCCTTGCCGGCAAGGGCCGCACGCTGGTGATCTACATGGGTGTTGCCACGTCCGAGGCGATCGCCGAAAAGCTGATCGCCGATGGCGTGGCACCGGATGTGGCCGTAGCGGTGATCGAGAACGCCACAAGGGCCGATATGCGCGTGCTGCGTGGTTCACTGGCCGGCCTCGCCGCGCTGGTGGCAAAGCACAAGGTGCAAAGCCCCGCGCTGATCGTGATCGGTGAGGTCGCGGCGCGGAATGAAATCGAACTGCGCGCTGTGGCGCTGGAGGCTGCGAAGTGAATATCCTGACCGGAAATGATTTGAAGACCGGCGCCGTCACCTGGTGGGACGGCAGCGGCTGGTCGCTGCATGTTGACGACGCGGCGGATGCCGGCGCCGAGGCCGATACCATCCTCGCCCGGGAAGAGGCGGCGCGCCATGTCGTTTCGGCCTATGCCGTGGACGGCGAGAAGACCGCCGAGGGCGTCCGCCCGGCCCATATCAAGGAACGCATCCGGGCGCTCGGCCCGACCGTGCGGCTCGACCTTTCCCTCAAGCCCGCCGACCCTGCAGCCGGCAACTGGGTGATCTGATGTACAAGTATGACACTTACGACCAGGCCATGGTCGATGCTCGCGTTGCCGAGTTCCGCGATCAGGTCCACCGCCGGCTTGATGGCAGCCTGCCCGAGGACAAGTTCCGCCCGCTGCGGCTGATGAACGGCCTCTATCTGCAGCTGCACGCCTATATGCTGCGCGTAGCGGTGCCCTATGGCACGCTTAGCAGTGCGCAGATGCGGGTGCTGGGTGACATCGCCGACAAGTATGACCGTGGCTATGGCCACTTCACCACCCGGCAGAACATCCAGTACAACTGGATCAAGCTGGAAGACGCGCCCGACATCCTCGCCGATCTGGCGAAGGTCGAGATGCATGCGATCCAGACCAGCGGCAACTGCATCCGCAACATCAGCTCCGACCAGTACGCCGGGGCCGCCGCCGACGAGCTGGTCGATCCGCGCCCCTATGCCGAGCTGCTGCGCCAGTGGTCGAGCTTCCACCCGGAATTCAGCTACCTGCCGCGCAAGTTCAAGATCGCGGTGATCGCCTCGGCCACCGATCGCGCGGCGATGCGGCTGCACGACATCGGCATCGAGATCGTGAAGAACGACAAGGGCGAAATCGGCGCGGCTTTCTATGTCGGCGGCGGCATGGGCCGCACCCCGATGATCGCGCCCTGCATCAACGCCTTCGTCCCGCTCGACCAGCTGGTGACCTATTCCGAGGCCTGCCTGCGCGTCTACAATCGCTACGGACGGCGCGACAACAAGTACAAGGCGCGGATCAAGATCCTCGTCCACGAGCTGGGCAAGAAGGAATACACCCGCCAGGTCGAGGCCGAGTTCGCCCACCTGCTCACGCAAGGCATCGAGCCGCCACTGGCTGAGCTGGAGCGGATCAAGGCGCAGTTCGCCGATCCCGCCTTTGAGAGCGGCCTGACTGACAGCGTCGACCGCTCCGATCCCGATTTTGCGCTGTGGGTCGATCGCAACACCGCCGCGCACCGCGTGCCGGGCTATGCCATCGTCACGATCAGCCTCAAGCCGGTCGGCGGCATCCCCGGCGATGCCAGCGCCGACCAGATCCGCCTGATGGCCGACCTCGCCAAGGAATATGCCTTCGACGAGCTGCGCGTCACTCATGCCCAGAACATCGTGCTGGCACATGTGAAGAAAGCCGATCTCCACGCGCTGTGGACCAGGCTGGACGAAGCGGGTCTCTCGACCGCGAACCTCGACACCATCGGCGATATCATCGCCTGCCCGGGGCTGGATTACTGCAGCCTCGCCAACGCCCGCTCAATCCCGGTCGCACAGAAGATTTCCGAGCGTTTCGCCGGGCGCGAGGGCGAGCTGGGCGAGATCAAGCTCAAGATCTCGGGCTGCATCAACGCCTGCGGCCATCACCACGCCGGCCACATCGGCATCCTCGGCGTCGACCGCAAGGGGGTGGAGAATTACCAGCTCCTGCTCGGCGGCAGCGAGGGCGCGGATACTTCGCTCGGCCAGATCACCGGCCCCGGCTTCGACGAGGACGGGATCGTCGGCGCGATCGAGACGGCCACCGGCGTCTATCTGGCCAACAAGGAGGGCGAGGAACGCTTCCTCGATACCTACCGCCGCATCGGCATGGCCCCGTTCAAGGAGGCGATCTATGGTTGAAGCCCAAATCCGCTTCCGCGACGACGAACCGGTCGGCGATCCCGCCGTCACCGCCGATTCCTTCGGCGATCAGACCAACGCCTCGGCGGTGCGAATCGAGCCGGGCGACGATGCCCGCGCTCTGCTCCCGCATCTGGACCGGATCCGGCTGGTTGAGGTCAACTTCCCCGGCTTCGGTGACGGGCGCGGCTATTCGGCGGCGCGGATTCTGCGCGAGGCGGGCTATGCTGGCGAGCTGCGCGCGGTCGGCGATGTCGCGGTCGATCAGCTCAACGCCCTGCGCCGCTGCGGTTTCGATGCCTTCGCGCCCGAAGTGCCGATGAACCCGGCCGACGCCGAGCGGGCCTTCGCTACCTGGCCAGACGTCTACCAGCCCACCACCGATGGCCGCGCGCCGATCTGGAAACTGCGTCATGGCTGACGCGCCGCGCACCCAGGACCGGACGGTCGACCGGATCGACACCAACCCTCGCTTCAGCGAGGCCGATGCGATTCGCCTCAACCGCATGTTCCAGGGCAGCGACACGATCGAGATGCTGACCAGCGTGCTGCGCGACCGGCTGGCCGGTGACATTGCCGTCGTCTCCAGCTTCGGCGCGGAAAGCGCGGTGCTGTTGCACCTCGTCGCGCGGATCGATCCGGCCACCCCGGTGCTGTTCCTCGAAACCGGCAAGCATTTCCCCGAAACCCTCGCCTATCGCGACCTGCTGGCCGAGCGGCTGGGGCTGACGGAGCTGCGCAACCTCACCCCCGATCCCGCGCTGCTCGCGGCGAAGGATGAAAGCGGGCTGCGCTGGAATTACGATCCGGACGGCTGCTGCGATATCCGCAAGGTCCAGCCGCTGGCCAAGGCGCTGCTCGGCTTCGATTCGACGATCACCGGCCGCAAGGGCTTCCAGTCCGCTACACGCGCCGGGCTGCCGCGCTTCGAGATCGACAATACCGATGCGCAAGGCCGGCTGAAGGTCAACCCGCTGGCCGACTGGAACAGCGAGAAGCTCGCCGCCTATTTCACCGAGCACGATTTGCCCCCGCATCCGCTGGTGGCCGAAGGCTATCCCTCGATCGGCTGCTCGCCCTGCACCAGCAAGGTCGCGCCGGGCGAGGACCCGCGCTCGGGCCGCTGGCGCGGCTGGGACAAGACCGAATGCGGCATCCACGTCCCCGGCCAGGATAGCGACGAGGGCGAACTGCCGCCAGGATTCGATCCGGTTTTTTGAGCGTTAATCCTCCCCGATTCGGGGAGGGGGACCACGAAGTGGTGGAGGGGCACAGGCCGGTGGTCCCGCCCTCTCGCCTTAGTGCCCACTCGCACCTGCCCCTCCACCACCTTCGGTGGTTCCCCTCCCCCAAGGGGAGGATCAGAGCCAGCCGGCTTCGCGATACCACTGCGCCGTCGCCGCCAGACCCGCGCGGGTTTCGATCTGCGGCTGCCAGACTGACGTCGGCACTTTCGCGGTATCGCTGGCGACCCAGTCGGGGTGGCTCATGTAACTCGCCCGGTCAGGGGTAAGGCGCGCGTTTGCGCCGCGCAGGGTTTGGTCGATCCGCGCAGCAGCACCGAGCAACGCAGGCGAGAGATGCGCCACAAACGGCCGCCGCCCCATCGCCGAACCGATCGCCCGCGCAAATTCGCCATGCGGCCAGCCACCCGCGCGGCCGTCGTCGGGTTCGAACACGCGGTACGAGGCGTCTTCCCCGCCCGGGACCAGCGCTAGCAGCAGCCGGGCCAGATCGTCGACATGGAGGTAGCTCGCCCGCCCCGCGCTTGCGGGCATCGGCATCACGCCCCATCTGGCCATGCGGAACATCTCGAAGATGTCCTTGTCGCGCGGGCCGAAGATGCCCGGCGGGCGGACGATGGTCCAATCCAGCCCGCTCGCCATGACGAGCTTCTCGGCCCGCGCCTTCGAAGCGCCATAGGTCGAAAGTTCCGGCTCGCGAGCGGAGAGCGAGGATATGAAGACCAGTCGGCCGACGCCGGTCGCCTTGGCCGCCTCGATCACGTTGAGCGTGCCGACGACATTGCCCTGCTCGAAGCCTTCCGGCTCGGGAGTATTCACCACCCCGGCGACGTGGATCACCGCTTCCGCACCCCTGACCAGGCGCATCAGCGCCGGGCGGTCGCCCAAATCGCCGGGTACCCAGGTGACGCCGGGCCGGGGTTCCTGTTCACGGCGAATCAGCGCCCGCACCCCGTTTCCCGCAGTCACAGCCCGGTCAAGCAAGGTCTGGCCGACGAAGCCGGTCGCCCCGGTAATGGCCAGCGTCACAGCAGGACCAGCTGGTCGCGATGCACCACGGCTGAGCGCGGGGCATAGCCGAGGATCGCCGCTTGCTCGCTGGAATGGGTGCCGACCAGAAGGCGGCATTCCCCGGCGTCGTATTCCGACAGCCCATGCGCCAGAATCACGCCTTCAGAATCCCGGATCGCGATGGCATCGCCACGCTGGAACTCGCCTTCGACGGACACGATCCCCTTGGCGAGCAAGCTTGAGCCCTTCTCCAGCGCCCGCGCCGCACCGGCATCGACCACCAGCGCGCCCTTGAGCCGCAGCCGCCCGCCCAGCCAAGCCTTGCGTGCGCCAGCCTTCCGCTTGGGCAGGAATAACGTGCCGATGCCCTGCTCCAATGCCCGGGCAATCGGTGCGTCCGGGGTGCCGTTGGCGATCACCAGCGCAATCCCGGCGCGCTCGGCGATCTCGGCCGCCTGCAGCTTCGAGGTCATCCCGCCCGAGCCCATGCCCGAGGCGGATTCCGCCGAAGCCATGGCGTGAATCTCGGCAGTGACGCCCTGCACCTGCGGGAGCAGCTGCGCTGCGGGATCGGCAGGATTGCGATCATAGAGCCCGTCGACATCCGAGAGCAGCAACACCGCACTAGCCCACGCGGCCTGCGCGACGCGGGCGGCGAGCCGGTCGTTGTCGCCGAAGCGGATTTCCTGCGTGGCGACGGAATCGTTCTCGTTGATCACCGGCACTGCGCCCGCATCGAGCAGGCGGGTGAGCGTCGCGGTGACGTTAAGGTAGCGGCGGCGGTCCTCGAGGTCGTCCAGCGTCAGCAGCAGCTGCGCCGCGACCAGACCATGCGCTTCGAGCAGCCCGGCCCACAGCGCCGACAGCGCGATCTGGCCGACCGAGGCCGCAGCCTGCGCATCGGCAAGGCTCCCGCGCCCGCCCTTGTCGAGCCCGAGCCGGGCCGCGCCGAGCGCGATGGCGCCCGAGGAGACGACGATCACTTCCTGTCCGCGCGCGCGGGCCGCGGCGATCTCCGCCACCAGCCCGGTCAGCCAGGCGTGGCGCGGCCCCTCCGGCCCGACCAGCAGCGACGACCCGACCTTGACTACAAGGCGGGGGCAGGTGCGCGTGTTAGCAAGGTCAGCAAGGCAAGTGATCTGCATGGGCGCGGAATTAGGCAAAACTGCGCGCAATGCAACCATGCCGTCACACCGGCGACCAGGGCCTCTCGTCCGCCTCTTCCCGCTCGCCGTCCGGCCGCTCGGTCACGGTCGCGGCGGGAAGATGCTCGATCACCGCGTCGAGCAGCTTGTTCATGCCCTTGCCCGAAGCCCCTGAGATCGCGAACACCTTGTTCGCGCCCGCCGCCTTGAGCTCCTTGGTGAAGGCCTTGACCAGCTCGGCTTCGACCGTTTCGATCTTTTTGAGCACGATCAGCCGCGGCTTCTCGTCCAGTCCGGCGCCATAGGCCTCCAGCTCGTCCTCGACGATTTCCAGCGCATCGGCGGGATCGACGCCGTTGATGTCGATCAGGTGGATCAGCACGCGGCAGCGTTCGATATGGCCGAGAAAGCGGTCGCCCACCCCGGCTCCTTCGGCGGCGCCCTCGATCAATCCGGGAATGTCGGCCAGCACGAACTCGCGGTTTTTGTGGCGCACCACCCCCAGCTGCGGGCGCAGCGTGGTGAAGGCATAGTCGCCGACCTTGGCCTTGGTGTTGCTGACCTGGTTGATGAAGGTCGACTTGCCGGCGTTGGGCAGGCCGACCAGCCCGACATCGGCGAGAAGCTTGAGCCGCAGCCAGACCCACAGTTCCTCGCCGGGGATGCCCGGTTGGTGCTGGCGCGGGGCGCGGTTGGTGCTGGTCTTGTAGCTGGCGTTGCCGCGCCCGCCGAGCCCGCCTTCCAGCAGGGTAACCCGCTGTCCGGCCGCAGTCAGGTCGAGCAGCACGGTCTCCCGATCGTCGTCGAGCACCTGGGTGCCGACCGGAACCTTGATCACCAGATCCTTGCCGGCCGCGCCGGTGCGGTTCTTGCCCATTCCGGGAATGCCGCGCTGGGCCTTGAAATGCTGGGTATAGCGAAAGTCGATCAGCGTGTTGAGCCCGGCCACGGCCTCGAAGATAATGTCGCCCCCGCGCCCGCCGTCGCCGCCGTCAGGCCCGCCGTATTCGACATACATCTCGCGCCGGAACGAGACCGCCCCCGGGCCGCCGCCGCCGGATTTCACATAGATTTTGGCCTGGTCGAGAAAATGCATGGAATGGGTCTAGCGTGATGTGAGGAAAAAGTCGCGCACGGGCTTCGACAAGCTCAGCCTGAGCGGGGGTAAGGAAATGCGCAATCGCTTGGGCTGGGATTTGGCTCAGGCTGGAGCGAAAATGGGGGGATTCGACAACCGGAGCGGAGCGACCTGCTGGTCGTAAGCACCGGAAGCGCAGAAGACCGCCATTTGCAGCCCAGCATGGGTCAAATCCCGGCCCAAGCGACACTGGTGGAGCCGAGGGGGATCGAACCCCTGACCTCGTCATTGCGAACGACGCGCTCTCCCATCTGAGCTACGGCCCCGTTCCAGTGCTGTCGCGCGGGGCCATGACCTCGCGCAAGCGGCCCCCTTAGCGAAGAGGCCCCACCCTTTAAAGGGAAAAATGGCCTAGCGCGTGGCCTGCGGCACAGCGGGCTGACCCCAACGCGACTCCCACGCCGCCAGCTCGGTGCGGTACTGGGCGTAGCGGCGGAAGAAATCGTCATAGACGATCTCGACGCTGGGGAGGCTGCGTGTGGAAAAGGGCTCGAGTTCGGTCGTCTTGATCAGCTTTTCCTCGCGGCTGATCGCCAGCACGGCGCGACAGAAGGCGCTCATCACCGGCGGCAGCGCGTAGTGATTGTAGACGTTGGTCATGTAGGTTTCGCGATGCTTGACGAAGCCGGTACCATGGAGCGCCTTGAACTCGGCATCCACCTTACGGTTGGCGGCCGCCAGCGCGCGCGAATGGCGGCGCAGATAGGCGCGGTAGTTCGCGGTGATCTCGTCGCGCTCGGGCGCGGCGCAGTTGAGCGCGGCGACGTTGTAGGCCGAGCGCAGGTTCCAGGTCATCTGCGCGGGCGAGATATTGCGATTGACGCTCTGGAACAACCCGTCGGCCCCGATCGCAGGGACCGGCAGGTCGCGCGAGGCGCCGGTAGGCGGATAGGGCTTGGGCGGCACGACGACCACTGGCGGCGGCGGTGGCGGAGGCGGCGTCGGCTGGGGTGCCTCCTTCGGTCCGCATGATGCCACAAGGGCGATCACCGCAGCGGTTCCCAACGTCAACAGTGCCTGCTTCAAACCGAATTGCCTCACCTGCATACTCCCGACCCGCCTGTCCGGCACTGGTATCCCAAGGCCGACACAAAGAAAATGCCCGGCGCGACAGACGGCGCGCCGGGCACGACTGGTCGTTGCGTGAGGATCAGCGGCGATCGCCGAGGAAGGTCAGCAAGAACTGGAACATGTTGATGAAATCGAGATAGAGATTGAGCGCGCCCAGCACCACAGCCTTGCCGGCGAAATCGGTCCCGGCCACCTGGTAGTATATCGCGCGCAGCTTCTGCGTGTCATAGGCGGTAAGTCCGGCGAAGATCAGCACGCCAGCAGCCGAGATCACGAACTGCATCGCGCTCGACTGGACGAAGATGTTCACTACCATCGCCACCATCAGCCCGATCAGGCCCATGATCAGGAAGGTGCCCATGCCCGATAGATCGCGCTTCGTGGTATAGCCATAGAGGCTGAGGCCCGCGAAGGCGGCTGCGGTGGAGACAAAGGTCGTCGCGATCGAGGCGCCGGTAAAGACGAGGAAGATCGTCGAGAGCGACAGGCCCATCACCACACAGAAGCCCCAGAACAGGGCCTGCAAGGTGGAGGTCTGCATCCGGTTCGCGCCCAGGCTCATGCCGAAGACGAAACCGAGCGGTGCGAGCATGATGACCCATTTGAGCGGGGTTACCATCATCGCTGCTGCCATGCCCGAACTGGCGAACAGCATCGCCACGACACCCGAGAGCAGCACGCCCGAGGCCATGTAGTTGTAAATCGACAGCATGTAGCGGCGCAGGCCCGCGTCAATGCCCGCACGCGTGCCAATCACTTCGCCGTTCAGGCTCGGAGACGCACCGAAGCCCGTGCTCTGGCGCGGGGGCTGGGGATCGTTCCAATTTGCCATCTTGGTCAAACTCCTTGTCGGCCCCAGGCACGATAGCCGGGGCACGAGTGCAGTATCGGATGGCTCGGGTCCGGATTCAAGCAAAACCGGACATAGCCCGAGAATCAGTTTGTCGCGATTTGTCGCAGGAGTTCAGCGCGATCGGGCTTCGCGAGCCATTTCGGCACTGCGATCGCGCGCTGCCTTGAGCGTTGCCTCGATCAGCGCGGCGAGCGCGGCGTCATGATCCAACACATCAAGCCCTGCGCGAGTGGTCCCGCCCGGGCTGGCAACGCGGTTGGCCAGCTCGCCCGGCGAATGCGGGGATGCCGACGCCAACGCCGCCGAGCCTTCTACCGTGGCAACCGCAAGCCGCTGCGCCTGTTCGGCCGGCAGCCCGAGCCGCGTGGCTCCCGCCGCAAGGGCATCGATGAACCGGTAGACGAAGGCCGGACCAGATCCCGCCAGCGCGGTAACGAGGTCGAACAGCCCTTCCTCCGCCAGCCACTCGGGCGTGCCGAGCGGCTGCAACAATGCCGTAACCCTAGCCGTGCCCGCATCGTCCAGCCCGCGCGCAAACAGCGCCATGGGCGACTTGCCGATGGCAGCGGCGAGGTTCGGCATGATCCGCACGATCGCTCCGGCATCGGGAAAGCGTTCGGCCAGGCTGCCGAGTTCGGCGCCAGCAAGGATCGACAGCAGCACGGTGCCCGGCCCGATCAGGGCCGAGAGCTGCGGTGCGACATCACCGAGCAACTGCGGCTTCACCCCCAGCAACACGACATCGAAGGCGTCGCCCGGCAGTTCGCGCAGCAGGCGGATGCCCGCCGGAGCCTCCGCCAGCAGCGGATCGACCACGGTGAATCGCCCGGGCGCGAGGCCGCCCGCAAGCCAGCCGGAGAGCATCGCCCCGCCCATATTGCCGCAACCGATGATGAGAATCGAATCAAGCCGTGCCATGGCCAGCGCCTTACGCTTCGCCCGCAGCGTCCACCAGTGCGCTGGCGAGGGCTTCGGCCGGGGTCTTGTCGCCCCACAGGATGAACTGGAAGACCGGATAGAACCGGTCGCAATCCTCGATCGCCGCTTCCACCGCCGTTTGCGCCTGCGCCAGGCTGAGCAGGCCCTCGTCGCCCAGCATCAGCCCGTGGCGATAGAGCAGCACGCCGCCGTTCGACCAGATGTCGAAATGGCCGAGCCAGACCTGCTCGTTGATCAGCGCCAGCGCCTCATACATCGCCGCGCGCTTGTCGTCCGGCACGCGGATATCGGGCAGGCACAGCAGCTGCAGCACATGATCGTGAACGCCCCAGATGCCGCGCACCTGATATTTCGCCCACGAACCCTGGATGTCGGCGGAAATCTCGCCCTCGCCGGTAAACTCATAGGGCCAGCCGCGCGCCTCGAACAGCGAGGCCAGCATGTCCACGGGCGCGGCATCTTCTTCCCGCCCATAGTCACTTTGACCCATTCTCATGCGAACCGTCCTGCCTTCATTGCTATGGCTGGGTGGATGCGTCGGGGATGGAGCCCACACAATCCGGCAGCGCACCGGGGCTGCGCATAACTCGATAAGCCTGTTTACAAGGTGTGGAAAAGCGGTGGATCCGCGACCCGGCACGCCGCTCAGTCATCGAGCTGGTCGACAACCTGCCCGGCCGGACTGGTCCAGACGAAGGCATCGTCGACATGGCCCTTCTTCAATTTGGCGACAAAGGCGTCGGCGGCGGCCTCGGTAACGAAAGGACCGGTCAGCAGGCGGTTGGTCCGCCCCCAGTCACTGACGAAGGGATGGCGGCTGCGGAACAGGTCGGGCGAGGCGCGCGACAGCCGCCGCCAGTCAAAGCCCATCGCGTTCTTGTCACGTCCGACACCGATCTGGACCCAGATCCGGCTGGGATGCGCGGGCGGCAACGGTTTGGCCTTGGCCACAGCCGCCGGATCGCGCGCCGGAGTGATGCGCCGGATATCGACCGCCCCTGAGGCCGGCGCGACAACGCGGGCAGGAGGCGCGGCGGCGAATTCGGCAAAGGCATCGGCCAGCCGGGCGCGCGGCGGTGGTGCAACGGGTGCCGGTGCAGGTACTGGCTTCGGGACCGGCGGCGGAGATGTAGAAGCAACGGCTGCTTCGGTCCGGATCGTGCCGGGCGTCTGCGCCAGATCGAAGCCCGCGGCCGGGCGCCCGGCAACAACCGGCGGTGGCGCAGCCGACGGCGGTTCGACCATTGGCCGGGGCGGCGGCGCCAGTGCTGCGGCGGTGGTCGTCGATACCGTCACCGCCGGGGCAGCGGCCGAGGTCCGGGTCGGTTGCGACCTGGCCGGGGGTGCCGAGGCCGCCGAAACCTCACGCGAAACCTCGCGCGAGGGCATCGGCTCGGGCGGAGCTGCCGGGACCGCGCGCGGAGTAGCCGCCGCGAGCCGGGTCGGTTCGGGCGCTGGGGTGCGCACCTGCGTACCGCGTCGGCCGCGCCCGGGCTGCTGGGCAGCCGGCGCCAGCGCTACCTGCACCGGGGCGGGTGCCCGGGTCGGCGCAAAGGCGGCAATGCGCGGGTCGTCATGGCCGATCTCGGAGGCACGCGGGAACTGGCCGAGATTGGCAGCGGAGGCCTGCTGGGCCTTGGTCAGCAGCGGCATATAGCGCAGGTAGGGCGCCATCGCCGTGGCCAGCTCCTCCGGCATGGTCGTGCGCGCGATCGAGACTGCCTCTTCCTGCAAGCCGAGGATGGCCAGCGCAAAGGCGCGGGTGCGCCAGGCGGCCTTGTCCTGCCGGGTGAGCTGCATCGAAAGCACCGTCTCCGCGCCGCGCCGGTCACGCGAGATTGCGAGACTCAGCGCCAGCCGCCGAACCGTCTCGTCATTCGTGCCTAGCGCCAGTGCTTCGCGGTAATAGCCCTGCGCCCTGGCGTTATCGCCGACCATGTCATAGGCCAGCCCCCGATCGGAGAGCATTACGGCGGTCTTGACCCCGGCCTCCTGCGCCGCGGTGAACAGCGTGATCGCAGTATAGGGATCGGCATTGCGCACCAGCGCGCCGGCTAGTCCGGCCTTGATCCGGCCATCGCTGGGCGAAAGCTGTCCCGCCCGGCGGAAGAAGCCGACTGCGGCATCGACATCACCCATCGCCAGTGCGGCATTGCCAGCATCAATCAGCGCATCGATATCGCGCGGGTTCTGGCCAAGACGCCCGAGGGCTGCATTGAGCCGCATGCCCTCGGCGCCCGGGATCTGCTGGACCACCGGCTGCGCAATGGTGCCGCTCTGCGCCAGCACCGGGGAAACGCCCGACACCAGCGCGCCGAGGGCGGCCCATCCCAGCAAACTGCATTTCACGCGCATCCGCACGTCCCGATCCCATCTGCCCGAGGCAACAGCCATGGCCCGCACGCTTCTGTTCGGGTCGCGCTTAACCCAGGCAGAACCGGCGACACAATCACGGCGCCCAAAATCACGGCCGCCGCAACCCGTGTCGATTACTGGTTGTTTTGCCGCCCGAGGAAGCGCGGGATGCTGATCGACGGACCACCGTCGTCGTCATCCTCGTCTTCATCATCCTTGCTCGACGGTCCGCCGCGCGACAGATTGGCCATGCGTTCGAACAGGGTGCCACCCGGTCCGCCATCACCGCCGCCCAGCAAGTTACGACGCTTGGTCGCCAGCGGTGAGACCGGCTCGTCTTCCTCTTCGAGCCGCGTCGCATCGAGCAGCAGCTCGTCGCTCGCCGTCTCAGGCTGGGGTTCCGGCGAATATTCCTCCGCCAGATCGAGCGGATCTTCCTCGCCGTCGTCCCAGTCCTCGGCCTGCGCCGCCGTGGCACCGCCCGCCGCCGCGAGCAGCGAGCCATAGGCTGTATCCTCGGCAACTTCCGCCGGTTCAGCCTCTTCGGCAGCAAGGTCATACACCGGTTCCGGCTCGGGCTCAGGCTCGATCGCCGGGGCCGCAGGCTCGAACAGCGGCTTCATGGCAACGGGCTCGATCGCCGAGGGCCGCGCTGGCCCGCGTGAACCGCCCAGACTGAAGGGCGCCGCCTGCGTGGCGTTGTGGAGTTGATCGACGTTCTGCTCGATCCCGGTGGCGACCACCGAAACGCGGATCTTGCCGTTCAGATCAGGATTGAAGGCGCTGCCCCAGATGATGTTGGCATTGGGATCGACCAGTTCGCGGATATGGTTCGCGGCTTCGTCGACTTCGAGCAGCTTCATGTCGTCGCCGCCGATGATCGAGATGATCACCCCCTTGGCGCCCTGCATCGAGACGCCATCGAGCAGCGGGTTGGCAATCGCCTTTTCGGCCGCCTCGAGCGCGCGGTTCTCCCCCTCGCCCTCGCCGGTGCCCATCATCGCCTTGCCCATCTCGGCCATGACCGAGCGGACATCGGCAAAGTCGAGGTTGATCAGGCCGGGCATGACCATCAGATCGGTGATCGAACGAACGCCCTGCTGGAGTACCTCGTCCGCCATCTGGAAGGCGTCCTTGAAGGTCGTATCCGCCTTGGCGACCAGGAACAGGTTCTGGTTGGGGATGACGATCAGCGTATCGACGTGCTTCTGCAGCTCCTCGATCCCGGCCTCGGCCGCGCGCATCCGGCGGGTGCCTTCGAACAGGAACGGCTTGGTCACTACGCCGACGGTCAGCACGCCCTTTTCGCGCGCCACCTTGGCGATGACCGGGGCGGCGCCGGTGCCGGTGCCGCCGCCCATGCCGGCAGCGATGAAGCACATATGCACGCCTTCAAGCGCGCGCTGGATATGCTCGAGGCTTTCCTCGGCCGCCGCGCGTCCCACTTCCGGCCGGGCACCCGCGCCGAGGCCCTGGGTGATGTCCGCGCCCAGCTGGATGCGGTGTTCCGACACCGAGGTGTTCAACGCCTGCGCATCGGTATTGGCGACGATGAAGTCGACCCCCTCGATCTCGGCGCCGATCATGTTGGCGATGGCGTTGCCGCCGGCCCCGCCAACGCCGATCACGGTGATCCGCGGACGGAGCTCCTCGACAGCCGGCGGTCCGATATTGATGCTCATTGCGCTCTCCTATCAGGCACGCGAATGCCAGATTTCAAAATCCTTGCGAGGTTGCACTCATAGTGACGTCGAATCAAAGCGGCCCACAGGGTTGTCCACAATCCCAATTTCCTGCAATCTTCCGTAAACCGCCTCAGAAATACTCCTTCAAAGCATGCAGAACCCGGCCTGCGAGGCCAATTCCGGAATAGCGCGTGGTCTGCTGGAAACTCGGTCCGATCGCCCGGATATCCATAGGATCGGCCGCAGCGTAGAGCGCCAGGCCGGCCAGGGTCGAAAAGCCCGGCGTGGCATGGGCCTCGGCCAGCCCCTTGAGTGCCGGCGGCTTGCCGATCCGTACCGGCTTGCCGAGCGCGGCCTGGGCGAAATCGGCCAACCCCGCCAGCTCCGCTCCGCCTCCGGTGACGACCACCTGCTGGCCGCGGGCACCAGTGAAGCCCAGTTCGCTCAGCGCGCGTGAGATCTCGTCCGTCAGCCGTCCCAGCTGGCCGGTGATGACCGAAATCAGCTCAGCCCGGGGAATGCGGTTTTTGTCGTCGGCATGGCGCGCGATCGGGCCGTTTGCCTCATCGCCCGGGCCGTTGACCGGGATCATCTCGCGGTGATCGGCCGGGCTGGCGATGGCCGAGCCGTTGACGCATTTGAGTCGTTCGGCCTGAAAGCGCCGGATCCCGAAGGCCGAAGCGATCGCATCGGTGATGTCGCCCGAGCCCATCGGGATCGAGACCAGCCCGACCAGCATGCCCCCGGTAAACACCGAGACGTTGGTGACCTGCGCCCCGAATTCGACCAGCGCCACCCCCAGTTCGCGCTCCTCGGGCGTCAGGCAGGAATGGCCGGCCGCGATCGGCGAGGCGACCACCGCCTCGACCTGGAGATGCGCGTTCTGAACCGCTTCGGTGATGTTGCGGACCGGGGCGCCGTCGGCCAGCATCACATGGATATCGACCCCGAGCCGCTCGGCATGGAGGCCCCGGGGATTGGGCACGCCGTGCGCGCCGTCGAGGGTGTAATGCGCCGGCTGCGCGTGAAGCACCATCCGCCCGTCGGGCTGGATCACGTCGCGGGCCGAGACCAGCAGCAGGTCGATATCCTCCTGCTCGATCCGCCGCCCGCGAATATCGACCTCGACCTGCGCGATCTGGCTGGCCAGCCCCGCGCCGGAACAGCCGATCCACACGCTCTGGATCGAGGTATTGGCCATCCGCTCGGCCCGTTCGATCGCATCGCGAATGGCATAGGTGGCGGCCGACATATCGGTAACGTAGCCGCGCTTGATCCCCTGCGCGGCACGGTGGCCGGAACCGAGGATCATCATCTCGCCGGTGTCGGAAATCCCTGCGACGATGGCGGAAATGCGGAAAGAACCGATATTGACCGCTCCGAACACGCGATTGATCCGGGGACCGGCCATCAGTTGTCGTCCTTTTTCTTCGCAGCTTGCGGCTTGGCCGGGGTCGCCTCGGCAGTGGCGACCTTGGTTGCGGGCGCGGCGACGGGCACAGGGACCGGATCACTCCGGCCCGGAACGCGCAGGTAGATCCGGTCCGGCGCGCGCATGTCGAAGGCAGCGACCCGCCCGCCGAGCAGGCGATTGGTCCCATCGAGCCGGGCGAAGGCGACCAGCGCATCGGCTGAAGGCCGCCCGCCTTCGGGCAGGGCGAGCACCTGCCCGGTCTTGAAGGTCAGGTTCCAGCGGCGATTGCCGACCCATTCGGCCTCGCGCACCTGCGGCTTGAGCGCCGGTGCGGCGGTGAGCAGTGCAGTCAGCGCTTCTACCTGCTGGCCGGCGCCCGGCCCGCCCAACACCAGCTTGCCCTTGGCCCGGGCGGAGGAGGCGACTTCCAGCTCGTGCCCCTTGGCATCGATCAGCACCAACCGGTCGGCCTTGCGCAGCACCGCGTGGGGCGTGCGCTCGACGATGTCAATCACCAGCCGGTCGGGCAGTTGGCGCGAAACCCGCGCGTCTTCCACCCAGGACAGGGCGGTCAGCTCGTCGCGAATGCGGTCGACGTCGAGCTCAGGCATCGGCACGCCGATATCGCCCTGAATCCGCTCGTAGACCTTGAGTTCGTTGAGATGCTTGACCCCGCGCACCTCGACCTTGTCGACCGAGAAGCCGGCATCGGCGGCGGCCAGCGCGAATTGTTGCCCGGCCAGCTGCGGCAGGCCGGCATAGCTCACCACCCCCCAGCCCAGCGCCAGCGCGAGCGCCAGCGTGCCGCCGAGGAACGCCGTGTGCAGCTGCGCTTCATTCAGCGGCAGCCACTGCATCACCGTGTTGAGGGTGGAGCCGGTGCGGGCCCGGGCAGTGCGGACCTTGCGCGCGGTGCTCTGCGCGGCGGCGGCCTTGCGCACGCTCTTGCCTCCGCGCTTGATCTTCTGGCTCATGACCTGCCCCCCTGGTCGGCGCCCTTGTCGGCGATGGCTTCGGCAATGATCATTTCGACCAGTTCGCCATAGGAGATGCCCAGATGCCGGGCCTGTTCCGGCACCAGGCTGAGCGGGGTCATCCCCGGTTGGGTGTTGGTTTCGAGCACGAACAGCCCCTCGACCCCGCGTTCGTCGTCCCAGCGGAAATCGGTGCGGCTGCAGCCCTTGCAGCCGAGCAGCTGATGGCAGCGCAGCGCAATATCGAGGCAGGCGCGGGTGATCTCGTCGGGAATCTCGGCCGGGCAGACATGCTCGGTCAACCCGTCGGTATATTTGGCATCGAAATCATAGAAGCCGGACTTGGGTTTGAGCTCGGTGACCATCAGCGTGCGGTCGCCCAGCACAGCCGTGGTCAGCTCACGCCCGCGGATGTAGGGCTCGGCCAGCAGTTCCTTGAACTCCTGCCATGGCCCCTTGGCGTCGCGGGCGATCGGATTGCCATAATTGCCCTCGGCAGTGACGATGGCGACCCCGACCGAGGAGCCTTCGTTGACCGGCTTGAGCACATAGGGGCGCTCCAGCGGGTCCTTCTCGAACAGCTCCGCACTGGCCACGATCTGCCCGCCGGGCATCGGAATGCCATGCGGCACCAGCGCCTGCTTGGTCAATTCCTTGTCGATCGCGATGACCGAGGTGACGAGGCCGGAATGGGTGTAGGTCAGCCCCATCAGGTCCATCATCCCCTGCACCGTCCCGTCCTCGCCGGGGGTGCCGTGGAGCGCGTTGAACACCACGTCGGGCTTGGCTTCGCTCAGCTTCAGGGCAACATCGCGGCCCATGTCGATCCGCGTGACCGTGTGACCGCGCTCCTCCAGCGCCTTGGCCACGCCCTCACCCGACATGAGGCTGACCGGCCGTTCGTTTGACCAGCCGCCCATCAGCACGGCAACATGTAGCTTGGGCAAACTCACTTGCGACCCACCCTCTTGATCTCCCACTCCAGTTCGACGCCCGAGTGCTGCTTCACTCGCTGGCGCACGTCCTCACCCAGCTCCTCGATCTCGGTGCTGGTGGCCGTGCCGGTGTTGATGAGGAAATTGGTATGCTTCTCGCTCACCTGCGCCCCGCCGAGCGTCAGCCCCCGGCACCCGGCCTCGTCGACCAGCTGCCAGGCCTTGTGGCGCGGAGGGTTCTTGAAGGTCGATCCGCCGGTCTTGGAGCGCAGCGGCTGGCTGGCTTCGCGGCTGGCGGAGATCCGGTCCATTTCGGCCTGGATCGCCTCGGGCTCGCCGGGGCGGCCCTTGAACCGCGCGGCGACGACGATCGCTTGCTCGGGCAGTTCCGAATGGCGGTAGGTGTAATGCAGGTCCGCGACCGGCAGGGTGACCAGCGTTCCGTCGCGCAGCACCACGTCGCAATCGACCAGGATCTCCTTGACCTCGCCGCCATAGGCGCCGCCGTTCATCCGCACGAAGCCGCCGACCGTGCCGGGGATCGAGCGCAGGAATTCGAGGCCCGCGATGCTGTTGTCGCGGGCGGAAGAGGAGACGAGGATGCCACTGGCACCGCCGCCGCAGTCGAGAGTCAGCTCGCCAGCCGGCTTCACTCCCGCAAAGGCCTTGCCCAGCCGCACCACCACGCCGGGAACCCCGCCATCGCGCACGATCAGGTTGGACCCCAGCCCCAGCGCCATCACCGGCACTGCGGGATCGAGCTCGCGCAGGAAGCCCTGCAAATCGGTGATGTCCTTGGGCTCGAACAGCCAGTCCGCCACGCCGCCGGACTTGAACCAGACCAGCGGGGCGAGCGGGGCATTGGGGGTGAGCTTGCCCGCCACTTTGGGGAGGGTGTCGGCCATCATCCGCCCCTCCGCAGCAAACCGATCGCATCGGCCAGCCCGCCGGCCCATTTGGTGATGTCGCCTGCGCCGAGGCAGACGACCATGTCGCCGCTCTGCGCGATATCGGCCAGAGCAGCGGAAAGTGCGTCCGCACCGGCGATCTCGTGCGCCGAACGGTGCCCGCGAGCCTTGATTCCCTTGACCAGCGCGGCGGCATCGACCCCGGCAATCGGTGCCTCACCGGCAGCATAGACCGGCGCGACATAGACCACGTCGGCATCGTTGAAGGCGCCCTGAAAGTCTTCCATGTGGTCGCGCAGCCGCGTGAAGCGGTGCGGCTGGACTAAGGCGATCACCCGACCGGCGCCGATCCCCTCGCGGGCTGCGGCGAGCACGGCGCGGATTTCAACGGGGTGGTGGCCGTAATCGTCGATCACTGTGATTCCATCCAGCTCGCCGACCTTAGTGAAGCGGCGTTTGACCCCGGTGAACTTGGCGAAACCGGTCTGGATTACCTCGTCGGCGCAGCCCATTTCTACCGCGACGCCCACTGCGGCGAGCGCGTTCTGGACATTGTGGCGCCCGGGCATCGGCAGTTCGATCCCCTCGATCCGGCGTTGCGACCCGTCGCGCTGGCGGATCGTCACATCGAAGCGATTGCCGCCGGGATAAGGCGTGACATTCTCGCCGCGCACATCGGCCTGCGCCGAGAAACCATAGGTCACCACGCGCCGGTCGCGGACCTTGGGGATCACCGCTTGCACTTCCGGGTGATCGATGCACAGCACCGCGCAGCCATAGAACGGCACGTTCTCGATGAACTCGACGAAGGCGTCCTTCACCGCATCGAAGCTGCCATAATGGTCGAGATGCTCTGGATCGATGTTGGTGACGACGGCGATGGTGCCGTCGAGCCGCAGGAAGCTGCCGTCGCTCTCGTCGGCCTCGACCACCATCCATTCGCTCGCGCCGAGCCGGGCGTTGGAGCCGTAGGAATTGATGATCCCGCCGTTGATCACTGTCGGATCGATCCCGCCGGCATCGAGCAGCGCGGCGACCATCGAGGTGGTGGTGGTCTTGCCATGCGTGCCGGCGACGGCAACCGTGCGCTTGAGCCGCATCAGCTCGGCCAGCATTTCCGCCCGGCGGACCACGGGAATGCGGCCTTCCAGCGCGGCCACAACCTCGGGATTATCGCGCTTTACCGCGGTGGAGGTGACGACCACCGCGGCATCGCCGATGTTCTCTGCGGCATGGCCGATCATCACCTTGATCCCGCGCTGGCGCAGGCCTTCGACGACATAGCCCTCGGCGATGTCGCTGCCCTGCACCGTATAGCCAAGGTTGTGCATCACCTCGGCAATGCCCGACATGCCGATCCCGCCGATGCCGACGAAATGGATCGTGCCGATATCGGTGCCGACTCCCTTCACTTGCCGCCCCCCAGCGCCAGCGCTTCGCCGCTTTGCGCGGACATCGAGCGGGCCATCCTGATCACGTCCATCAGCGGTGCCCCGCCGAAGCTTTCGACGAGGTCCGCCAGGTCCTTAGCCGCACCCGGATAACCGCAGTTCCAGGCGGCATGGGCGGCGGTGGCGAGCGTCTCGGGGTTCTGGGCGATGGCCTGGACCTGCTTGGCCAGCTCGACCGCAGTGAATTTCGCCTGGCGGATCGCCCGGGCGCCGCCGGCCGCCGTGATGTCGCGGACGTTGGCGGCCTGATGATCGTCGGTCGCGATCGGCAGTGGCACGAGGATCGCCGGACGACCGACCGCAGTCAGCTCGGCGATGGTCGAGGCCCCGGCGCGGCCAATGAACAGGTGGGCGTCGGCCAGCCGCTCGGCCATGTTCTCGAAATAGGTGCCAAGCTCGGCGGGAATGTCGTGCCCGGCGTAGCGGGCGCGGACCGCCTCGATATCCTCGGCACGGCACTGCTGGGTCACCTGAAGGCGGGTGCGGAGCGACGGGGGCAGCATCGCGAGGCCATCGGGGACGACCTCGGACAGCACCCGCGCGCCCTGGCTGCCGCCGGTGACCAGCACCCTGAGCAATCCGTCGGCGGTGAACGCCGGGAACGGCTGGTCGCGCAGCTTGAGCACTTCCTCGCGCACCGGATTGCCGACGAGATGGACCTTGTGCTCGTGCTTCTCGGCCAGCCGGTCGACCTCGGTATAGGCAGTGGCGATGGCATCGACCCGGCTCGAAAGGAAGCGGTTGACCCGGCCCAGCACCGCGTTCTGCTCATGGATCACGCTGGGGATCTTGGCCGAGGTGGCGGCCAGCAACGCCGGGAGCGCGGGATAGCCGCCGAAGCCGACCACGCAGCTTGGCTCGAAGCTCTCGAACAGGCGCAACGCCATGCGCCGGCCTTCCATGATGCCCCGCACGCCCCTGACCCAGCCGAGCGGGTTCTTGCCGGCGAGGCGCCCCGCCGGGAGGACATGTGCGGTCAGCGAGGCCGGCTTGCCGGGGATCGCTGCGCCGCGCTCATCGGTGATCAGCGCCACATGATGCCCGCGCCGCTCCAGCTCAGCGGCAAGCGCGAAGGCAGGGATCAGATGGCCGCCGGTACCGCCGGCAGCGAGGACGTAGTGACGGGAAACCAGGCTCATTTTGCTTGGCCCTTGCTTGTTCTAACCGGACCGCTTCCGCGAGCGGGGCTGCCCCGCCGGGTGAAGCCCTCACGCTCGATAAAGGGATTGCGCCTTGTGATCGCCAGCAGGAAGCCAACGCCGAGGCACAGCGCGATGGTGGAGGAACCGCCATAGCTGATCAGCGGCAGGGTCATGCCCTTGGAGGGGAAGAGCTGCAGGTTCACCAGCAGGTTGATGAAGGCCTGCCCGCCGAGCTGCGCGGTGAGGCCAGTGGCGGCCAGTGTCGTGAAAAGGTCTTCCTCCTCCATCAGCCGCAGCAACACCCGGGCGACCAGCGCGAGGTAGAGCATGACGATGATCGCGCAGACGATCAGTCCGAATTCCTCACCGATCACCGAGAAGATATAGTCGGTATGCGCCTCGGGCAGCGAGAGCTTGCGCGTGCCAAGCCACAGCCCGCTGCCGGTCCAGCCGCCGGCCAGCAGCGTCCGCTCTGCCAGCGCGACCTGATCGAACTCGCCGCCGCCGCCGAGGAACGCGTCGATGCGGTGGCGGGCGTTGTCGTAGAACAGATAGGCCGCGATCAGCATCCCGAAGCCGCCGACACCGGCTGCAAAGATCTTCTTCACCGAGATGCCCGAAAGCAGAATCAACACGAACCACACCCCGCCGAACAGCACGGCCGAGCCGAAATCGGGCTGGGCCATCAGCAGCGCGGCGACCACGAGCATCAGCCCGCTGGCGATCTCCACCACCGGAAGCTTGGGATCGCGCGCGCGCCAGGAGAGAATCCAGGCCAAGACGATCGCAAACGCCGGCTTGAGAAACTCCGACGGCTGAAGCGACATGCCGAGGTTGAGCCAGCGCTTGGCCCCGTTCACCTCATGCCCGATCACCGGCACCAGAATCAGCCCGACCAGCATGGCAAAGCCGAGCACGATGCCCAGCCGCCGGGCCATATCCTTGGACAGCAGCGAAGCGCCGAACATGGCGGCGAGGCCGACCAGCTGGAAGCGCAGATGCAGGGTGAAGAAGTGCAGATCGTCGAGCTTGACCGCCGAGGTCGACAGGCGGCGCGCGCTGGCGGGCGAGGATGCCGCGACGGCCAGCGTGCCGATCGCCATCAGCACCAGCACCAGCAGCAGCAGCAGCCGGTCGATCTCGCGCCACCAGATCGCCAGCTCGCTGCGGCGGCTGCGGCGCATGCGCGGGCTTTCGCCCAGGCTGATGCCGCGGGTTGCGCCGGGAACGAAGGGCGGGTTGGTGGCCATTAGCTGCTGGCTTCGGAGCCAGAATCGTCGGGCGTGGTGAGCGCCTCGACGATCTGGCGGAAATTGTCGCCGCGCGCCTCGTAGTCGCGAAACTGGTCGAAGCTGGCGCAGGCCGGGCTGAGCATCACGATATCGCCAGGATGCGCCGCTTCGATCGCCTCGCGGATCGCCTCGCACATCATCTCGCTGCGCCGCACCGGCATGTGCGGGGCGAGGATTTCAGCAAAGCGCGGGCCGGCATCGCCGATAGTATAGGCAGCGGCAATATTGCCGAACCAGGGCGCGCATTCGTCAAGGTTGTCGCCCTTGGGCAGCCCGCCGACGATCCAGTGGATGCGCTTTTCGGGCCGGGGCGGGAACGCCGCCAGCGCCGGGGCGGCCGATGCCGGGTTGGTCGCCTTGCTGTCGTTGATGAACAGCACGCCGCTCCATTCCGCGACCCGCTCCATCCGGTGCGGCAAGCCACGGAAACTCGGCATGGCGGCGCGCCACTGCGCCTCGGTCAGCCCCAGCGCCTCGACGATGGCCACCGCCACGGCAGCGTTCTGGAGATTGTGCGGCCCCTGCAGCGAGGGCCAGTCCGGCTGCAGTTCGATAAAATTGCTGCCATCGACCCGGTGGACGAAACCAGCCGGGCGCCGCGCGGTCTCGGTGCGGGCAATCGCATCGGTCTCGCCATCGCCCATGCCGAACACCGCGTGCTGGTCTTCATGCTGCATCGTGAAGAGCCGGCCTTTGGCGGCCGCATAGCCTTCGAACCCCTCGTAGCGGTCGAGGTGGTCGGGGGTGATGTTGAGCAAAGCGGCGACATCGCAGGCGAGGCTGAAGGTCAGGTCGATCTGGTAGCTCGACAGCTCGAGCACATAGACCCCGCCCGCCGCCAGCGGCTTCTGCCCCATGATCGGCAGGCCGATGTTCCCGCCCATCCGCGCCGGCAGCGCCGCGCTTTGCAGCAAGTGGTGGACCAGCGCGGTGGTGGTCGACTTGCCATTGGTGCCGGTGATGCCGACCACGCGGTGCGCAGGCAGGCTTTCCCGGGCCAGCGCGAAGAGTTCGATATCGCCGATCAGCGGCACGCCGACGGCGGCGGTTGCCTCGGCGATGGGATGGCGGTTGATCGGCACGCCGGGGGAAACGATCACCCCGTCAAACCCGGCGAGGTCGATCAGCAGCGGATCGGCCAGTTCGACCCGCCCGGCCAGGAGGTTGCCCGGCTCTTCCCGTGCGTCCCAGGCCGTAACATGCGCCCCGCTCGCAAGCAGCGCCTCGACCGTGGCCATGCCCGAGCGGGCCAGGCCGAGCACGGCGTAGCGCTTGTTCTTGAAGGCGGGGGAGACGATCATCTGATCTTGAGCGTGGATAAGCCGATCAGCGCGAGGATGATCGAGACGATCCAGAAGCGGATCACCACGGTCGGCTCGGCCCAGCCTTTCTGTTCGAAGTGATGGTGGATCGGCGCCATGCGGAAAACGCGCTTGCCGGTGCGTTTGAACACCGCGACCTGGATGATCACCGAAGCCGCCTCAAGCACGAACAGCCCGCCGACGATTGCCAGCACGATCTCGTGATGCGCCGCAACCGCGATCGCGCCCAGTGCCCCGCCCAGCGCGAGGCTGCCGGTATCGCCCATGAACACCGCCGCCGGCGGCGCGTTGAACCACAGGAAGGCGAGGCCCGCGCCCATGATCCCGGCGCAGAGGATCGCCAGCTCGCCCGCGCGGGGCACATGCGGAATGCCGAGGTAATGGGCATAATCGACGCGGCCGGCGAGATAGGCGATGATCGCGAAGGTCCCGGCGGCAATGATCACCGGCATGGTGGCGAGGCCATCGAGCCCGTCAGTGAGGTTCACCGCATTGCCTGCCCCGACGATCACCGCCGCAGCGAAAACGTAATAGAACGGCCCCAGCGGGATATAGCGGCCCGACAGGAAGGGGATGTAGAGATGGGTATTGATCTGGCTGACGATCAGCCAGGCAGCGATCCCGGCTACGGCAAACTCGGCCAGCAGCCGCGCCCGGGCCGAAACGCCCTTGTGGCTGCGCTTTGTGATCTTGTCGTAATCGTCGAGGAAGCCGATCACCCCGAAGCCGCAGGTCACGGCCAGGCAGGCCCAGACGAAGGGATTGGCCAGGTTCATCCACAGCAGAATCGAAATGACCAGCGAGATCAGGATCATCAGCCCGCCCATGGTCGGCGTGCCGCGCTTGGCAAGGTGCGATTTCGGCCCGTCCTCGCGGATCGGCTGGCCCTTGCCCTGGCGCACGCGGAGCATGCTGATGAAGCGCGGGCCGATGATCAGGCCGATGATCAGCGCGGTCATCAGCGCCGCGCCGGCGCGGAAAGTCTGGTAGCGGATCAGGTTGGTCAGACCCGGGAAATCGAACCAATCGGCGAGTAGATAGAGCATCAGTCTTCCTTGCCGGCGAGAGCAGCGACAAGCTTGCCGAGACCCACCGAATTCGACCCCTTGACCAGTATGGCGTCACCGCCTGCAAGGCCGAACGCAGCGAGCGCTTCGCGCGCCTCTTCCGGACTCCGGCAATGGGCGAAGCATATGGGCTTGCCAAGCGCGGCGGCGCCCGATTTCCCCAGTTCGTCTGCCAGAGCGGCCATTTCATCGCCCACCAGCACGGCGTAATCGACGTTTGCCTGCGTCAGCGGCTCGGCCAGCGCCGCGTGAAGCCCGGGGCCGAAGTCGCCCAGTTCCTTCATTGCCCCCAGCACCGCGAAGCGCCGCCGGGCGGTGGTCGCCGCGAGCTGGGCCAGCGTGGCGCGCATCGAGGCGGGATTGGCGTTATAGCTTTCATCGATCACCAGCGCCTGACCGCCACGCACCGCAATTTCGAAGCGCGCGCCACGGCCCTTGAGGCCTTGCATCTCGGCCAGCGCCAGCCCAGCCGCACCGAGGTCACCCCCAACCGCACGGACAGCGGCCATCACCGCCAGAGAATTGATCACCCAGTGTTCGCCCGGGGCAGCGACGGTGTAGCACAGCCGCCGGTCGCCCATGTCGACCGTGACCAGCGAGCCGCCGCCCGGCGCGGTCACCGTATCGAGCAACCGGACATCGGCGTGGGCTGCCCGGCCGAAGGAGACCACCGCGCCTGTGTGACGCTGTGCGGCTTCCTTCAGCCGGGCATAGTGGGGGCTATCTGCAGGTATGATTGCGACCCCGCCGGGCTCCAGCCCCCCGAAAATTTCCGCCTTGGCATCGGCAATGGCTTCCTCGCTGCCGAGCATCTCGATATGCGCCGGGGCAATGGTCGTGATCAGCGCAACATGCGGACGCACCTGCGCGGTCAGCGCGGTGATTTCCCCAGCATGGTTCATGCCCATCTCGAACACGCCGAATTTGCTGCGCGCCGCCATCCGCGACAGGCTGAGCGGAACACCGACATGGTTGTTGTAGCTCTTGACCGAACGGTGCGCCTGGCCCTTGCTCGAACGGTCGAGCGCAGCATAGAGCGCCTCCTTCACCCCGGTCTTGCCGACCGAGCCGGTGACCCCGATAATCTTCGCTTCGCCGCGGTTTCGCGCGGCTTTTGCAAGAAGTTCAAGTGCGCTTGAGGTATCATTAACCAAGATATGCGGACCGCTGACCGGGCGGTCGACCACGGCTGCAGCTGCCCCTTTGGTAAAGGCGGCATCGACAAACCGATGCCCGTCCATGGCCTCGCCCTTGAGCGCGAAGAACAGGTCGCCCTCCATCACATCGCGGCTGTCGATCTCGATCCCGGAGACCTGGAAATCGCCGCTCGCCACGCCGCCCATCGCTGCGGCGAGCGAGGCTGCGTCCCACAGCGCCAGCGGCAGGCTGTCCAATGGATCGGCCGGCCAGGCGATGATCGGTGAACGGGCGGTCATGATCATGCGGCGCACTCCCTGCAGATGGATACATCATCGAAGGGCAGGATGCGCGTGGCATCTCCCCGCCCGACGATCTGGCCCTGTTCGTGTCCCTTGCCGGCAACGAGCACGATATCGTGCGCTCCGGCTTCTGAAATGGCTGCGGCGATGGCTGCGCGCCGATCACCGATCTCGCGCGACTTGCCGCCGGTCCCGGCCAGCACCTGCGCGCGGATCTCGGCCGGATCCTCGCCGCGCGGATTGTCGTCGGTGACGATGGCGAGGTCGGCCTGCTCGGCAACGACCCGGCCCATCTGCGGGCGCTTGCCCTGATCGCGATCACCGCCGGCGCCGAACACCACGATCAGCCGCCCGGTCACATGCGGGCGCAACGCGGCAATCGCCGCTTCGAGCGCGTCGGGAGTATGGGCATAATCGACATAGACCGGCGCCCCGGCCCGGCTGATCGCCGCCCGCTCAAGCCGCCCGCGCACCGGCTGAAGCCGGGCGAGCGCATCGAATGTGTGTGCAACATCGCCGCCGGTGGCGATCACGAGGCCCGCCGCGACCAGCGCGTTGGCCGCCTGATAGGCCCCGATCAGCGGCAGGTTGAACTTGCGCCGCGCGCCGGCATGTTCGATCTCCAGCTGCTGACCGAGCTGGCCCGGGGTGCGCGAGATCAGGCGGATGCCCTCGCCCGCCTCGCCGACCGTCAACAGCACAAGCCCCCGCTTTTTCGCATGGCTGAACGCCCGGCCCGACCATTCGTCGTCAGCCCAGATCACCGCCGTGCCGCCGTCCGAGACCACCTCATCGAACAGGCGCATCTTGGCGGCGAAATAGTCCTCCATGTCCTTGTGGTAATCGAGATGGTCGCGACTGAGATTGGTGAAGGCCCCGGCGCGGACCGCCAGCCCCTCGTTGCGATATTGCGACAACCCGTGGCTGGAGGCCTCATAGGCCACATGGCTCACGCCTTCGCGGGCCAGCCCGGTCATGTTGGCGAGGAAGGTGACGATATCGGGGGTGGTCAGCCCGGTCGAGATGCTCTCGTCGCTGGTGGTCACGCCGAGCGTGCCGATCGAGGCGGCGCGGATCCCGGCCATGCGCCACAGCTGGCGCGTCATCTCGACAGTCGAGGTCTTGCCGTTGGTCCCGGTCACCGCGGCGATGCATTCGGGCGCCGGGGTGAAGAAGCGCGCCGCCAGCCGGGCAAACGCGCGGCGCGGTTCGGCATCAGCCACATGCACTGCGCCGGCGGCCTTCGCTTCGGGCCGGGCGACGACGGCGACCGCCCCGGCAGCGACGGCGGCGGGAATGAAGTCCTCGCCATTGAAGCGCGTGCCGGGAAAGGCGCCGAACACCGTGCCAGGCGCGACCTTGCGGTTGTCGATTGCGAAGCCGGTGACGTTTGCATCGCCACCCTCAGCCAGCGCGATCCCCGCCGCCTCGGCCAGCGTGCCCAGCTTCATTCGCCCTCTCCACTGCCGACCAGCGGGGCGAGGTCGGAAATGTCGATGCCGCGGGTATCGTCGGGCATGATCCCGAGCAGCGGGCCGATGCGTGGCACCACGCGGGCGATGATCGGTGCGGTGTTCCAGGCGGCAGTCCGCTGGCCCGAGGTGGCGGCTGTGCCCTGCGGCTCATCGAGCATGGCGATGATCACATAGCGCGGGCGGTCCATCGGGAAAACTGCGGCGAAAGTGGCGACCAGCGAGCTCTTGCGATACCCGCCGACGCCGGGCTTTTCAGCCGAGCCGGTCTTGCCGCCGACCCGGTAGCCCGGGGCATTGGCCTTGCGGCCAGTGCCGAGGTCCACGATCATCCGCAGCAGCTGGCGCATGCGCGCACTGGTCGAGGCCTTGAACACGCGGCGGCCAGCGGGGGCCTTGCCGGGCTCGATCTTCTCCAGTGTGGCCGGGCGCCAGATCCCGCCATTGACCATGGTGGCATAGGCCGAAGCGAGGTGCAGCGGGGTGACGGCGATGCCGTGCCCGTAGGAGACGGTCATGGTGGTGATCCGCGACCAGTCGCCGCGCGGCCACAGCGGGAAGCCCTTGGCCGGAAGCTCGATATAGGGCCGCTCGTTGAAGCCAAGCGAGCGCATTACCGCATTGAGCCGCGCCGCGCCCAGCTCGTCCGCGACCTGCGCGGTAACGATGTTCGAGGAATGGATCAGCGCCTCGGGCACATTGAGCGAGGCCCCGAAGCTGTGGCTGTCGTGGATCTGGAAGCCGCCGATCGCGATCGGTCGGTCCGACTGATAGCGCCGCGCCAGATCGGTCACGGTGCCGGCGTCGATCGCGGCGGCGATTGTGAGCGGCTTGAAGGTGGAGCCGAGCTCGTAGACCTGGTTGGTCACCCGGTTGAAGATGTTGGCTGCGCCGGCCTGGTCAATCAGGTTGGGATTGAATGAGGGCAGCGAGGCGAGCGCTAGGATCTCGCCGGTATCGACATCGAGCACGATCCCCGCCGCACCCTTGGCCAGCGATTCCGACATGCCCTTGGACAGCTCGTCTTCCAGCGCGCCCTGCACGCGGGTGTCGATCGAGAGCACCGCCGGTTCGCCGCGCCGCGCCGGATCGTTGAGCCGCTGGTCATAGACCTGCTCCATCCCGATCCGGCCGTGCCCGTCGGCGGCGACGAAGCCGAGAATATGCGCAGCCATCGAGCCTTGCGGATAATATCGCTCGTTCTCGCGCGGGAATTCCAGCGCCGGCTCGCCCAGTAGGTGAATCTTGTTGGCATCCTCGGGCAGGATGCGGCGGCGCAGATAGCCGGGTTGGCCCGAGGAGAGGCGGGTTACCAGCTTGCCAAAATCCTCGTCCGGGAAGATTCGCACCAGTTCGGCAGCCACTTCGCGCGGGGTCTTGACCAGAGCCGGGCCATCGCCGAGCGCCTTGGGATTGAACCACAGTGAATAGGCCGGGAAGGCTCGTGCCAGCGGCACGCCGTTGCGATCGACGATCTCGCCGCGCGGCGGGAGCAGTGCATCGGCCATCGAGCGTGCGCCGGGCGCGTCCTGAAACAGCCCGAGGATGGCGATGCGCAGCAGTGCTATCAATGCGATCAGCGCAAAGAGACCCAGCACCCACAGCACGCGCCATTTTGCCAGCAGCAGCGACCGCTGGCGCATGTTGACCAGCTCGACCCGCCCGGAGGAAATCTTGGCGGAAGGATAAAGGGTGGAGCTGGCGGCAAGCGCGGTCACTGGTTGGCAGCCTCCCGGGTATCGAAGCGGCTCAGCCGATCACGCAGATTGGCGGCGGTCATCGGCTTGCGGGTCGCCAGCTTTGCCGGAGCCTCGGCTGCCATCGCCTGGCCGGTGAGCGGCGAGACCATCGCCATGAAGGGCTGGGCATCGTCGCGGGCGACGGCGCTGGCGACGCGGATCGGCGCCGGGGCATCGGGCGCGCGGGGCTTGCCCAGCGCAGCCAGCTGGCGTTCGTTTTCGAGATATTGGCCGGCGGTCGGTGCCTGATAGCCGAACTCGAGATCGTTGAGCGAGCGCAGCTGCTGCTGGTTGGCGCGGGTTTCGAACTCGGTCTCGAGGAACAGCTTGTCCTGCTTGAGCGCGACGATCTGCCGCTCGGTCAGCCGCACCTGGCTCTTCACCGCGTTGACCCGGAAGGTCAGCGCGAGGACCAGGGCGCAGCAGATGGTGAGCACCATGGCCCAACCGATGGAATGCAGGCGATCACGGGTCAGATTCAT
>CANJSX010000006.1 GCA_947477055.1 Sphingomonadaceae bacterium | reverse complement strand
CGACGATCTGCGCGCTCCAATAGCCGTGATCCGGGCGGACCAGGCAGCCGTTGGAAATATCGTGCAGCAGGCAGGCCATCACCACCTTCTCGCCGTGCCCCGCGAGCAGCGCCCGCTTGGCGCTGCCGAGCAAGTGCTGGCAGGTCATGTCGCTGAAGCGCAGGTTGAAGTAATCGATCAGGGTCGGCCGCTCCGGGATGCGGGGCAGGGCGGGGTTGTCGCCCATCATCATCACGGTTTTCGGGCCGAGTTTGGCCAGCAACTTGTTCTCGTCGTTGATGTCGCCCTGGCCGATTACTCCGATCGGCGAAGTCTGGATCAGCCGCTCATAGCCCTCCTGCGGGTAGGGGCGTGTGTCCTGCTGATGTCCGCACATGGGTTTGCTCCGTAGTTACCGGACGGCCATAGGACTGCCTCGCCGCTGAGGCAATCTGACGGTGGTGCGATCTGGGAAAGTGGTGCCCGGGGGCGGATTCGAACCACCGACACGCGGATTTTCAATCCGCTGCTCTACCAACTGAGCTACCCGGGCAACGCTGCGGCAACAGTCCGCTTCAAGACCACCGCGCGGCAGGAAGCGCGCCTATGGAGAAGCAGGCGCGGCTTGGCAAGATGGATTATTCCTCGGGCGGCAGATCGGGATCGGCGGGCTGGCCGGGCAGGGCGTAGCCATCCTCGAGCCAGCGCAGCAGGTCGCGGTCGCGGCAGCGCTGCGAGCAGAAGGGGGTGTGCTCGGCGCTGCGCGGCTTGCGGCAGATCGGGCATTTGCGCGTCGTCTGGTTCATTGCGTGATGGCCTGCGCGAAGCCGCCGTCCAGCGCAAGCGCGGAATCCTCACGCCATTCAAGCCGGCGGCCGCTGCGGCGGGCAAGCTCCTGCTCCCACGCCGGCAGGATCGCGGCGCGGACCGCAGGATGGAGCGTGAGGAGCAATGTTCCCGGCGCCTCGACCCGCTCGGCCTGCCGCAGCAGCAGCCGCGCGGCAGCTCCGGTGCGATCCTGGGCGAAGCGGTGGAGCAGCGAGGGGCGTTCGAGCCGGGCGACCAGCTGGACGAAGCCGAAGCCGTTCATCGCGGTGCGCTCATGCGGCCAGCCGGTGAGAGCGAGGTCCAGCGCCTCGTCGATCGCGCGGCGGGCGGATTTTTCGGCGAGGGTCGGGAAGTCGATGCCGATCGAGCCGCCAAGGTCGAGCTGTCGGATCGCTTCGGCGATCGCTCGGGTCGCGCTGAGGGCGAGTTCGGGTGCCTTTAGGTGACCGTCGACGTCGATCAAGGTCATCGCCGGAGTGGCGCTGAGGGTCAGCGAGCCGCCGGAAAACTCCGCCGCGCCGCTCCAGCCAAGCGCGAAGGCTTCCTCCCACAAACCGGCCGGAAAGGTGCGGATTGTGGAGACGGATTGGCCCTCGGCGGCCAAGGCTTCGGCGAGGGTGGGGGCGGGGCGGCAGGCGGCAGGCGAGGGGCGGCATTGCGCGCGCTTGTAGCGCCCGCTCTCGGCCATGGTGGCGCGGGTAACCGCCACGCGGATCGTGCTGCCTTCGCTCGCCTCACGCGGTAAGCCACTAACCAGCGCCTCCTCGCCGGAGGGGAGCCGGACGGTCCCGCGCGGGCTTCCGGCGGTGCGGGCGATCAGTATGGCGTCGGTTATGAGGCCCGCCGCAGCCTTGCCCGGCCAGTCGGCCCGAGCGGCGAGGACCTGTTCGGCCTCGACCAGAATTGCGCGGTCCTCACCGATCCCGCGCTCGACCAGCCACTCAGCCAAGCGCGAAACCCGCCGCCTTGAGCAGCGCCCGTGTTTCGAACAGCGGCAGGCCGACCACGCCGGAATGGCTGCCGGAAATCCAGGCGATCAGCCCCTCGGCGCTGCCCTGGATGGCATAGCCCCCGGCCTTGCCGTGCCACTCGCCGCCAGCCAGATAGGCGTCGATCTCCGCCCCGCTGAGCGGTTTGAAGCGGACAATCGTTTCCGAGAGACGCTCGCGCAGCATGCCATCCGGCGCCTTGAGCGCGATCGCCGAGAGTACCTTGTGGCGGCGACCTGAGAGCAGTTCGAGGCAGCGGCGCGCCGTCGCCTCATCCTCAGCCTTGGGCAGTATCCGCCGACCGAGCGCGACGACAGTATCGCCCGCAAGCACATGCGATGTTTCACCGTTCACCGCCAACGCCTTCTCGCGCGCCATGCGGGCGGCGTAGACGCGCGGCAGCTCAGCTTTGGCGGGGGTTTCGTCAATGTCGGCTGCGGCGATGCCGTCAGGCACGATGCCAAGCCGGGCGATCAGTTCGCGCCGCCGCGGGCTGGCTGAAGCAAGCAGGAGAGTCCTTCGAGACGGGTCATCGCTCACGCGCCAACCCTCCTCAGGATGAGCGGCATTTCGGTTAGAACTGGCCGGGACCGCCGCGACCGGGCATGAAGCGGTAGGTGATCCGGCCCTTGGTCAGGTCGTAAGGCGTCAGCTCGACCAGCACCTCGTCGCCGACCAGCACGCGGATGCGGTTCTTGCGCATCTTGCCTGCGGTGTGGCCGAGAATCTCGTGGTCATTCTCCAGCTTCACGCGAAACATCGCGTTGGGGAGCAGCTCGACCACCGTGCCGCGCATCTCGAGCAGTTCTTCTTTCGCCATCCGCTTGTCTAGTTCCGCTTGCGTATATTCCGGGATGGCGCGCCATAGCGGCGCTTCCGCAAAAAGGGAAGCCTTGGCCGAACCATGGCAGATCGCGGGCTTTCGTAACAACACGCGACAATTTGATACCGGCCGCACCCTTGCCCCAACGCGGGCGATTGCGCATCGAGGCGCACGGAGGGGCTGCGATCAAGTACTGGAGTTTGTTGCGTGTTTCTGCTGTCCGGACTGCCCATAGCCCTAGCTGCCAGCTCTGTTGCCCAGGATGCCGCCTTGCCCGGCGATACGGTGCCGCTGGAGCGCGAGCAGGATTTGAACGAAATCGTCGTGGTGGCCAGCCGGATCAAGGGGCAGCTGGATGTCCCCGACGCTCCGATCGCGACGCTGGATGAGGACGAGATCGCGGCTTACGGCGCCTCCTCGCTGCCCGACCTGATTTCTGCGCTCAGCCCGCAGACCGGCTCGGGCCGGGGACGGGGCGGCGGCTTCCCGGTAATCCTCGTCAACGGTCAGCGCATTTCGAACTTCCGCGAGATGCGTAATTTTCCGCCCGAAGCGATCCGGCGGATGGAGATCCTGCCCGAACAGGTCGCGCTGCGCTTCGGCTTTCCGCCCAACCAGCGGGTGGTGAACCTGATTCTCAAGGATGATTTCTCCAGCCGGACGCTTGATGCGGAATATGGCCTGCCGGGCCGGGGCGGCTTTCATACCGGCGAGGCGGAAGTCAGCCTGCTGAAGATCAACGGCCCGAGCCGGGTCAATCTGGCCTTCAAGATCGAGAACACCAGCCCGCTGACCGAAGCCGAGCGCGGTGTGATCCAGCAGCCCGGCGCGCCTCCAGCCGTTGGCACAGATCCTGCCACCGCCCGCAGCCTGATCGCCGATAGTCGCAGCCTGACGGCCAACGGCACCTTGACGCGCGGCCTGGGGGAAGGCGGGCTTGGCGGCCAGCTGAGTCTCAATCTTTCCGCGAGCAGATTGGACAGCCTGTCGCTGTCCGGCTTGGATACGATCAGCCCTTACGATCCGCTCAAGCGGTCCACGCGCACCGACAACCTCCAAGGCAGCGTTGCCTATGGCCGGGGTCTCGGCAGCTGGCAGCTTACGGCGACGGTCGACGGCGGGCATCAGGTCGTAAACACCCGGATCGACCGCCGCGGGGCGATCGGCGAGGATACCGCGCGGGTCGCGAGCGACACGGTGACCAGCCTCGTCACCCTCGCTGGGCGCCCATTCCGGATGCCGGCGGGCGATGCTTCGCTGACGCTCAAGACCGGGTTCGCGTGGAACGGCATCGCCAGCGATGACACGCGCAGTTCACTCGGCACCACCAGATTGCATCGCGGCGACATTTCGGGCGGCGCCAACCTGGCCCTTCCCCTCGCCAGCCGCCGCGAAGGCGTGCTGGCCGGGCTGGGCGAGGTGAGCGTCAATTTCTCGGCGGGCTTCGACCATCTCTCCGATTTCGGCACGCTCAAGGATTGGTCGGCGGGCCTGAACTGGTCACCGACCGAAACGCTGGGTCTTCAGGCCAGCTACATCGTCAACGAAGCCGCGCCCGCGCTGACCGATCTCGGCAACCCCGCTGTGGTGACGTTCAACGTCCCGGTCTACGACTTCGCGACCGGGCAGACCGCGCTGGTCACGATCACTGGCGGCGGCAATCGCCAGCTCCTGCGCGAAACCCAGCGCGATCTCAAGTTTTCGGCCAACTGGAAGGTCCCGGGTCTCAAGGACGGGACGCTGCTGGTCGAATATTTCCGCAATCGCTCGAACGACGTCACGGCGCAATTCCTGCTGCTCACCCCTGAGATCGAGGCGGCATTTCCGGGCCGCGTGACGCGCGATGTGAATGGCCAACTGGTCGCCATCGACCAGAGGCCGGTGACCTTCGCCCGCGAAGAGAGCGAGCGCATTCGCTGGGGCCTGAATTTCGGCGGGACGCTCGGCAAGGTCACCCCCGGCGGCGGGGGCGGGCGCTTCGGTTTGCCGCTCGGTGCCGCAGGTGGACCGCAGGCCGGCGGACCGCGTCCCGGCGGCTTCGGCGGCGGACCGCGCGGCATGATGGGCCGGGGCGGGCAGGGCCGCTGGAACCTCGCAATCTACCACACCTACCGCCTCGCCGAGCGGGTGAGCATTGCCTCGGGCGGGCCGCTGCTCGACCTGCTCGGCGGCGATGCGCTGACCGGCGGCGGCGTCTCGCGCCATGCGATCGAGGCCGAGGGCGGCTTCTTCTACAAGGGCTTCGGCCTGCGCCTCAACGGCAACTGGAGCGCGCCCACGCATGTCCGCGCTAGCGGCTCCCCGGGTTCGGCCGATCTGCGCTTCGGTTCGGTCACCAAGGTCAATTTGCGTGCTTTCGTCGATCTCGGGCAGCAGAAGGGGATGGTCGATAGCTGGTCGTTCTTCAAGGGTGCCCGGCTGTCCTTCACGGTCGACAATCTGTTCGACTCCCGCCAGCGCGTGACCGATGCATCCGGAGCAGTGCCGCTGAGCTACCAGCCTGACTATCTCGACCCGCGCGGCCGCGTGTTCGGCATAGACTTCCGCAAGATGTTTTGAGACGGCCGATCTATTTCCAGAACGGCTTGGCATGCTTGAGCCGCTTCCATGACCGCGCCGCAGCATCGATCATGTCGCCTTGTTCGCCGAGCCATGATTGAGGCGCCAGCGGCGCGTCAGGCGATGCTTCGGCGGACATGTGCTCGCGTTCGATCCGCCGGTCGTTGAGATCTCCGAGGCGATTCTGGAATTCGCGCAGCGCGGTCAGGAATTTGCGCCGGGTGCCACCTTTGGCGGGGAACAGCGCGGCGAAGGCTTCGGCCGAGTAACGCAGTCGCTTCGCATCCTTGCGCAAGCGATGCCTGCCATCGTCATCTAGCTTACGGAAGTGCTTGCCGTGCTTGCCAAGCTTCCGCACTTGCCGGTCGAGCAGGCGCGCTGCGAACGGCGTGAGCGCCTGGTTCCGCTGCAACCGAACCGCCGGATCCCGTCGCCAGCGGCCTTGCCTGAGCCAATGCGTAAGCTCATCGGAGAGACGCTGCGCGGCGCCGCTGCGCAGTTCCGCCTCCAGCACCTCCCAAGCGTTCTCGCGTTCGGCCAAGAGACGGTCGTGCATAGTGTTTGGCACCATCCGCTCGAGGATGACATCAAGGTCGCGGACCTCTCCGAGCAGACTTGCCATGTCCCGAAGTCGCTGCCGAAAAATGCGGAATTCGGCTTGGGGCAGCATGTCCTTGAAGTTGTCCAATGCGGTTCTGAGTTGACGTAACGCCACCCGCGCAGCGTGAACCGCTTCCGGCGAGCGGGCATCCAGCAGTATCTCAGCATTATGGCTGAAACGCTGCAAGCAAGCGCCATTGATACGCTGAAGTGCAACAGGCAGCGAGAGGCGCGGCGAGAGCCGCGGCGAGCCTTCTTTGGAAAAATCGGCGATTGCCATGGGCGGCAGCCTATCCAGCGCGCCTGGCTTGACGCTTCAACACGATACGACGGGAAGCGAAGAGTCGGCAACATGTATCCCGATCCCGCATGACTTGGGGTTCCCATTGCTGCCCTTGATCGCCTATCTGGCAGCCATGGCTCGCAAATCTACCCCACCGCCTGATCGCGACAGCGCCGAGCGCTTCAACGAGGAGCGCGCGGCTTATACGCTGAAGGGCAGCGAAAAACCCGATCTCGAGCAGGGCGTCGCCGCGATTCGCGAGACGCAGGCGACCTTGCCGGCCAAGCCGGGCGTCTACCGCATGCTCGATGCCCGGGGCGATGTGCTTTACGTCGGCAAGGCGCGGGTGCTGCGCAACCGGGTGGCGAATTATACGCAGGTGGAGCGGCTACCGATCCGGTTAAAGCGCATGGTCAGCCAGACGCGCGGCATGACCATCGTCACCACCAATTCCGAAGCCGAGGCGCTGCTGCTGGAAGCCCAGCTGATCAAGCGCTTCCGCCCGCCTTACAACGTGCTGCTGCGTGATGACAAAAGCTTCCCCTTCATTCTGCTGCGCGCCGATCATGCCTTTCCCCGGATCACCAAGCATCGCGGCGCGCGCAAGGCCAAGGGGGATTATTACGGGCCGTTCGCCAGCGCCGGTTCGGTCAACACCACGATCAACGCAATGCAGAAGCTGTTCCTGCTGCGCAGCTGCACCGACAGCTTCCTGGCCCGGCGTGACCGGCCCTGCCTGCTCTACCAGATCAAGCGCTGCTCGGCGCCTTGTGTGGGGCGGATCGACGAGGCCGGCTATGCCGCGCTGGTGCGGCAGGCCAAGGACTTCCTCGGCGGCAAGTCATCCGCCGTGCAGCGCGAGATCGAAGCGGAGATGGCGCAGGCGGCTGAGGCGCTGGACTATGAACGCGCCGCAATGCTGCGTGACCGTCTGCGCGCGGCGACCTTCATCCAGGGCAGTCAGGCGATCAACGCCGAAGGGCTGGGCAATGCCGATGTTTTCGCCATGGCGGTGAAGGGTGGGCAGGTGGCGGTGCAGGCCTTTTTCATCCGTGGCGGGCAGAACTGGGGGCACAGGGCCTTCTTCCCCAGCCATACCGAAGGGCTGGAGGAGGGCGAGGTGATGTCGGCCTTCCTCGCCCAGTTCTATGAGGAGGTGCCGCCGGCGCGGGTGGTACTGGTCGATCGCGAGCTGCCCGAGGCAGAATTGCTGGCCGAGGCCTTTCGCGGCGGAGCCGGGGGGCGAATCGAGATTTCGGTCCCGCAGCGCGGGGATCGACGCCGCCTGATGGAGCAGGCCCAGCGCAATGCCGAAGAGGCGCTGGACCGGCGACTCGCCGAAAGCGGCACCAAGGCCAGAACCAACCGCGAGATGGCGGAATTCTTCGAACTCTCCGAAGCGCCCAAGCGGATCGAGATCTACGACAACAGCCATATCCAGGGCAGCAATGCACTGGGGGCGATGGTTGTGGCGGGGCCGGAAGGCTTCCTCAAGGGCCAGTACCGCAAGTGGAACATCAAGACGGCGCAAACCAACGACGATTTCGCGATGATGCGCGAGGTGTTCTCGCGCCGCTTCGCCCGGGCGATGGAGGAAGATCCGGACCGCGAGAGCGGGATGTGGCCGGATCTGGTGCTGATCGACGGCGGCAAGGGCCAGATGAGCGCGGTGAAGGATGCGCTGGAAGAGCTGGGGGTGGAGGACGTGCCGCTGATCGCCATCGCCAAAGGCCCAGATCATGGCCGCGAGGGGCACGAGGTGTTCCACTTTGCCGATGGCCGCGAAAAGACCCTGCCAGTCAATTCATCGCTGCTGTTCCACCTGCAGCGACTGCGTGATGAGGTTCACCGCTTCGCCATCGGCGCGCACCGCGACAAGCGCAGCCGGGCGATCACGGCCAGCCCGCTCGACGAGGTTCCCGGCATCGGCCCGGCGCGCAAACGGGCGCTGCTGCTGCATTTCGGCACAGCAGGCGGTGTTCGCGCGGCGGCGCTTGAGGATTTGCAGCGAGCGCCCGGGGTGAGTGCCGCAGTGGCGCAGGCGGTCTATGACTTTTATCATCAGGGTGGATGATCAGCCCACGCCCAGCTTGCGCAGCATCCGCCAGCCATAGGCCTTGGCGAGATTGCGGTGCGGCCAGCGCGCGGTCGCCGGTGGCCTGATGCCGATCCGGCGCAGCATGGCATTGAAGGCCCGCGCATCGGCCTCGGCATAGCTCCATTCCGAGCGCCAGGTGATCGAGAGCGAGACCGAGGATTCCGGGCCGTTGCGCACGAAATGCGGGGCCATCACCGGGACGAACAACGCTTCGCCTGCTGCAAGCGGGAACTCGCGCCCGCCTTCAACCAGCTCATCGCGCCACTTCAGCTCGCGGGGTCCTCCGGTGTGGTAGCTTTCATGCACTTCGTCGGGGGCATAGGCGGCGTTGCCGGCAGGAAACTGGGTCATCACCTTGGAGCCACGAACCTGCAGCAGGATATTGTGCTCCGGATCGAAGTGATAGGGCGTCACCCCGCCGGGCGAGGTGATGATGATGAAGCCCTGGGTCTTCATCATGCGCCCAGTCCGGGTTTCGATCTCGGGACGGATTTCGGTCAGGAGTTCGTCCAGCAGCGCGGCATAAGCGGGGTGCTGCTCGATATTCTTGAGCGCCGCCCAGCTGCCGCAGGTGCCGATCGAGCGGATCGTCTCGCCAATGGGAATGCCGGTGGCATCGGGCTTGCCTTCGATGCCGATGGGGAGGTCGGCGTAATTGTATTCGATCGAGGCTTCAGGCAGCCCCTCGGCCAGTGCCGCCAGCGCATCGAGCTCGAGCAGCGGATGCTGCCCCAGCGCGTGCCGCAGGATGTGCGGAACCTCGGGATAGTTCGCGGCGAAAGTCGTGCGGGCTTCGGGTAAAAAGACGCTCATGCGGTCAGCCCTGCGGGATTGCGGCCGATTGCGGCCTTAAGGATCAGGTTGAACAGCGATCGGCGCAGCTTGCCGCCAATGGCGATCGAAAGCCGCCCGACTGGCCGGCGCTCACGCCAGATGTGGTCGATCATCGGATGATCGGCGGCGGCGCAGCTGTCGGTCCAGGCGATGTCGGGGCGGTCCAGCACCGCGAGGTTCTCGCGCTGGAGCAGCACGCCGGGGGAGTAGCGGGCGAAGCGTTCGTCGAAGGCGGTCTTGTAGGAATAGGCGCCGGGCGGGGTGAGGAAGCTGGCCAGCATGGCGATCGGCTGACCATCCAGTTCGAGCGAGAGCCGCTCCAGCTTGCCGCGCGCGGCGGCTCCGGCCATGGCCTCGGTGAACAGCGCGGTGGTCGCCTGATGCGATGCCAGCGCCGATCCGGCGGCGCCTTTCCAGCCCGAGGCTTCGAGCGCGAGGAACTGTTCGGTCCACCGGGAAAGATTGGCATCGTCGTCCTGACGGACCACCCTGAGCTCGCCCAGCTCGGCCAGGCGGGTGTGTTGGCGGCGCAGCTCCTTGCGCTTTTTGCCCGATAGCGCGGCCTCAAGGTAGGCATCCGGGCCAAGCGGTGAAGCCAGCATGGCCCGGTCCTCGCGAAAGACGATCCCGTTCGAGCGGTTCTGGAGCGTGAGCACATCGACCAGCGCCGCGTGTAGCGGCCCGTCCAGCGGCATCGTCCCGAGGTGGAGAAACAACGCCATCCCGGCATTGCCATCGCACCATTCGAGCAGGGCCTGCCAGAAGGCATGCTCGCTGCCGTTCGCGACCAGCGGTGCGCCGAGGAAGCAGTTGGCATGGACCCAGTTGCGCAAGTGCGGAAGCGGCCTTCCATAGTAGCTCCGCTCGCGGACCAGCGGCATCAGCCCGGCCAGTTGGCCATCGTGATTGAGCCGCAGCAGGCGCGCTTCGTGTCCGGGATCGAGCGCGCGCAGTGCGGGCAGCAGATACCAGCTCTCGAAGAACGGGTTGGGCTCGCTCGCCCGCTCGGCCAGCGCATCCCAGGCGAGGCGCGCGTTGGGCGCCACGAAGCTCTACCAGTCAAGCGCGCGGATGCTCCCGGCGGACAGGGGCCGGGCAGGAGCCGTCTCCGGCATCAGGCCGGGGGCTTCGAGAGCAAGGCTGGTCATGGCCTAGGTTATCGCTGTCAAGGCTAATAGCGCCGGAAAACCAAGGAATTGCTAACACACAACGCCAAAGCAAAACCCCGCCCGGATCGCTCCGGACGGGGTTTCGTTTCACCTCGAAGGCGCGATGGGGATCAGACCCCGGCGTGCGCCGCCAGCGCGGCGAGCAGCAGCAGCGCCACGATATTGGTGATCTTGATCATCGGGTTGACGGCCGGACCCGCGGTATCCTTGTAGGGATCGCCCACGGTATCGCCGGTTACTGCGGCCTTGTGGGCATCGCTGCCCTTGCCGCCGTGATGGCCGTCTTCGATGTACTTCTTGGCGTTGTCCCATGCGCCGCCACCCGAGGTCATCGAGATCGCGACGAACAGCCCGCCGACGATCACGCCAAGGAGCAGGGCACCCAGGGCGGCAAAGCCGTTGGCCTGTCCTGCAACTGCTGTAATCACGAAATAGACCACGATTGGTGCAACCACCGGCAGCAGCGAAGGAATGATCATTTCCTTGATCGCCGCCTTGGTGACGAGATCGACAGTGCGGGCGTAGTCGGGCTTGACCTCATAGGTCATGATCCCGGGGTTGGCCTTGAACTGGTCGCGCACGTCCTTGACCACTTCGCCAGCCGCGCGACCCACTGCGGTCATGCCCATGGCCCCGAACAGATAGGGCAGTAGTGCACCGAGCAGTAGCCCGACGATGACATAGGGGTTCTCGAGGCTGAAGTTGACCGTCAGGTTCGGGAAGAACTCCTTGAGGTCAGTGGTGTAGGCAGCGAACAGCACCAGCGCGGCGAGGCCGGCCGAGCCGATGGCATAACCCTTGGTCACGGCCTTGGTGGTGTTGCCCACCGCGTCGAGCGCGTCGGTCTTCTTGCGGACATCGTCGTCGAGCCCCGCCATTTCGGCGATGCCCCCGGCGTTGTCGGTAACCGGACCGTAAGCGTCGAGCGCCACGACCATCCCGGCCAGCGCCAGCATCGCGGTGGCGGCATAGGCAATGCCCATCAGCCCCGCCAGCTTGAACGCGACGATGATACCGGTGACGATCACCAGAGTCGGCAGCGCGGTCGATTCCATGCTGATCGCCAGACCCTGGATCACGTTGGTGCCGTGGCCGGTTTCCGAAGCCTTGGCGATTGAGCGGACCGGGCGATAGTTGGTGCCGGTGTAATATTCGGTGATCCAGATGATCAGGCCGGTGATGACCAGACCGACCAACCCGCAATAGAACAGCGTGCGGCCATTATAAGCCTGATCGGCAATCGCCGCTTCCATATCGCCGCCCAGCGCATAGCTGATAGCCCACCAGATCGCCGGGATCGAGAGGACTGCGGTGACGAGGAAGCCCTTGTACATCGCGCCCATGATGTTCTTGCCGCCTCCAAGGCGGACGAAGTAGGTGCCAATGATCGAGGTAACGATGCAGACGCCGCCAATCAGCAGCGGCAGGCTCATCAGCGCCATGAGGTTGTCCGCGCCCTTGAGTAGCAGTGCGGTCAGCACCATGGTCGCACCGATGGTGACGACATAGGTTTCGAACAGATCGGCGGCCATGCCCGCGCAGTCGCCGACATTGTCGCCGACGTTATCGGCGATAACAGCAGGATTGCGTGGATCGTCTTCGGGGATCCCGGCCTCAACCTTGCCGACGAGATCGGCGCCGACGTCAGCGGCCTTGGTGAAGATACCGCCGCCGAGACGCGCGAAGATCGAGATCAGCGAGGCCCCGAAAGCGAGCGCGATCAGGCCATTGACCACGGTGCGATCCGCTCCGCCAACTCCGTGACCCGCAGGTCCGGTCAGGAATGCGAAATACCCCGCAATCGCGAGTAGCGCGAGGCCGGCCACCAGCATGCCGGTGATCGCACCGGCGCGGAACGCCAGAGTAAGTCCTTGCTGCAGTCCCTCTTGCGCGGCAGCTGCAGTACGCACATTGGCGCGCACCGAGATGTTCATGCCGATAAAGCCGGTCGCGCCCGAAAGCACGGCACCGAGCAGGAACCCGCCCGCCGAAATCGGCGTGCCCAGGTGATCGAGGAAATACCACACGAGCACCGCAACCGCTGCGCCAACCATGGCGATGGTGCGATACTGGCGCCCCAGATAGGCTTGTGCGCCTTCCTGGATCGCCGCGGCGATCTCCTGCATCTTTTCATTGCCGGCCGATGCGCTGAGCACCTGACGGCTGGTGACGAAACCGTAGACCACGGCCAAAAGACCCAGGACTATCGAAATGGTGACAAGATTCACGCGCGGCTCCCCCTCTTAAATGGTTGCGCATACAGCACTCGGCCCCGCAGGAACGGGGCCGAAAAGCGGATTTTGCTATAGGCGAGAAGCCGCGCCGTGCAAGCCCCAATGCCGCATTTCCGCCCGATTTGCGGCGTCAGCGCTAGTTGTGCTCGAAACCGAGCGCTTCGCCTTCCGGTGGAGGCAAGCCATCGACCAGCAACGGGTGCTCTCCGCGCGCGAAAACCATGCCAATCCGCGTTGCACGAACCGGCAAGTCGATATCGGCAGGGGCGGTGAACAGCAACTGATAGTCGTCGCCCCAGCGCAGGGCGTCATGGCGCCGGCTTTCGGGACAGGCGAGGGGCACCGCCAGGCTATCGAGGGCGATGGTCACACCCGAGGCAAGCGCCATGCGCCTGGCGTCGAGCAGGACCCCATCGGATACGTCCATCATCGCACCAACCAGCGGCGCCAGCGCCTGGCCCTCGGCAAGCAACGCGACCGGGCGGCGGTAGGCCAGCGCTTCGCCGGAACCCGCGCGCATCGCTTCATAGCCAATCATCGCCGCACCGACCGGGCCGGTGATCCACAACGCCTCGCCGATTATGGCGCCGCTGCGGGAGGGGACGGGGCGATGGGTTGCGCGGCCGATGGCGGTGAGCCCCAGGGCTTGCGAGCCGGTGCCCGATACAGTGTCTCCGCCCAGCAACGGTGCGCCATAATGCGCCAGCGCTTCGCCCAGACCGGCGATGAAGCGCGCGTCGTCTACGCCCAGCATATAGCCGAGCAACACCCCGACCGGCTCTGCGCCCTTGGTAGCGAGGTCCGACATATTGGTTGCGACGAGTTTCCAGGCAATGTCGGCCGGGTCCTGTCCGGGGAGGAAGTGCACGCCCTCCACCATCATGTCATGCGTCAGCACCAGCGCCTCACCGCCGAATTCAAGCACCGCGCAGTCGTCGTTGAGGCCTCGCGCGGCAGGATGTGTAGCAAGTGCCCGCAGGGATGCGATTAGGACCGCCTCACGGGTCAAACCTCCTCCCCCTTGATGGGGGGAAGGATGCGAAGACTTGGCAGCTTGCTGCCTAGTCGCAGCTGGATGTGGGTGATGTTGTCGCAGGAAATGACCCAGCCTGATCATGCATCCCTCACCATTTTCCAGAACCTCATTGTTCGAGAAACGGATGATGCTGTAGCCCTCCGCTTCGATAACCCGGCTCCGCGCTGCATCGACTTCTGGATCGTGCTGGCCGCCGTCGATTTCGATCACGAGGCTTGCTCCGTGACTGGCAAAGTCGACGATGAAATGCCCGAGGGGAATCTGGCGACGAAAACGCGATTCACGGAAGCATTGTTTCAACAATTTCCACATCCGCATTTCGGCCAGAGTCGGCTCGCGGCGCATTTTTCGGGCGCGTTCAATCGAGATGGAAGGCGGGTGCTTTTTCATCTGCTACGCGTCTAGCCGAGAGATCACCCCTATCCAACTGCGACTAGGTCCCTTTCGGAACCAAGCCTCCGTATCCTTCCCCCATCAAGGGGGAAGAAGGCCGAGCCTTCCCCTACCGCACAGTCTTTGCCACGGCATCGAGCACGCCGTTGACGAAATTTGCTTCACGCTTGTCGAAGAAGGCATGGGCGACGTCTACATATTCACTGATCGCGGTCGGGGTGGACACATCGGGTCGGGCCATCAATTCCCAGGCCCCGGCGCGCAGGATCTGAAGCATGGTGCGGTCGAGGCGGGGGATGCTCCAGCCTTCGGCCAGCTTGCTCGAGAGCAGTTCGTCGATCTCATCGCGCCGGGCGATGGCGCCGCGCACTATATCGTCGAAGAAGGCGGTCTCTGCCGGTGCGAACTGCATTTCCTCGATTTCAGCACCGAGCCGGTGCTGGTGAAACTCATCGAGCAACAGGGTGAGCGGCGTCGCTTCCATCTCAAACTGATAGAGCGCCTGCACGGCGGCAAGGCGGGCGGCAGCGCGCGCCGCCTGGCGGGCATTCGAACTCATATTCCAAGCCTCGTTTCAATCGAGCGGGCGTGTGCCGGCAGGCCTTCCGCATCGGCCAGCGCGATCGCCGCAGGGCCAATCTGCGCCAATGCTGCGGCATCGAGCTGGATGAAGCTGGTGCGCTTCATGAAGTCGAGCACCGACAGCCCCGAAGAAAAGCGCGCGCGCCGCCCGGTCGGCAGCACATGGTTAGGCCCGGCGACGTAATCGCCGACCGCCTCGGGCGTATGCCGGCCAAGGAAGACCGAGCCGGCGTGGCGAATGTGGCGGAACAGCGCCTCCGGATCGTCGGTAGCGATCTCGACATGCTCGGCGGCGAGCAGGTTGGCGAGCGCGGCGGCCTCGGCCAGATCGGGCACCTCGATGATCACGCCGTGGGTGTTCCAGCTTTCGCTGGCGACTCGCGCGGTCGGGAGCATGGCCAGTTCCACCCCGATGCGGTCGGCCACAATGTCAGCGAAGACCGAATCGTCGGTGATCAGGATCGATTGCGCGGCGGGATCGTGTTCGGCCTGGCTGAGCAGGTCGGCGGCGATCCATTCGGGGGCATTCTTGCCGTCGGCGATTACCAGGATCTCGCTCGGCCCGGCGACCATGTCGATCCCGACCACGCCATAGAGCTGACGCTTGGCTTCCGCGACCCAGGCGTTGCCGGGGCCGGTGATGACATCGACGGCACGAATGCGCTGCGTGCCATAGGCGAGGGCGCCGACTGCCTGCGCGCCGCCAACGCGCCAGATCTCGTCGACCCCGGCGAGGTGCGCGGCAGCGAGAACGAGCGGATTGATCAAGCCCTTGGGCGTCGGGGTGACGACGACGAGCCGTTCGACCCCGGCGACCTTGGCCGGAATCGCGTTCATCAGCAGCGAGGAAGGATAGGCCGCCCGTCCGCCCGGGACGTAAAGCCCGGCAGCATCGACTGCGCTCCACCGCGCGCCCATCCGCACGCCGGCGGCATCGGTGGCGTCGCGGTCGATGGGGAGCTGAGCCTCATGGAAGGCGCGGATGCGCTGGGCGGCGAGCTCCAGCGCGGCGCGCAGGTCGGGCAGCAGCGCGTCAAAGGCCTCGCGGCATGCGTCGGGGCCAATCCGCCAGTCCTCATCGGTGGAGAGTGTATGGCCATCGAAGCGCTGGGTCAGCTCGGCCACCGCCGCATCGCCGCGGTTCTTCACGTCGTTGAGGATCAGTGCGACATCGCGCGCCACATCCTCGTCGCTCTCGCGCCTATCGGCCACGAGGCGGCGGAAGGCCTTGTCGAAGCCCGGGTCGGCGGAATTGAGGCGCAGCATCAGGCCTCCGCAACCAGCGCGCGGAAAGCATCGACCAGCGCCGCCACGCGGACGTCGGTCTTGAGCGCGGCGCGGTTTACGATCAATCGGGCCGACACCGGCAAGATCACGCTCGTCTCCTCCAGCCCGTTGTCCTTCAGCGTCCGTCCGGTCGAAACCAGATCGACGATCCGGCTGGCGAGGCCCAGTCCCGGCGCGAGCTCCATCGCGCCGTTGAGCTTCACCACCTCGGCCTGAATCCCCATCCGCTCGAAGTGGCGGCGGGTCAGGTTGGGGTACTTGCTGGCGACGCGCAGGTGGCTGGTCGGCGCGGCGCCCTGCTGCCCGACCGGTTCGGCCACCGAAAGCCGGCAATGACCGATGTTCAGATCGACCGGGGCATAGAGGTCGGAATAGGCGAATTCCTCGACCACGTCCGAACCGACGACCCCCGCCTGCGCCGCACCATGGGCGACGAAGGTGGCGACATCGAAGGCCCGCACGCGGATGATCCGCAGGTCGGGGTTCTCGCAGGCAAAGGACAATGCGCGCGAGTTCTTGTCATGGAACTCCGCCTCGGGCACCACACCGGCACGCGACATCAGCGGCAGCGCCTCATCGAGGATGCGGCCCTTGGGCACGGCAAAGGTCAACGGCTTCGACATGCGGCGCGCCATAGGGTGGGTGCGCGGAAAGGGCAAGGAATTGGCGGACGAAAAGGGCGCGGGCGATAGCGCCGTGATGCACATGGCCGATGTGGCCGGGGCCTTCGAATGGCAGGCGCGCCACGCCGAGGCGATGGGATCGCATGTCACCGCGCGGGTCGTCCGCAGCTTCGCGCCCATGCTCAAGAGCGGCCTGATGATCGGCGAGCGGATGCGGGGCTGGCCTGGGCTGACGCTGGAAGACGCCATGCCGTTGCGCCTTGCCGGAGGGTTCCATAACCTGCGACTGACCGGTGCGGATGATCGGCTAGGGCCAATCTATCGTGGTGAATTGTCCGATCAATCCGAGGTAGATGCGGTGATGCTGGCCGTCGCGCGCGCTCACGATGCGCGGTTGCTGCCCTGGCTCGATGGCCCGCCGCAGACCAACGAAGCCGGGCGCTCCGCCGGGATCATGGCGCAGCTGTTGTGGCTGTCCGGCCGGCTGGGGCCGAATTTCGAACTCAACGAACTGGGCGCCAGCGCCGGGATCAACACCATGCTCGACCGGTTCGATTACGACCTCGGCGGGGTCCATGCCGGGCGGGCGGGTCCACCGCTGCGGATCGCCCCCGAATGGCGCGGGGCTCCGCCACCGGATGTGCCGGTGGAGATCGTCTCGATCCGGGGCTGCGATCCGACGCCGATGGACCTGACCGATCCGGCCGATGCATTGCGGCTCAAGAGCTACGTCTGGCCGGATGTGCCGGCACGCCTCGCCAGGATCAACGCAGCGATTGCGTTGGCGACCGAGCAGGCGCCGCAGGTCGAGCAGATGGATGCCGGCCAGTTCGTCGCCGAGCGACTGGCCGCGCCGCAGGAAGCAGGGGTGACCCGCACCTTCTTCCACTCGATCGTCTGGCAATATATCCCCGCCGAAAAGCGCGACCGCATCGAGGCGATGATCGAGGCGGCAGGCGCCGCTGCCACACCGGAGCGCCCCATCGCCTGGGTCATGGTCGAAACCAACCGCGAGACCTTCCGCCACGAACTGCGCACCCGGTACTGGCCGGGCGGCGGCGAACAGTGGTCCTTGCTCGGGCAGGCCCACGCCCATGGCGCATGGGTGGAATGGTTCGGCGATGCCTAGCGATTTGGCGCTAGAAATTGACCGGTGAACTGACTAAGTCCCGTTACTAAACATGATAAGGAGTTTGGGGATGAGCGATCAGGCTAGCATGAGCGATCTGGCAGCGCGGCTGCAGGTGATCGAAGACCGCATCGCCATCGAGGAACTGTTCCACACCTACTTCGGCTATGGCCGCACGGCGGACCACGGCACCTTCGCGGAATATTTCGTAGATGACTTCTATCTCGACATCAACGGTATCGTCTGCACCTCCAAGGAGGACGTGACCAAGCTCTACAAGGATGTCTTCGCCAACAAGCCGCGGCTGACTGGCAAGTTCCACATGCAGTTGACCAATTTCGTGATCAAGGTCGATGGCGATACGGCGACCTGCAGCCTGGTCTGGACCCAGCAGCTCAACGACACGATCAAGGGCCCGCCGCGCTGCATCGAACAGGGCCGCGAGTTCGACTGGCTGGTGCGCACGGACGGCAAATGGAAGATCAAGAAGCGCATCGTCATTGCAGATTCGGGTATGCCTGATCTCTTCGACGCGACCTGGACTCCGCAGGTTGATTTCTCATTTGAAAAGGCCGGTGGCTAGGAGACGCCGAGAAACGCATCCATCGCCGCATTGACCGCATCCGGCGCTTCCCACGGGACGAAGTGGCCGCAGCCGGGCACCTGCACCACGGTGAGTTGCGGGATGATCGCGTCCATGCCCTCAAGATTGCAGGGAGGCAGGGCGAGATCGTCGAGCGCCCAGATCACCAGCGTAGGGATCGCGAGCTTGGGCAGGGGCGGCGGCGTCCAGCCCTCAGGTAAGCCATAGGGTGCATCCGGCGTCGGCACGTCGATCGGACTGGCGCGGTACCAGTTGAGCATGCCGAAAGCAGCCTCGCTGTCCTGCCAGTCGCGCATCAGCGCATCGCGCTCTTCCGGCTCCATCGCGGGCGAGCGTTCCCACTTCACCACCTTGAGCAGCAGGGCGCCAAGCCCATGCTCGCGCACCAGCGTATCGTTCGCCGGATCGCGAAATTCACGCATGTACTGGCTGGCGCCGCGCTGCACCGGGTCAGTGTAGAGTAGCTTCTGGAAGATCGCCGGGTGGGGAGCGTTGGCGATCACCGCCCGGGTTACCCGCCCGGTCATCTGCCCCATCAGGGCCACGCCCCAGGCGATCGCCCCGCCCCAGTCATATCCGACGATGGTGAAGTGTTGCACCCCTAGCGCATCGGCCAGCTGGAACACGTCGCCGATCAGCTTGTCCGGGGTGTAGCTCGCCACCTCCTGCGGCTTGGACGAGCCGCGATAGCCGCGCTGGTCGGGCGCGATGCAGCGGAAGCGATCCGAAAAATGCGCGATCTGGTGCCGCCAGGTGCGGTGCGATTCGGGGAAGCCGTGGAGGAAGATCAGCGCCGGCGCATCGCGTGGGCCGGTATCGACGACGTCGAGTTCGATGCCGCTGGCGAGGGTGACGCGGGTCATGTCCATCTCATTCCCCCGGTGCCCGCGCCTTGATGACAAGGGCGTGGACGCGCTGGCCGGGAATATCACCCAGCGCGGCGTTGACCAGGCGCTGGCGCTGGAGCCGGGTGACACCGGTAAAGGTGGCGCTTTCGATCTCCACGGTGAAGTGCGATTCGCCGCTGCCGTCATCGCCGGAATGGCCGTGGTGGCGCGCGGAATCGTTGATCACCGCGAGGTGGGTGGGGGCGAAGGCTGCTTGCAGCAGCTGTTCGATTTCGTGGGCGATTTTGGGGGCGAGGGGTCCGGTCATGTCTTCCCTTCTAGCCGATTGGACGGCATGGGGAAGGGGATGCAGCATGACAGGTTTCACGGACGTATCGCGGGCCAGCCGCGCCACTGTCAGGCGCCGGGTTGCCCCGAACCGGGCGAATTCCGCGCTCCGGGTGAACAGCGGCCCGGATTCGACGGGCCGGGAGACTATCGCTGGTTCTGTCTCGATCACGTCCGCGCCTTCAATGCTGGCTATGATTACTTCTCGGGAATGAGCCAGGATGAGATCGTGGCGGCACAAAATCCCGTCCATGGCTGGGAGCGCGAGACGCGGGCTTTTTCCCCCACCGCCGGGATCGACGGTGCGCCGCGCTGGCGCGATTTCGCCGATCCGCTCGATGCGATCAACCAGCGCTACCGAGCGCGGCATCCGGCGCAGCGCTCGGACGGTCGGGCGGTCACCCCGGAGGAGCGGCGCGCGCTGGAGGTGCTCGGGCTGCCGCTCGACGCCAATCGCACCGATCTGCGCAGCCGCTATTCGCAGATGGTGCGCAAATATCACCCCGATCGCAACGGCGGCGATCGCAGCTACGAGCAGCGCTTGCAGGAGGTGGTCGAGGCTTACCAGCTGCTGAGGAAAGCCGCTGCCTTTTCCTGAGTGCTCAGGCCTCGGCCTCGCAGATTGCCGCGAGTTGTTCCATGCAGGCGGTCCACCCATCGGTGAAGCCCATCTCGTCGTGCTGCTTCATCGCCTCTTCGGTCCAGTGGCGGGCGGTGGCGGTGTAGCGGGTACCGTCGCCTTCGGGCTCGACTTGCCAGATGCCGATCATGAACGGTCCGTTCGGCATGAGGTCGCCAACGATTGCGTCGGTTGAAGCAATGCGCAGGCCTTCGTCCCAGGCGAGCAGCATGCCGGGATGCTCGTGTACTTCGCCATCGGGTCCGTACATCACGGTATGTCCGACCGTGCCGGGCGTGCGGGCACCCCAGTCAACCTCGGCCCGCCAGGGGACCGGGCACCACCACTCGTTGGTGCGGTTGGCAAGCACGTCCCAAACCTTGGCGGGCGGCGCGGCGATATAGCGGGTGACGAGGAGTTCGTGAGACATGGCAGTACCTTTCAATCGCGATCCGGCGCGCCGAGGGGGAAGAAATGGCGAAACTGCCGCGCATCGTCGACGCAGCGCCTGATCGCGGGGAGGGAGAGGAGATGCGCGCGCCATTGCCGCAGCCGGTCGAGCTCCATCGGGATCGGGTAGACCCAGTCGGCATAGAACAGCGCCGGGGCGGCCGCGCATTCGATCAGCGTGATCGTTTCGCTCTGGTGCGGATAGTCCGCCAGCCAGCTGTCGATCCAGCGATAGGCCCGGTCGAGCACGTCGCGCGCCCGGCCCTCGACTGCGGGATCGGGCATGCCCGGCGAGCGGATGTGTTCGCCGACGATCTCCTGCATCGGCGTCATGACGTAGTTGTCGAACACCCGGTCCAGCATCCGGATGTGAACTGCCGCGTCTGGATCGGCGGGCAGCAGCGGGGCCGGGCCGGGGTGGTGCAAGGCGAGGTATTCGATGATCGCGGTTGCTTCGAAGATCGTGGTCTCGCCGTCGCGCAGCACCGGGAACTTGCCCAGCGGGCTGGCCGCACTAACGATCGCGCCATGTTCCGGATGCTCCGGCGAAAGCGCGCGGAACTCGAACGGCGTCGCATTGGCGTAAAGTGGGATCAACGCCTTCCAGGTGTAGGACGAGAAGAGGTGGCCATAGAGTGCAAGCATGGTTTCAGCCCTCCAATGCCGCTTCGAGCGCGGCGATGTCGATCTTGCCCATCTTCATCATCGCCTCGAAGCCGCGCTTGCGGATTGCTGGATCGGGGTGGGTGGTCGCGTTGGTGAGGGCGCGGGGCGTGATCTGCCAGGAGAGGCCCCATTTGTCCTTGCACCACCCGCACATGCTCGCCGTGCCGCCGCCGCCCACGATAGCGTCCCACAGCCGGTCGGTTTCGGCCTGATCGTCGGTGTGGACTTGCAGTGAGAAGGCCTCGCTCTTGGTGAAATGCGGGCCGCCGTTGAGCAGGATGACGGGAAACCCGAGCAGGGTCATCTCGACCACCAGCACGGCATCCTCGGGCGTCGAGGGATTGTCGATGGCGCCCGCATGATCCCGCCGATCCGGGTGTCGGGAAAGGTTGCGGCATAGGAGGCAGAAGCTTCCTCGGCGTCGTGATTGTACCAGAGGCACAGCGTGGCCTTGCTCATTTGCGCATCTCCGCGACCAGGCCGCTGTCGATGAACTTGGCAGCTTTGTAGGCCGGGCGGGCCTGGATCCGTTCGACTTAGGCAGCGAAGGCGACGCGCGGCGGAATCGAGCCGAAGTTCAGTCCCCAGTCAATCTGGCTGCCGACATAGACATCGGCCATGGTGAAGCGTGCGCCGCAGACCCAGTCGTTGCGATCGAAATGCCCTTCGAGGGTATCGAGCACGCGCTCGAGGCTGCCGAAGCCAACCATGCCCTCGCGCTCCTTCGGCACTTCCCAGCCCATCGACCGGGTGACGATTGCCTGCTCGACCGGACCGGCGGCGAAGAACATCCAGCGGTAATAGTCTGCCGCTTCCTCCTCCCACGGGGCGAGATCGCGTGAGGTGTTCACTTCGGCGAGGTAGGCGCAGATCGCCGCGCCTTCAGACACGACCCGGACGCCATCCCGGGAGTGATGGATGATCGTCGGCACCTTGCCCATCGGATTGGCAGACATCAGTCCGGCGGGCTTGTTGGCCCAATCGACCAGCACCTGCTCGTAATCGACACCGGCCTCGTGCAGCGCCCAGCGGGCGATCTGCCCGCGCGACATCGGGTGAGTGAAGAAGGTGTAGTCGGCCATGGTCTACTCCTGTCAGGCTGTGCGGTCGACGATGGTCTGGAAGCCGCTGAAGATCATACGCTTGCCGTCAAACACGTCCTCAACCTGCATTTCCTCGAAGCCCGGATCGGCCATGGCCGCCTGGTTGCCCTTGTCGCGGGCTTCCTTGTCGGGCCAGATGATCCAGCTGAACACCACGTTTTCGCCCTCCTCGGCCTTGACCGCCATGAAGAAGTCCGTGTGCTTGCCACGCATCAGATCGTCGCCCCAGCACTCCGCGACATGCAGTGCGCCATGTTCGATGAAGATCGGCGCGGCCAGTTCCGCCATCGCGCGATAGGCTTCGCGGTTGTTCTCTTTAACCGGGATGAGATAGCCATCGATATAGGTCATGCTTGTTCTCCTCTCACAGCGGATCAGGGATATCGGCCTTGAACAACATTGCAAAATAGCGGCGCAGGTGGCCGAGCTGCTCGCGCGCGAGATCGGCGCAGGCGTGGCCTTCCTGCGTCTTGGCGAGAATGAATGACCCCTGGATGACGGCCTGCATGTGCCGGGCGAGGCTGGCGGCGGTCGTGCCGGTTACGTTAGCCTGCGCCATCGCTTCGGCAATGTCGGCCTCCAGTGCTCCGGCGTTGGTCATGATGCTTGTTTCGCAGGCCCGGCGGATTGCGTCGCTGGTGCCAAACGTTTCCTGCACCATCGTGCCCGCCACGCAGGTAAAGGCTTCCACCGGACCGCCAACCAGGGCGATCCGGAAGTCGATGTAGGCCAGGACCCGCTCCACCGAATCAGCAATGTGATGATACGGCGCGTCGGCAAAGAACGCCCCGGTGCTCTCCGACCAGTACTGCGCCGCCGCAACGCCCAGGGCCTCCTTGCTGGGGAAGTGGTGGAAGAACGCGCCCTTGGTGACTCCGGCCTGACGACACAGGTGATCGACGCTCGTCCCCGCAAATCTCTGCATCCTGACCAGTTTGACGGCCGCTTCCAGCAATTTGCCCCGAGCATTCTCGGCAGGTTGGCGAAAGAGGCGATTCGGGATCATGGAATGAGGCATACCAACCGGTCGGTATTGCAAAAAGTGCAATAAAGCCCCGGCAGAGCCAAGTCTGCCGGGGCCGGTATCCTGGGCTGCTGCCTTAGACGAAAGCCGCCATTTGCGCAGCTTCCTGCTCCGCGACCTTTGCCCAGGCCGGGCGCGCTGTCGCGCGGGCATACCAGGCGGCGGTGCGCGGGTGCGTGGCCGGATTTGGGGTGGGGCTCACGTAGTTGAGCGACTTGAGCATGCAGGCGACCGAGAGGTCGCCAATGCTGAACTCCCCGCCACTCAGCCAGCCTTCGGCCGGGGCCACGCTTTCGAGATAGTCGAGGATCGCAACCAGTTCCTTCTCGCCCTGTTCGGCGAGATCGGTGTTGCCGGGAAAGCCGAGGATCTTGGGCGCGACGAAGCGGTTGAACACCACCTTGATCCCCGAGCCGAACAGGATCGTATCGGCGAATTCCTCGAACCACACCGCCAGCGCCTTCTGCTTCGCATCGCCGGACACAAGCGGGGGTTCGGGTTGCAGCGCATCGAAATAGGTCACGATAGCGGTCGAATCCGGTAAGCCGAAATCACCGTCCAGCATTGCCGGGATTTTGCGGAAGGGGCTGGCCTTGGCAAATTCGGGCGAGGGGTCGCGCGGATTGGCGCCGGCACCTTCGACTGCGATGCCCTTCTCCGCTGCCACGACGTGGACCTTGCGGACGTAGGGTGAAATCAGGCTGCCGAAAATCTTCATGGATAGGCTCTTCGATGGTGGATTGAGTCGTTATTGCACAAGCAAACCTTATTGCAGCGTCGCGCCAGCGCGTATAGGCGGGTTCGCGATATGACTGACATTCCGAACATCCAGCTCGACACCAGCGGCAACACCGTCCTGCCCGAACCCGACCGCATGATCGACGTGCGCGAGATGTTCGGCATCGACATCGACATGCAATGCCCGGCCTTCAGCCAGCCCGATGAGCGCACGCCCGACGTGGACGATGCCTATGTCTTTGATGCCGACACCACGCTGGCGATCCTCGCGGGCTTCGCCTTCAACCGCCGCGTGATCGTCCAGGGCTATCACGGCACCGGCAAATCGACTCACATCGAGCAGGTCGCGGCGCGGCTCAACTGGCCCTGCGTGCGTATCAACCTCGACGCACACATCAGCCGGATCGACCTGATCGGCCGCGATGCGATCGTGCTGCGCGATGGCCTGCAGGTCACCGAGTTCCGCGAAGGCCTGTTGCCCTGGGCGCTGCAACATCCCGTCGCGCTGGTGTTCGACGAATATGATGCCGGCCGTCCCGACGTGATGTTCGTGATCCAGCGCGTGCTGGAGACCGAGGGCAAGCTCACCCTGCTCGACCAGAACCGCGTGATCCGCCCGAACCCCTTCTTCCGCCTCTTCGCCACCGCCAACACGGTGGGTCTCGGGGATACTTCGGGGCTCTATCACGGCACCCAGGCGATCAATCAGGCGCAGATGGACCGCTGGAACATCGTCGTCGCGCTTAACTACCTGCCCGCGCAGGTCGAGGCCGAGATCGTGCTGGCCAAGGCCACCGATGCCGCGCCGGACGTTGTGGCGAAGATGGTCAAGGTCGCCGACCTGACCCGCCAGGGCTTCATGAACGGCGATATCTCGACCGTGATGAGCCCGCGCACCGTGATCACCTGGGCGCAGAACACCGCGATCTTCAAGGACCCCGGCTTCGCCTTCCGCCTCTCGTTCCTCAACAAATGCGACGAGACCGAGCGGATGCTGGTAGCGGAATACTACCAGCGCGTGTTCGGGACGGACCTGCCGGAAAGCGTGGTGGGGAAGGCCTGAGGCTTGTCGGGAATCTGAGCCGATAAGATCACATCGGTTCGTGCTGACGAATTTCCGCTTGAGGGTGTTCACCGTAAAAGCTGCCTATCCATACGACAACATTGCGGACGTTCTCTCTGCACGATATCTTGTGGAAATGGAGACAGTGACTTTGCAAATTCGGCATGCTGTCCGGGCCGACGTTCCCAAGTTGTTAGATCTGTATCAGCATCTTAATCCCGGCGACGAGCGTCCCAATATTGAGATTGCGAATGAAATTTTAGAGCGATTCCTGGCCCAAGACGGCAATGTCATATTTGTCGGTGAACTTTGCGATGCCGTGGTTGCGTCCTGTACTCTCGTCGTCGTGCCCAATCTCACTCGTGGTGGCCGCCCATATGGGCTGATCGAGAATGTGGTGACACACGCTGATCACAGAAGGCACGGTTTTGGAAGGCGGGTCCTGTCGGAAGCTGCGAACGCTGCGTGGAACAGTGGCTGTTTTAAAGTGATGTTGATGACTGGAACCACGAAGTCCGAAACGCTCAATTTTTATCTCGGTGCTGGCTTTGAGCAGTCAAAAACAGGCTTTCAAAAACGTCGCATGTGATTGGCAGCTACCCCACTCAAAACGGTCGTCTCTACCTCCCGAACCGGGCCCTTAAACCGGTCACCATAGCCCGTCTGACTTTGTCCACACATCCCTCAGGCGTAATTCCTCACCCATTCGGCACCACCAGGTACTTCTCGCCGGTCCGCCGCGCGTTGTAGGCGCTGACGGCTTCGCGGGTGAGCATCCCTTCCAGCGAGACATGCGCCTTGTAGTGGCTGGCAAAGGTCGTGGTCAGCTCGCGCATCACGCGCTGGCGCATCCGTATGACCGTTTCCATCCCGGCCTTGGCGAGAAACGGGGTCATCAGCCAGCCGGCGACATCCCAGGTGAAGCCGTAGTTGCGGTGGAGGATGGTCGGCCCGGTATCGAGCGCGCCGTAGATGTAGACCTTCTTGGGGGTGGATGAGCCATAGCGGCTCCAGGCCATGCCCTTGCTCGCGCTGGCTTCCATCGCAGCAAGTATCCGGCTGGCGGTGGTGCCACCACCAATGGGGTCGAAGCCCAGCATGGCCCCCGTCTCGTCGATCGCAGCCGTCAGCTGCGCGGGGAAGTCGGCAGCATTGGTGTAGATCACATGAGTCGCACCGAGATCCCGCAGCAGCGCCGCCTGCGCTTCGCTCCGCACCAGATTGACCAGCGGGACGCCATCGTCCTTACAGATCCTGACCAGCATCTGCCCGAGGTTCGAGGCGGCCGCGGCGTGGACAATTCCCTTGAAGCCCTCGGCCTTCATCGTCTCGACAAAGCCCAGCGCGGTCATCGGATTGACGAAGCTTGAGGCGCCTTGCTCGGCGGTAACGCCATCGTCGAGCACCATGCACATCGCCGCCTCGCACACCGCGTAGGTCGCATAGGCGCCGCCGGGCACGCAGGTTACGCGCTTGCCGACCAGAGCCTGCGCGGAAGCGTCCTCGCCCGCTGCGACGACCGTGCCGGCACACTCGTTGCCAACCGGCAGGGCCTTGCCCAAACGTGTCGCCATTGCCCGAACCGCAGCTTCCGGCATGGGCGCGACGACCTTGCCCGGCGAGTATTCGGCATTGTCGGTATCGGCCACGGCGAACATCGCACCAAGGTCAGACGGGTTGATCGGCGATGCCTCGACCTTTACCAGCAAACGCGAACCCGTCGGGGCATCGTAGCTGCGCTCGATCAGTTCGACGGTGAGTTTCCCGTCCGCGTCGAGCCGACTAGTGACCTGTTTGCCTGTGAATGCCATTTTCAATTCTCCCCTTCGCCGTCGTATTTCGCGGCGGTGAAATATAGCCCGTCCGGCGGGGCGTTAAGGCCCAGTTGCTGCCGGTCACGGGCGGCCAGTGCGGCGGCGAGCTGTGCCTCGCTCCAGCGCCCGAGCCCGACCAGCACCACACAGCCGACCATCGAACGCACCTGATGGTGCAGGAAACTGCGCGCCTCGGCAATGATCGTGATTTCCTCGCCGTCGCGCGTCACCTCAAGCCGGTCGAGCGTCTTCACCGGGCTTTGCGCCTGACAGTTGGTTGAGCGGAAGGTGGTGAAATCATGGTTGCCGACGAGCACCTGCGCGGCCCGGTGCATCGCTGCGGCATCGAGCGGTTGCTTGACCTGCCAGGCGTGCCCGGCATCGACGGTCAGCGGGGCGCGACGGTTGACGATACGGTAGCGATAACTGCGGCCAATGCAGGAGAAGCGGGCGTGCCAGTCATCCGGCTTCACCTCGCAGGCCAGCACCGCAATCGGCTGCGGGCGCAACCAGGCGTTGAGCGCTTCCATCAGCCGGAACGGCGCGATCTCCCGCGCGATGTCGATATGCACCCGCATGGCGAGGGCATGCACTCCGGCATCCGTGCGACCGCAGGTGTGGAGAGTTACCTTCTCACCGGTGACTGCCTTTGCAGCCTCTTCCACCGCCTGCTGCACCGAAGGCCCATGTGCCTGGCGCTGCAGGCCCATGAAAGGGCCGCCGTCGAACTCGAGGGTGAGGGCGAAGCGGGTCAAGCGAGGCGAGTCCCGGCCGGAATTGCCCATCCTCGCAGCAGCTCTTCGCTCGGCATGGCGGGCCGCCCCGCGCGTTGAACCAGCGTGGGGCGGATGGCGCCGGAACCGCAGGCGATGGTCAGCCTGTCATCCATGACACTGCCCCGAGGCCCGGCGCCGTTGGTCACATCCGCTGCCAGTACTTTGCAACGCTCACCTTCGAAATCGAACCACGCGCCCGGGGTGGGGGCGAAAGCACGCACCTGACGTTCTATTTCCAGCGCGGGCCGGTTCCAGTCGATCCGAGTTTCAGCCTTGGCAATCTTGGCTGCATAACTAACCCCTGCCTCGGGTTGGGGATGGGGCAACGGGGTGGTGAGGCTCGCCAGCACTTCAACCATCACCCGCGCACCGCTTTCGGCCAGTTCGTCCGTGAGTTCACCGGCAGTCTTACCATCGACCGGGGTGCGCAGTTCAGCCAGCATCGGACCGGTGTCGAGCCCGGCCTCCATCTGCATGATCGTCACGCCAGTCTCCGCATCGCCGGCCAGAATCGCCCGCTGGATTGGTGCTGCACCGCGCCAGCGCGGCAGCAGCGAAGCGTGGATATTGAGGCAGCCGAGCCTCGGCGCATTGAGCACCGCTTGCGGCAGAATCAGACCGTAGGCGGCGACAATCGCCACGTCGGCTTGCAGCGCGGCGAATGCGGACTGCTCCTCCGCGCCCTTGAGCGAGGAAGGATGGCGCACCTCGATCCCCAGCTCCTCCGCCGCGCGGTGCGCCGGGGTCGAGGTCAGTTCCTTCCCGCGCCGCCCGCCCGGACGCGGCGGCTGGGTGTAGGCTGCGCAAACCTCATGCCCCGCCGCAACCAGCGCGCACAGCGCCGGGACGGCAAATTCGGGGGTTCCCATAAAAATGATGCGCATTGATGACTTCCGGTTCGGCTCTAATCGCCCTATCCCCCGCCCGATGGCATCGCAAGAGATCGAGACGCTGACCGCAGCACTCTCCCGCCTGCCGGGCCTGGGCCCGCGGTCGGCGCGGCGGGCGGTGCTGTGGCTGATCAAGCGCCGCACGACCTCGCTGGTGCAGCTGCTTGAGGCACTCGATGCCGTGCGCGAGGGGCTGGTCGAGTGCCACACCTGCGGCAATGTCGACACATTCGACCCCTGCGGCATCTGCACTGACCCGCGCCGTGACCAGCGCTCGCTCTGCGTCGTGGAAGACATCTCCGACCTGTGGGCGCTCGACCGGGCGCGGCTGTTCACCGGCCGCTATCATGTTCTTGGCGGGCGGCTATCGGCCCTGGAAGGCATCCGTCCGGAAGACCTCGCAATCGCCGCACTTATCGAGCGAGTCGCTGCGGGCGGGTTCGACGAGGTGGTGCTGGCGATGAACGCCACGCTCGAAGGCCAGACCACTGCGCATTACATCGCCGAGCGGCTCGAGGGCTATCCGCTGCGGATCACCCAGCTCGCGCACGGGCTGCCGGTGGGCGGGGAACTGGATTACCTCGACGAGGGGACTTTGGCGCAGGCTCTTCGGGCGCGACGACCGATGGGTTGATCCCTGGGCGTTGCGCTACTATCTGCCCCCCATGGCTATCCGACAGATCATCGAAATCCCCGACCCGCTGCTCAAGCAGGTCTCCGCCCCGGTCACCGCGTTCGACGCCGAGCTCGAGACGCTCGTCGCCGACATGTTCGAGACGATGTACGATGCCCCCGGCATCGGCCTCGCCGCGATCCAGGTCGGCGTGCCGCTGCGGGTGCTGGTGATCGATCTCCAGCCTGAAGACCCGGATGCCGAGCCGGAGGCCTGCGATCACGATGGCCACCATCACCACCAACCGACCAAGCGGGAACCTCAGGTCTTCATCAACCCGGTGCTGTCCGATCCCTCTGACGATCAATCGATCTACAGCGAAGGCTGCCTCTCGGTCCCCGAGATCTACGCCGATGTCGAGCGTCCGGCGCGAGTGCGGGTGCAATGGCAGGATCTTGAAGGCAAGCAGCACGATGCGGTGATGGACGGCATCATGGCGACCTGCATCCAGCACGAGATCGACCATCTCGAAGGGATCGTCTTCATCGGCCACCTCAGCCGGCTCAAGCGGCAGATGGCGCTCAAGAAGCTCGAAAAGCTGCGCAAGGCGGCGTGACCATCGCGGTGAACGAAACGGCCGACCGCAAGGTCGAGGCCGCGAACAAGCAGCTCGTGCTGGACATGTGGCACGAGGTGCTCAACGGCCGGAATTTCACCGCCGCCGCCAAGTACATTGCGGAAGACTACATCCAGCACAGCCCCAGCGCGGAGCAGGGACTGGCAGGGCTGATGCATTTCCTCACCGAAGTGGAATTCCCGGGCGCGACGCCGCTCGAGCCGGGCACCTATCCGCTCACCCAGTTCGTCCACGTGATCGCCGAGGGAGACCTCGTCCAGCTGATGTTCCAGCGTGAGATCCCCGATCCGAAGGATCCGGCGGAACTGATCAGGATCTGGTGGTATGATACTTATCGCTGCAAGGGCGGGATGATCGTCGAGCATTGGGACTCGGCGCTGGAATAGCATCCGCCTTGTCCGGTCTGGGGAGACGGATTTTGGAAGAACGCCTGAACAAACTCGAAGCTGAGGCCGAGATCGGCCGTCTGCTGGTGCAATATGCAACCGCGCTTGATGCGCGGGATTTTGCGACCTATCTTGATCTTTTTGTCGACGACGCCGTGTGGGCCGGCGGATTTGGCCACTTTGCCGGCAAATCGGCGATCGAGGCGATGCTGCTTGAGCATTTCGGGGAAACCCCGTCGGGATTCGTCAATGTCTCAAGCTTTCACAATGTCGCCAATCCGCTCGTTACGGTTGCGGGCGATACCGCCAAAGCCAGCTCGATGTTCCTGTTCTGGGTGCGCAATGGTGAGGACCCGCCGCAACCCAAGCCGGTGATGGCCGGACGCTATGTCGATGAGCTGGTGCGGACCGATAGTGGCTGGAAGATCGCCCGGCGCACGGCGCATGACATGATCCCGTTTAAGGATCCCCATGGTCCCGACGCTCCCGATCCGGGCCGCAAGCCGGCCGTGCCATCGATCGATGCGCGGCTGCGCCGGGTCGAGGACGAGCTGGCGATCCAGCGGCTGTTGGTCGATTATTCGACCCGGCTCCAGGCGCTTGATATCGAAGCCTATGTCCAGGTTTTCGCGAAGGAGGGCGCATGGCGCAACGGCACCGAATACTTCAAGGGGCATGACCAGCTGCGCGAGCTTCTGATCGGGCTGTTCGGGGAGGGGCGCCCGGTCGATTACATGAACGGCCGCAGCTACCAGATCATTCACAACCCGCAGATCGACGTCGATGGCGATACGGCCAAGGTCCGCTCGCGCCACACCCTGTTCCGCCGCGACGAGGACGGCAATCCACGCCCCGTCCTCTCCGGGATCTACCTCGACGATTTCATCCGCGAGGACGGCCAATGGAAGATCCTGTTCCGCGACGATCACCCGGTGATCCCGACCCGCGAGGAATGGGAAGCCAAGCGCGGGATGTGAGCGCGACAGAGGGGTAATCTGATCGAACAGGGTCTCGCCCTGAACGTGTGACTTCGAGGATGCGAATATGCAGGACATTGACGCTCTGCTCGATGAAGACGAGCAACGCCCGCTGATCGGGTTCGATGCCGGCTATGTTGGTCGAATTGTGTCAACGCCGCCGTGGGATTTTACCGCGATTGTTGCCGCGCAGGCCGCCGGCTGCCGCGCACTGCTCGATCTTGGTACCAGCGGCGGGGAATGGCTCAGCCGCTTGCCCAATCGCCCCGCAGCCACCTTCGCGACCGAGGGCTGGCCACCCAATGTGGAAATCGCGCGCCAGCGGTTGGCTGCGCGGCATCGAGGTCGTCGGCGTCGATCCTGCGCCTTACAACATCGAGCAATCGGCAGAGACGCCGGCGGGCACGATCCCGTTTCCTGACAGTGACTTCGATCTCGTCACCAGCCGGCACGAGTCCTATCTGCCTTGCGAGGTCAACCGGGTTCTTGCCAGCGATGGCTGCTTTCTGACCCAGCAGGTGGCCTCAGGCGCCTCCGACGATCTTTACCGCCTCATCGGCTGGCCGGTACCGAACGTGGGGATCGCCTGGAACCTCGCCTTTGCGGTTCGTCAGCTGGAACAATCCGGCTTTGCGATCGACGAGGCGGCCGAAGGCCATGTCACAAAGCATTTCACGGATATCGGCGCATTGGCCTGGTATCTGCAGCACATGCCATTCATGATGCCTGGCTTTAGCATCGAAACTGCACGCGACGAGCTGCTTCGAATTGCCGAAGCACAGAAACCGCTCATCATCCGCCAGCCATGGTTCTGGTTGAAGGCCAGCAAACTCGACGCAGCAGACTGAGCCTTAGTCCGAAACGTACACTTCGCTGGTGATCCCGACAAAAAAACCGCCCGGCATTGCTGCCGGGCGGGTTTGAGGTCCAGGTCCTTCTAGGGGAGAGCGAAGGACCCTCGAAAACTCGTGAAATTAGAATAGCCGAATTAGAACAGGCCTTCAATCTGCCCGTTCTCATCGAGGTAAATCGCCTCGGCGCTGGGCACCTTGGGCAGGCCCGGCATGGTCATGATGTCGCCCGCGATCGCCACCACGAAGCCGGCACCGGCCGAGAGCCGCACTTCGCGGATCGTCACGTCGTGATCCACCGGCGCGCCCAGCTTGTTCTGGTCGGTCGTGAAGCTGTACTGCGTCTTGGCCATGCAGACCGGGAAGTGGCCATAGCCCATGTCTTCCCAAGTCTTGAGCTGGTTCCTGACCGAACCCGACAGCGTGACGGTGCCGGCGCGGTAGATTTCGCGGCAGACAGTATCGATCTTTTCGGCGAGCGGCATGGCATCTTCATACAGCGGCTTGAAGTCGGGCGCGCCGATGTCGGCCTTGGCCGAAACGATCTTCGCCAGTTCCTCGGCCCCGGCGCTGCCATCGGCCCAGTGCTTGCAGATCACGGCTTCGGCGCCATAGGACTTGGCCATCTCCTCGATCACGGCGAGTTCCGCGTCGGTGTCGAGATAGAAGTGGTTGATCGCGATGGTCGGGGTGATGCCGAACTTCTTTACGTTCTCGATGTGGCGTTGCAGGTTCACCGCGCCCTTGCGCACGGCGTCCACGTTCTCGCCCTTGGTGAGGTCGGCCTTGGAAACGCCGCCGTTCATCTTCAGTGCGCGCACCGTGGCGACCAGCACCACCGCGTCGGGCTTGAACCCGGCCATGCGGCACTTGATGTCCATGAACTTCTCGGCGCCGAGGTCGGCCCCGAAGCCGGCTTCGGTCACCACATAATCGGCCATGCCCAGCGCAGTCTTGGTGGCGATCACCGAGTT
>CANJSX010000005.1 GCA_947477055.1 Sphingomonadaceae bacterium | reverse complement strand
GCAAGCCCGCAACGATCGCGGTGATCAGCCCGACCGCCGGGGGCGCACCCGAAGCAATGGCGATGGCGATGCTCAGCGGCATCGCCACCATCGCAACGGTGATCCCTGCCACCACATCGCCGCGCAGCTGCGGCAGATCGTAGGTTTTGAGGGTGGTGAAGAGCTTCGGGGTCACGATACGTCAGGCTGTCGGCGCAGCGCGGCGCCGGCAAGCATTCCCGTCACCGCCCCATTCCCAGCGAGAAATCGGACAGGACGCTGCCCAGCGCTTCCGCAATCTGCCGGTCAGCCGGGCCGACATCGGCAATCGCCCGGGTCATCGCCTCGGCCCATTGACCGGCGGCGTCATGACTGATCGTGAAGGATTTATGTAGACTCATCATACACTTACCGGGATTGTCCGTGAACCAGTCACGCGGGCCGCCGCACCAGCCGGCGAGAAACCGGGCCAGCTCGACCCGCATCCAGGTCAGGTCCGGCGCATGCATGGCGCGCAATTCGGCATAGGCCGGGTCACTTTCCATCAGGTCATAGAAGCGATTGCTGATCGCCAGGATCGTTTCATGGCCGCCGATCCGCTCGAACGGACTGGCGGCGACGGGTTCAGCAGTGCTTGCCAAGGCTGGGAATCTCCGGGACGCAGTTGCAGTCAGGCTGCAGCTAGCAGCCTGACTGGCACATCGCTTTGATTGCGATCAATCGCCGCTGGCTTCGGGCTTGGCCTTGGTCGTCTTGCCGGGCTTTTTCGCCCTGGTCTTGACCAGCTTGGGCGGCGCCGGGGTGAGCTCGAAGGCCAGCGCCGCGTCCTTGATGCTCACATGCACCTCGCCGCCATGCGCGAGCTTGCCGAACAGCAATTCCTCGGCGAGCGGCTGCTTGACCTTCTCCTGGATCAGCCGGGCCATCGGTCTGGCGCCGAAGAGCTTGTCATAGCCGCGTTCGCTCAGCCATTCGCGGGCATCGCTGTCGAACTGGATGTGGACGTTCTGTTCGGCCAGTTGCAGCTCGAGCTGCAGGACGAACTTGTCGACCACCCGGCTGACCACTTCGGTGCCGAGATAGGCAAAGGGCACGATCGCATCGAGCCGGTTGCGGAATTCGGGGGTGAACATCCGCTTCACCGCCTCGTCGCCCGCGTCTTCCTTCGAAACGTCGCCGAAACCGATGCCCTGCTTGGCCATGTCGGAAGCGCCGGCGTTGGTGGTCATGATCAGCACGACATTGCGGAAGTCCACGCTCTTGCCGTGGTGATCGGTCAGCCGGCCGTTGTCCATCACCTGCAGCAGGATATTGAACAGGTCGGGGTGGGCCTTCTCGATCTCGTCGAGCAGCAGCACGCAATGCGGCTGCTGATCGACCGCATCGGTCAGCAGTCCGCCCTGATCGAAGCCGACATAGCCCGGAGGCGCGCCGATTAGCCGGCTAATCGAGTGGCGCTCCATATATTCCGACATGTCGAAGCGCTGGATCGGGATCCCCATGATGCTGGCGAGCTGCTTGGCGACCTCGGTCTTGCCGACGCCGGTCGGACCCGAGAACAGGAACGAGCCGATCGGCTTGTCGGGATCGCGCAAGCCGGCGCGGCTGAGCTTCATCGCACTCGAAAGCACGCTGATCGCCTTGTCCTGGCCGAACACCACGCGCTTGAGATCGCGGTCGAGATGTTCAAGCACCGTCCGGTCGTCCGATGAGACCGACTTGGGCGGGATCCGCGCCATGGTCGCGATCACCGCTTCGATCTCGCGCGCGGTGATGATCTTCTTGCGTTTCGAGGGCGGCACCAGCATCTGCATCGCGCCAACCTCGTCGATCACGTCGATTGCCTTGTCGGGCAGTTTGCGGTCATTGATGTAGCGCGCTGAAAGCTCGACCGCGGTTTTGATCGCCTCGGGGGTGTAGCGCACTTTGTGGTGCTCTTCGAAGGCGGTTCGGAGCCCCTTGAGGATTTTGATCGTGTCCTCGATCGTGGGCTCGTTGACGTCGATCTTCTGGAACCGGCGCAGCAGTGCGCGGTCCTTCTCGAAGTGGTTGCGGAACTCCTTGTAGGTGGTCGAGCCGATGCAGCGGATCGTCCCCCCGGAGAGCGCGGGCTTGAGCAGGTTGGAAGCGTCCATTGCCCCGCCGCTGGTCGCCCCGGCGCCGATAACTGTATGAATTTCATCGATAAAAAGTATAGCGCCGGGCATTTTCTCGAGTTCGGAGACGACCTGCTTGAGCCGCTCCTCGAAATCGCCGCGATAGCGTGTGCCGGCCAGCAGGCTGCCCATGTCGAGCGAATAGATCACCGCCCCGGTCAGCACCTCGGGCACGTCGCCCTCGACGATCTTGCGCGCCAGCCCTTCGGCGATGGCGGTCTTGCCGACCCCGGGATCGCCGACATAGAGCGGGTTGTTCTTCGAGCGGCGGCAGAGGATCTGGATCGTCCGGTCGACCTCCGGCCCACGGCCTATCAGCGGATCGACCTTACCGGCCAACGCCTTCTCATTGAGGTTGACGCAGAACTGGTCGAGCGCGGAATCCTTCTTGCCGTTTGACTTTTCGGCCTTTTCTTCCTGCTGCGGGACCTCGGCCTCGGCGCCCTTGGGCGTCTTGTCCTCGATCCGGCGACCGCCCTTGCCGATGCCGTGGCTGATGTAGCTCACTGCGTCGAGCCGGCTCATGTCCTGCTGCTGGAGGAAATAGACCGCGTAGGAATCGCGTTCGGAGAACAGCGCGACCAGCACGTTGGCGCCGGTCACCGTGTCTTTGCCGGAAGACTGGACATGCAGGATGGCGCGCTGGATCACGCGCTGGAAGCCGGCGGTGGGGGCGGGATCGCCCTTTTCCGCGGTCTTGAGCGACTGGTATTCCTGGTCGAGATATTGACGGACCACGTCGCCGAGGTCGCCGAGGTCGACTCCGCAGGCCTGCATCACCGCTGCGGCATCGGCATCGTCGATCAGCGCCAGCAGCAAGTGCTCGAGCGTCGCATATTCATGGCTGCGCTCGGACGCATGCGCGAGCGCACCTTGCAGGGTCTTCTCAAGGTTCTGGGCGAAACTGGGCATCTAAAGCACTTTCGCTGGAAAAACTGCATGCCGCCTTTGCAGACGGGATGAAGCAACAGGGTTAATATTGCCTATATGGGGCGCGGCAGGGCGAATGCGAAGAGGGCGCACGCTCATGGAGTTTTCGATCTGAACAGCGCCTCGGCCGCTGACATATGCGCGCTTACCTTTGCCTTATGTGCCTTCACGCGAGCGATTTCCGCTTCGAGCTGGGCGACGCGCGCATCGAGTTCATCGCGCGAGTAGCTGTCGAGGCTTTCGCGGGAAAGCAGGCTGGCGGCATCGCCGCGGGGCCTTGGTCGCTCGTCATCGTCCATGCCGCTGCAGGTTCTTCTGCTTCGCGCTTGCTGTCAACCGGCCCCCGCGTTAGGGCTGCGCGCCGTGTCCTGCCGGCCACAGGGGTGCTAAATGCCTGCAAATATTCCCGAAACGATGAAGGCCGCCGGATTCGATGCTCCGGGGGGTCCCGAAGTTTTCCGGCTCGAAGAGCTGCCCGTGCCCTCTCCCGGCGAGGGCCAGGTGCTGGTCAAGGTCGCCCATGCCGGGGTCAACCGGCCCGATGTGATCCAGCGCACCGGTTTCTATCCGCCTCCGCCCGGCGCCTCGCTGATCTGCGGACTGGAGATTTCGGGCGAGGTGGTGGCGTGTGGCGCGGGGGTCGAGCCGGCCATGCTCGGGCAGAAGGTCTCCGCGCTGGTTGCAGGCGGCGGCTATGCCGAATATTGCCTCGCCTATGCCGCACATTGCCTGCCGGTACCCGCGTCGCTCTCGATGGCCGAGGCCGCGGCCCTGCCCGAGACACTGTTCACCGTGTGGCACAATGTGTTCGAGCGCGGCTGGGCCAAAGAAGGCGAGACCATGCTGGTCCATGGCGGGACCAGCGGTATCGGCACGATGGCGATCATGCTCGGCAATCTCTTCGGGATCACCACCATCGTCACCTGCGGCGGGGCCGACAAATGCGCCGAGGCGCTGCGGATCGGCGCGGCCCATGCGATCGACTACAAGGCCAGCGATTTCGTCGAGGAGGTCAAGCGGATCACTGAAGGGGCAGGGGTCGAGCTGGTGCTGGATATGGTCGCGGGAGATTACGTCGCGCGCAATCTCAAATGCCTCAAGGACGATGGTCGCCACGTGACCATCGCGGTGCAGGGCGGGGTCCGCGCGGAGCTCAACATGGCTGAGGTGATGCGCCGTCGGCTGACCCTGTCCGGCTCGACACTGCGCCCGCGTTCGGCCCAGTTCAAGGCGCTGCTGGCGGAGGAAATCGCCCGCAACGCCTGGCCCTTCGTCGAGGAGGGCAAGCTGCGCCCGGTGATGGACCGGAGCTTCCTGCTGGCAGACGCTGCCGGGGCTCATGCCCGGATGGAAGCGGGCAGCCATATCGGCAAGATCATCCTAGACGTTTGAACCCTTGCCGTAGCCGGCCAGATCGCCTACATCGCGGGGCGAACGGCCGCTCCGCAAGGGGCGGCCCTATCTATTTCCGAGGGAGAAAACCGTGACCCAGCCTGCCCCGCTGATGCCGCATGCGACCGCCTCGTGGCTGGTTGATTACACCGCGCTGACCTTTGAGCAAGTCGCAGAATTCTGCGGGTTGCACATCCTCGAAGTGCAGGCGATGGCCGACGATCTCGCCTCGAGCAAATATACCGGCCGCGATCCGGTCCGTTCGGGCGAACTGACCATGGGCGAGATCGAGAAAGGCCAGCTCGATTCCACCTATTCGCTGAAGATGCATAAGGCCCCGGTTACGGTCAGCCGCACCAAGGGCCCGCGCTATACCCCGGTCTCGAAGCGGCAGGACAAGCCCGATGGCATCGCCTGGATCCTTCGTAGCCACCCGGAGATTTCCGACGCGCAGATTGGCAAGCTGATCGGCACGACTCGCAACACCATTGCCGCGATCCGCGATCGCTCGCACTGGAACATCAGCAATATCCAGGCGAAGGACCCGGTCACGCTCGGCCTGTGCTCGCAGCGCGAGCTTGATGCGATCGTCGCCCGCGCGGCCAAGAAGGCCGGTCTGGTCGACGAGGCTGGTGACGATGAACGGCTGGGCAGCGACCGCGAGGCGCTGATCGTGGAGCTGCGCGCCGAGCGCGACGCTGCGACCAAGGTCGCCTCGGAAGTCGCGCAGGAAGCCGAAGCGCAGGCCTGGCTCGAAGCCAAGCGCGCCGCCGAGGCCGCGGGCGAGGGCTGAGTCGGCCAAGGCTGAGTTGACCAAGTCCGGGCTTGCGGGCTTCGGCGCGCACGGGCAATATAGCTTACATGAGTGTCAGTAAGCTTCCGGAACCTTGGCGTGACCGCTACCAGCACGCCGTTGCCTGGGAGCGCGACTATCCGCCGCTCTCGCTAGTCGAGCTGTTTACGACCAGCGCCGAAGCCTGGCCCGACCGGCCGGTGACCGAGTTTCTCGGCCGAACCACCAGCTATCGGCGGATGCTGGACGAAGCCCGGCATTTTGCCACCAGCCTGAAACTGCTGGGGATCGCCCCGGGCGACCGCGTCGGGCTGTTCCTGCCCAACGTCCCGGCCTATGTCCCGGCCTATTACGGGGCGATGATGGCCGGCGCGGCGGTCGTCAATTTCTCCCCGCTTTATACCGCGCGCGAACTCGAGGCGCAGGTGGCGGATTCGGGCACGCGGCTGATCGTGACGCTTGATTCGGCCGCGTTGCTGCCCAAGGCGCTCGAAGTCTTGGCCGGTTCCGCGCTCGAGCGGCTGGTGGTGGCGCGGCTGGCGGATCAGCTCCCGCTCGTCAAATCACTGGCACTGCGCCTTCTCGGCCGCAAGCAGCTCACCCCGATTCCCGACGCCCCAGATGTGACCGCATGGGAAGCCCTGCCCACCGGCGGCATGCCGCCGAAGCGAGTGATCGATCCACTCACCGAACTGGCGCTGCTGCAATATACCGGTGGCACCACCGGCACGCCCAAGGGGGCGATGCTGACCCATCAGAATCTCTCGGCCAATGCCCGCCAGCTGCGTGACATCGATCCCGATCGGGGTGAGCGCGATGTGACGCTGGGGGTGCTGCCGCTGTTCCATGTCTTCGCTAACAGCTGCATCCTCAACCGCACTGTGCTCAACGGGGGGATGATCGCCATGCTGCCGCGCTTCGAGGCGGCGCAGGTGCTGGCGACGATCCGCAGGGTGCGGCCGACCGCAATGTTCGTCGTCCCGACCATGCTCCAGGCCCTGCTGGACGATCCCAGGATGGGGGGCACAGAGTTCTCTAGCCTGCGTGAGATCATCTCCGGTGGCGCGCCGCTCGCCCTGCCGATCAAGGAACGCTTCGAGGCAGTGAGCGGCGCCCGGGTGGTCGAGGGCTATGGCCTGACCGAGGCGGCTGGGGTGATCGCAACTAACCCGCTGCGTGAAGGCGACCGCGATGGCACGATCGGCCAGCCCCTCCCCGCAACGCGCATCCGCCTGCTCGACAAGGACGATTCCGTGCGAGATGCTGCTCCCGGCGAACCGGGGGAACTGGCGGTGCAAGGCCCGCAGGTGATGCGCGGCTACTGGAACCGCGCGGATGTGGCCGAAGCCGCCTTCGCCCGGCGCGAGGATGGCATGTGGCTGCGCACCGGCGATATCGCGCAGTTCGATGCCGATGGCTTTCTTACGATTGTCGATCGCAGCAAGGACATGATCTCGGTCGGCGGGTTCAAGGTTTTCCCGAGCCAGGTCGAGGCAGTGCTGGCGCAGCACCCGGCGGTCAAGGAAGCGGCGGTGATCGGCGTTGCCGATACCTATCGCGGCGAAGTGCCCCGCGCCTTCGTCACCCTGCTGCACCCGGGGCTCCATCCGGCGACCAGGGAGGAACTGCGCGACTGGCTCAACGACCGCGTCGGCAAGCACGAGCGGGTCGACAGTGTGGTCGTGCGCGAAAGCCTGCCGAAAACTATGATCGGGAAGCTCGATCGCAAGGCCCTGAAGGCCGAATTGGGAACTTAGTTGGCGAGGATCAGCCGGGGTTCGGAGCCTTCGACCGCTGCATCGTCGGCGGCGCGGCGCGGCGCGAAGCGGCCGTCGACCGTGGCGCCCTGCTCGATGGTCAGCGCATCGTAATGCACGTCGCCATGGATCCGTGCGGTGCGCAGGATCACCAGTTCGCGCGCGGAAATCGAGCCGCGCACGGTGCCGGCCAGCCGGGCGCTTTCGGCGTGGATCGCGCCGACGATCTCGCTGCTCTCGCCCTGCACCAGCGAAGCGCAGGTCACGTCGCCCTCGATCCGGCCGTCAACGTGCAGATCGGCGCTAGCCGAAACATCGCCCTTGATCGCCGTGTCGGCGCCGAAAACGGAAAAGGTCGAGCTAGTCATGGGCCGGGCCTGTGTCTGACGCGGATGATCCGCCGGTTTTTTCGAAAACATGGGTTGCTGCCTCCAGGAACGGACGCGGGTTGATGGCCTGGTCATGCAGCCGCACTTCGAAGTGCAGGTGCGGACCGGTCGAGCGGCCGGTCGAGCCGATCAGGCCGATGACATCGCCGGATCGGACTGTGGTTCCGACCGCGGTGCGGAACCCCGACATATGAGCATAGCGCGTCACCAGCCCGTTGCCGTGGTCGATCTCGATGCAGTTGCCATAGCCGCTGCGCTGGCCGACGAAGCTGACGCGGCCGGGCGCGGCAGCATAGATCGAAGCGCCGAGCGGGCCCTTGAAATCGAGCCCGGGGTGAAATGAGCCGGCGCCGGTGAAGGGATCGGAACGGAAGCCGAAGCCCGAGGAGATATAGTCGAAGCTCGCCGGCAGCACTTGCGGCAGGCTCTGGACGCCGCGCACCAGCGCTTCCATCCGCGCCAGGCTGAGGCCGAGCCGCTGGAAGCGGGGGTCGATCGAGCCATCGCTCGAAGTTGAGAGGCGCAGAAAGGGGCCGCCCTGTGCGCTGCGATCGTCGAGCGAGGTCAGCATCGCGCCGGGATTGAGGCCGACCTTGCGCAGACGCTCGGCGTCGGTGGCGGCGCGGCGATCGGCGTAGCGGGTCAGGCGTTCGACGAAGGCGAGCTGGCGCGCCTCCATCTGCGCGAGGCCGGCAGCCTCGGGCAGCGCGACACTGACCTTGTCGACCGTGCGGGCCGCTTCGGTCGTGGAATCCGAGACGGTTTCTCCAGCCTTGCTGTCGGCCGGAAGATCGCCGAGGTGGGCGCGGGTGACGTCTTCGATGAAGTCCTGCCGCTTGGTGAGATCGCCTGCGACCTTGTCGAGACTGCCGCGATAGGCTGAAACCCGGCTTTCCGAGGTGGCGACCTTGGCCTCGCGATCAAGCAGCGAAAGCCGGTTCCGAGCGGCGCTGTACTGGGCAATCGCCATGCCCGCCATCGACAGCAGCCAGGCCAGCAACAATGCGGTGACAATGCCCGCAGCAGTCATCTGCAGGCGTGGCGAAATGCGGATAAACCGCACCTGGCCGCCCGAACGCATGAAGAATTCGCGTTCGGGAAACCAGTTCCGCAGGCGTTGCTGCAGTCCGGCAACGGACAGATTTTTCAAGAGTTTCGACCCCACCGGCATTCTTGCGATTGACCGGGCGGCTAGCAGGTCCGCTACGCGCAAGCGAATCCCGGATTTGCTTTTGAGTTGAATCGGTTGAGTCGCGCGATGAGTCGTTCTTGCGGTCACGAAATCGACCGTCTGATTAATCTCCCGTCAGGAATGCCGATTCGCGGCCAGACGCGCATTTGGGCGCTGACTCGCGAGGCTTTAGGTGGTAGGGGCGCTGGCATGAACGCACAGACCGCCCAGATCGAAACGCCCGAGGCATTGATCGAATCGCTGGCTCTCACAGGCCGCGCAGCGCAGCGCGTGCTCGCCCGCATGAGCGATGCGGAAAAGACCGCCGCGCTGGTCGCCGCCGCGGCAGCGCTGCGCGAGGCCGGGGCCGAAATCCTCGCCGCCAACGCCCGTGATGTCGTAGCCGGAGAGGCTAATGGCCTGACCAAGGCGCTGCTCGACCGGCTCGCGCTCGATCCCGGCCGCCTTGCCGGCATCGCCGATGCGGTCGAGCAGGTGGCGCATCTGGCCGATCCGGTCGGGCAGGTGATCGATGCGTCGGAGCGGCCCAATGGTCTCCGTCTCAGCCGGGTGCGGGTGCCGATCGGGCTGATCGGGATCATCTACGAAAGCCGCCCCAACGTCACCGCCGATGCCGCCGCGCTCTGCGTGCGCGCTGGTAACGCCGCGCTGCTGCGCGGCGGGAGCGAGGCGGTGCATTCCAATCGCGCAATCCATGCCGCGCTGGCCAGGGGCCTCGCCTCGGCCGGGGTCCCCGAAGGCGCCGTCCAGCTGGTCCCGACGCAGGACCGCGCGGCGGTCGGCGCGATGCTCACTGCCGCCGGGCTGATCGACATGATCGTGCCGCGCGGTGGCAAGAGCCTGGTCGCCCGGGTGCAGGCCGATGCCCGCGTGCCGGTGCTCGCCCATCTCGACGGCATCTGCCACACCTACCTCCATTCCGCCGCCGATCCGGCCATGGCGCAGGCGCTGGCGCTCAACGCCAAGATGCGCCGCACCGGGATCTGCGGGGCGATGGAAACCCTGTTGCTCGATGCGCAGTTCCCTGCCTCGCAGGCGGTTGTCGGGGCCTTGCTCGATTCGGGCTGCGAACTGCGCGGCGATGCCCGGGCGCGTGCGCTCGATCCACGGATCCTGCCCGCCAGTGCCAATGATTGGGACACCGAATATCTCGATGCGATTCTCTCGGTCGCGGTGGTTGACGGGCTGGAGGCGGCGCTGGCGCATATTGCCCGCCATAGCTCGCACCACACCGATGCGATCGTCACCGGCGATGCCGCAGCGGCCGAGCGTTTCCTGAACGAGGTCGACAGCGCGATCGTCATGGTCAACGCCTCGACCCAGTTTGCCGACGGCGGTGAATTCGGCCTCGGCGCGGAAATCGGCATCGCCACCGGTCGGCTCCACGCGCGCGGCCCGGTCGCGCTCGAAGGGCTGACCACCTACAAGTGGCAGGTGCGCGGCAGCGGACAGACCCGGCCCTGACACGGCTGACCGGCCTCCTCGGGGGAAGTTTCAACCCGGCGCATGGCGGACACCGGCGGATCTCGCTGTTCGCGCGCGAGGCGCTCGGGCTTGACGAGGTGTGGTGGCTGGTTTCGCCGGGCAATCCGCTCAAGCCTGTGACGGGCATGGCGCCCCTTGAGGCACGCTTTGCATCGGCCGCCGCTTTCGCGCGGCGGGCCCCGATTCGGGTGAGTGCGATCGAGCGCGAGCTGGGCACGCGCTTTACCCTTGATACGCTGCGCGCGCTCAAGCGGCGCTATCCCAAACGGCGCTTCATCTGGCTGATGGGCAGCGACAATCTCGCTCAGTTGCACCGCTGGAAGGACTGGCGCGGCATCGCCCGGGCCATGCCGATTGCGGTTATCGCCCGTCCGGGCTATGAGGGAGCCGCCTTCGCGAGCCCCGCGGGGGCCTGGCTTGGCCGTTACCGGCGGTCTGCGGCTGGTTTAAGCACCTGGGCAGGATGGAGCGCACCCGCGCTGATACATTTGCGTTTCGATCCCGATCGACGGTCGGCGACAGCTGTACGCCGCGCCGATCCAGACTGGGCCAGCCGCTTTGCCGGCCGGACCCTCAGGGATCAATTGACGCACCATCCGGTCACTTCCGACAACGCATGATGGTTCTCCCATCCCGCGCCGCCCACCCTCCAGGAGTGGTTTTTTCCTAAATGACGTCTGTCCAAACCGTGCCGGTATCTGCCGGCCTTGCTGCCCCGCTCCCCCCGTCCGAGCCGGGCTCCCTCCATGCATTGGTGCTTCAGTCGCTTGACGACGATCAGGCGCAGGAAATTGTTTCCATCCCGCTGGAAGGCAAGACTGCGATTGCCGATCACATGGTGATCGCGTCCGGTCGTTCGACCCGCCAGGTCACGGCCATGGCGCAGAAGCTGGCCGAGCGGATCAAGCACGGCGGCTTCGGCCACTCCCGGATCGAGGGCCTGCCCGCCGCCGACTGGGTGCTGGTCGACGCCGGCGACATCGTCGTTCACCTGTTCCGCCCGGAAGTGCGCAGCTTCTACAACCTCGAGAGGATGTGGGCCTTCGGAGATTCGGGCGAAGCGTGATTGTCCAACCTGACGGTCGGATGCGGCACCAGCCCCCGCCCCCGGCCCGGCCACCCGTTCATGGTACCCTGTGGGTGGCCGGGCCGGGGGCGGGGGCTGGTGCCGCGCGAGGGCTAGCCGCAGGCTTGCCCGGTCCACGCAGTTAAATGCGCCTGCATATCATCGCGCGGGGAAAGATCGGGCGGTCGCCTGAGGCCGAGCTGGTCGAGCGCTACACAACGCGCATCAACTGGCCCCTGAAATTCACCGAACTGCCTGAGACGGGCGGCACCATCCCCGCCCCGCTCACGCCGTATCGTGACGTGCTGCTCGACGAGCACGGCAAACAGCTCACCTCCGAGGAATTCGCCGCCCTGCTCGGCAAGTGGCGCGACGAGGGGGTGCGCGAGGCGCGCTTCCTGATCGGTGCGGCTGACGGGCACGGCGCGGAAACGCGCGAATCGGCTGACCTGCTGATCGCCTTCGGAGCGATGACCTGGCCGCATATGCTGGCTCGCGCGATGCTGGCCGAGCAGCTGTGGCGCGCCACCAGCATCCTTGCCGGCCACCCCTATCATCGCGCCGGCTAGCGCGATAAGACGGTGCGCATGACTTTGCGGCGTCCAACAATTGTTGTTCTGTTTGCGCTGCTGGCCGTTCCGATCGCGCTTTCGGCGCAGCAAGCCGCACCTGCGTCCGACGAGGCGACCGACGCCCGGCAAGCCTTGAGCGAAGCTCGGACTCAGGCGGCGCGGGCCAGCGAACGGGCGCAGCGGCTCGAATCACAGGCTTCCGGCGCCGTCGAAGCGGCCGATCGCACCGCGCAGGAATCCGCTGCGCTGGCGGCGCGGATCCAGCAGGTTCAGGCCGAAATCGCCGGTCATGAAGCGCAGGCGCGGATGATCGAGGGCCAGCGGAACGTGCTCCGGGCCGAACTCGCCCGCCGTCAGCGCCCGTTGGTGCAATTGACCGCAGCGCTCCAGCGCCTGTCGCGCCGGCCGATGGCACTGGCGCTGTTGCGGCCCGGCTCCGTCCGCGACGCCATACATATGCGCGCGCTGGTCGCCACCATGCTGCCGCAGGTCGAGGCGCGCACGGCGGCGCTGCGCGGGTCGATTGCCCGGGCGCGAGTGCTCGAGGCAGAGGCGCGCGGCGCGGCAGGCCGGTTGCAGGCGTCGCGCCGGCAATTCGACGAGCGGCGGCAGGCGCTGGCCGCACTCGAAACGCGCCAGCGGCTCGAGGCGCGCGACACGGGCGGGCAGGCGGACCGCGAGTCAGAAAGGGCGCTGGCGCTGTCCGAACAGGCCCGCGACCTGACCGGGCTGGTCGCCGAGATTGGTCATGCGGGCGAACTGCGCGAACGACTGGCCGCTTTGGCAGGGCCGGTGCTGCGGCCGCAAGGCAATGGCCCGGTGAGCGAAGAAGTGCGGCCCTTTGCCATGCAAACCGACGCGCCGGCGGGCATCATGTTGCCGGTCGACGGCCGTCTGGTCACCGGCTTCGGCGACAGCCGGGCGGGCGAGCCCCGCTCGCGCGGGATCGCGCTGGTGTCCCGGCCCGGGGCGCAGGTCGTGGCCCCCGCCAGCGGGCGCGTGGCCTTTGCCGGCCCCTATCGCGGCTATGGCCAGATCGTGATCATCGAGCATGCCGGGGGTTGGACCAGTCTGGTGACCGGCATCGCCCAGCTCGATGCCCGTGTCGGCCAGCAGCTGCTCGCCGGATCGCCGCTGGGTGTTGCCGGCCAGGGCAAGCCGGTTCTCGGGCTGGAATTGCGCCGCAACGGCGAACCGCTGAACCCGCTCGACCAGCTGCGTGGCGGTTAGGCCTGGCTGAGCAGGAACACGGTCAGCGCCCCGGCCGCGATTCGGTACCAGGCGAAGGGGGCGAAGCCCGAGCGGGCGATGTAAGCCACGAAGGCCTTGATCACCGCCAGCGCGACGATGAAGCTGACCACGAAGCCCACCGCAATCTCGCTCCAGCCGGCCGGTCCGGCGCCGGACATCAGCGCCTCGCGGTTGTCGAGGATTTCCAGCGCGCTCGCCCCGAGCATGGTCGGGACCGCGAGGAAGAAGCTGAATTCGGCGGCGGTGCGCCGTTCGATGCCCATCGCCAGCGCGCCCATGATCGTCGCCCCGGAGCGGCTGACGCCCGGGACCATCGCCAGGCATTGCAGCATGCCCACTCCGAAGGCCTGACGCATCGGCAGCTGCGCGACCCCGCTGGCCTGGCCGGGCTTCGCCACCCGCTCGATCGCGAGGATTGCAATGCCACCGGCGATCAGTGCCCAGGCCACCACCATCGGGCTGCCGAGCAACACGTCGATATGCTTCTTGAGCGCGAGCCCGATCACCACCGAGGGCAGGAAGGCGATCAGGATGTTGCGCAGGAAGGCGATGCTCATCTTGTCAAGCCGCAGCAGCCCCATGCCGACCGCCCAGAAGGTCCGCCAATATTGCACCACCACGGCGAGGACCGCGCCGAGCTGGATCACCACGTTGAACACTTTCCACGTATCGGCGCCATAGCCGAAGAGCTCGGTAGCGAGGATCAGATGCCCGGTCGAGGAGACCGGGATGAACTCGGTCAGGCCCTCGACGATGCCGAGCAGGATCGCGGTGATAATCGTGTCCATGGCGCTTATTTGCCCTCGTGTCCGGCCTCAAGCCGGGTCTCGTCGAACTGCAGGCTGGCGAGGCGCGCATAGAGCCCGCCGGCGTGGCTGAGCTGGTCATGCGTGCCCTGTTCGACCACGCGGCCTGCTTCCAGCACCACGATCCGGTCGGCGGCGCGGACGGTGGCGAGGCGGTGGGCGATGACCAGGGTGGTGCGGCTCGCCATCAGCCGGTCAAGCGCGTCCTGCACCAGCCGCTCGCTTTCGGCATCGAGTGCGCTGGTCGCCTCGTCGAGCAGCAGGATCGGGGCATCGCGCAGCAGCGCGCGGGCGATGGCGATGCGCTGGCGCTGCCCGCCGGAGAGACGCGCGCCGCCTTCGCCAAGGAAGGTATCGAGTCCCTCGGGCAGTTCGCGCAGGAAGGGCTCGGCATTGGCGAGCCGGGCGGCTTCCCAGATCGCCTCGTCACCGGCTTCCCAATTGCCGTAGCGCAGATTGTCGCGCGCGCTGGCGGCGAAGAGCACGCCTTCCTGCGGGACCAAAGCCATGCGGCGGCGCACGTCGGCGGGATCGACCGAGGTGATCGGCACCCCGTCGAGCTTCACCGTGCCGGCCTGCGGATCGTAGAACCGCTCGGCCAGCTGGAACAGGGTGGACTTGCCCGCACCCGAAGGCCCGACAATCGCCACCGTCTCGCCCGGTTCGATGGTGAGCGAAAAATCCAGCAGCGCCGCCGGTTCGGGGCGCGTCGGATAGCGGAAGGTGACGTGCTCGAAGGCGAGCGCTCCGCGCGGCGGGGCGGGCAGGATCAGCGGCCGTGCTGGCGGGGCGATGGCGGGCTTTTCGTGCAGCAGTTCGTTGAGGCGACTTGCCGCGCCGGCCGCGCGCACGAGATCGCCATAGACTTCCGAAAGCGATCCGAAAGCCCCCGCAACCAGCGCTCCCGCCAGCACGAAGGCGGCAATCGTCCCGCCGCTGATCGTGCCCGCAGCCACACCCAGCGCGCCGCGCCACATCAGCAGCGTCAGCGCGCCGAAGATCAGGAAGATGATCACCGAGGTCATCAGCGAGCGGATCACGATGCGGCGCTTGGCAGTGGCGAAGGTGCGCTCAACCGCCCCGGCGAAGCGTTCGCTCTCGCGGCTCTCCTGATTGAAGGCCTGGACGATCCGCGCCGCGCCGATCACTTCGGAGACCATCGAACCGATTTCCGCCACCCGGTCCTGGCTGGTGCGCGAGGCCGTGCGCAGCCTTCGGCCGAACCACACGATCGGCAGGACCACGCCGAAGATTCCGCCCACCAGCCACAAGGTCAGCCGGGGTTGCAGATAGAAGAGATAGCCGGTGCCGCCGATAGCGGTGATGACATTGCGCAGCGCGACCGAGACGGTGGTGCCGACCACCTGCTCGATCAGCCCCGTGTCCGAAGTCATCCGCGAGGATATTTCGCGCGGGCTGTTTTCCTCGAAGAAGGCGGGCGATAGCCGCAGCAGGTTGCGCTGCACAGCCAGGCGGATATCCGCGACGACCCGTTCGCCCAGCCACGACACGGAATAGAACCGCACTGCCGTGCCCAGCGCCAGCACGAACACCAGCAGCATCAGGTACTGGAACCAGCGGTCGATATCGGTCGGCTGACCGCCTTGGGCAAAGCCCCGGTCGATGATCAGGCGGAAGGCGGAAGGAACTGCGAGCGTCGCCGAGGCAGTGACTACCAGCGCGCCGATCGCGGTCGCAACCCGGCCCGGATAGGCCATCGCCGCCTGCCAGATCATCCGCAGCGGACCCAGGCTGCGCTGCGGCGGCGATTCGGCGGGTTTGGCTGCAGGCGCGTCGCTGGAAGCTTCCATGCGACGCCCCTAGCGCAGCCATGCGCTGCCGAAAAGCGCCAAGCTGGGACGCTGCACATTTGTCGCATTGCAACATCGCACGAATCGCGTAGTCTCGGGCCAGACAGACGGTGACTATTGCACTGCAACGGGAATTCGGGCTTGCTCTATAACATACATGAAGTGCAGCGCAGCTGGTTGACGACCGCAGGGGCTATGGCCTCGATGGGCGCCGAGATGCTGAGCTTACCCGGCAATCCCTTCGCCGCGATGGGCTTCGCGCCGGTGATGGCATCGGCGCTGGATGTCTTCGCCCATGCCTCTGCCCCGCGCGGTAAACCTTCGTTCGGCCTTGAGCAGATCGTGGTCGATGGCGTCGCCCATCCGGTGACCGAGGCGATCGTCCAGCACCGGCCCTTCGGCAATCTCCTGCGCTTCACCCATGCCGGCCTGCCTGAAGGCGCGCCACGGCTGCTGATGGTCGCGCCGATGAGCGGCCATTTTGCTACCCTGCTGCGCGGCACCCTGGCGCGGATGATGGAGAGCTGCGAAGTCTACATCACTGACTGGGCCGATGCGAAAATGGTCCCGATCGAGGCCGGCCGCTTCGATCTTGATGATTACATCGACTATCTCGTCGGCTTCCTCGAATTCATCGGACCCGGCGCGCATGTGCTGGCGGTGTGCCAGCCGTCGGTCCCGGCCTTCGCTGCCACCGCGATCATGGGGGCCGAGCGCCACGCCTGCCGCCCGGCTACCTTGACGATGATGGGCGGCCCGGTCGATACGCGCGAGGCGCCGACCAGCGTCAACGACGTCGCCATGCAGCGCTCGCTGAAATGGTTCGAAACCAGCGTGATCGCGACCGTTCCCCTGATCTATCCCGGCGCCGGACGGCGGGTCTATCCCGGCTTCCTGCAGCTCGCGGGCTTCATGGCGATGAACCTCGGCAATCATCTGGAAAGCCATTACCGGATGTTCAAGCACATGGCCGCGGGCGATGACGAAAGCGCCGATGCGTCCAAGGCCTTCTACGAGGAATATCGCTCGGTCAGCGATCTGCCGGCGGAATATTATCTCCAGACGATCGAGCACGTCTTCCAGCTGCACTCGCTGCCGAAGAATGAGTTTGTCCACCGCGGCAAGCGGATCGACCTGACCGCCATCACCGACACGGCGCTGCTGGCGATCGAGGGTGAGCGCGACGACATCTCCGGCATCGGTCAGACCAAGGCCGCGCTCCACCTCGCCACCGCGCTGCCCGAATCGAAGAAGCGCTACCTGCTGGCCGAAGAAGTCGGCCACTACGGCATCTTCAATGGCGGCAAGTGGCGTGACCGGATCGCGCCGGTGGTCGAAGACTGGATCACCCGGCATGATCGGACGCAGCTCAAGGTCGTTGCCTGAACCTATTCTGCGGCTTGTCCCGATAGCGCTGCTATCCGCGCCGCGTTCTCCGGCTGCTCCAGAAAATCACCCAAAGGCGCGGCCAGCCGTCGCCGCCAGTTGGGGTGCTCGGTCACCGTCCCGGGCAGGTTGGGCTGCTCTTCCAGCGCGAGCAAGTCTTCGAGCGGGGCGATAGCGAGCACCGAGGGCGTCTGGGCGACGTGCCTGAGCGCGGCTTCGACCCCCCGTGCCGGTTCCTCAGGGGCGGGGCGGGGCGGGGCGAACCGTCGCCGATGGTCGACCACAGCAAGCCTCGACCTCGTCTTCAACCACACCGGCGAGAGCGACGTCGAAGGCGGCGTTTTGTCGCTGCGGGGCCTCGACAACGCCGTCTATGCCCATGACGAAACCGGCCGCCTGATCAACGACACCGGCTGCGGCAACACGCTCGACTTCGCCAATCCGCAGCTCCGCGCGCTGGTGCTGGCGGCGATGCGGCACTTCGTCGAGCACTGCGGGATCGACGGGTTCCGCTTCGATCTCGCCACCATCATGGCGCGCGGCCCAGGTTTCGGCCCGCAGGCCCCGATCTTCGCCGAGATTGCCGCCAATCCCTTGCTGGCCGACCGCGTAATGATCGCCGAGCCGTGGGACATCGGGCCCGGCGGCTACCAGCTTGGTCAGTTCCCGCCGAACTGGCTCGAATGGAACGACCGCTTCCGCGACGACGTCCGCCGTTATTGGCGCGGCGAGGCCACGGTCGGCGATCTGGCGACGCGGCTGGCGGGATCATCCGACATTTTCGGCAGCCGATGCCGCAGCGTCAATTTCCTCGCTGCGCATGACGGTTTCACCCTCGCCGACACGGTCGCCTACGCCCAGCGCCACAACCTCGGCAATGGCGAGAGCAACCGCGACGGGCATGGCGAGAACTTCAGCTGGAACAACGGGGCGGAAGGGCCGAGCAGGGACCCCGTCGTGCTGGCCCGCCGCGCCGCCGATCTGCGGGCGCTGCTCGGCTCACTGTTTGCCTCGACCGGGACGATCATGCTGACCGCCGGCGACGAGTTCGGCCGCAGCCAGCAAGGCAACAACAACGCCTATTGCCAGGATAATCCGCTCGGCTGGATCGACTGGGTCCGCCGCGATGTCGCACTGGAAGACTATGTCGCAACCCTCTCGGCCGCTCGCGCGGCGCGGCTGGCGGATTTCGCGCATTTCCCGCCGGACGGGATCTGGCTGGCTCCGTCCGGTAATGCGATGTCGCCGCAGCAGTGGGAGGATCCTGCCACGGATGGCTTTGATTTCGTGCCAGCATCGGGCTCCACCCGTCCGGCTATTGGCATCCGCCGATCGGGGCGTCGGGCCGGAAATTTCGGATAGCCGATCTCCGCATTCCGGCGATACGGCTTGACGTGGGCGCGAACAGTTCTCTTTGCCTGCCCGATAGAATTGAAATGCTGCAATGCACGCGCATGACAAACTAATCGTAACATGCCCTATCTAAGTGCACAGGCGGTAGGCGAACGGAGCAGATGATGGCGCAAGGCGCACCCAGTTCAAACCTGACGCACCTCCAAAGGCTGGAGGCAGAGGCGATTCACATCATCCGCGAGGTGGTGGCCGAGGCTGAGCGTCCGGTGATGCTCTATTCGGTCGGCAAGGACAGCGCAGTGATGCTGCATCTCGCGCGCAAGGCCTTCTATCCCTCGCCACCGCCCTTCCCGCTGCTGCATGTCGATACCACCTGGAAGTTCCGGGAGATGTACAAGCTGCGCGACAAGATGGCCGAGCTGAGCGGCATGGAGCTGCTGGTCTATCACAATCAGGAAGCGATGGACCGGGGGATCAATCCGTTCGACCATGGCGCGCTCCACACCGACATGTGGAAGACCGAGGGGCTCAAGCAAGGGCTCGATAAATGGGGCTTCGATGCCGCCTTTGGCGGCGCGCGGCGCGATGAGGAGAAGAGCCGGGCCAAGGAGCGGATCTTCTCGTTCCGTACCGCCAGCCACGGCTGGGACCCGAAGAACCAGCGTCCCGAGCTCTGGAACCTCTACAACGCCCGCAAAAGCAAGGGCGAGAGCATCCGCATCTTCCCGATCTCGAACTGGACCGAGCTCGACGTGTGGCAATATATCCATCTGAGCGACATCCCGATCGTCCCACTCTATTTCGCGGCTGAGCGCCCGACCGTGGAGCGCGACGGCATGCTGCTGATGGTCGATGACGAGCGCTTCCCGCTGCAACCCGGCGAGACCCCGGTGATGCGCTCGATCCGCTTCCGCACGCTTGGGTGCTATCCGCTCACCGGCGCGGTGGAGAGCACGGCGAAGACGCTGCCGGAAGTGATCCAGGAAACGCTGCTGACCACCACCAGCGAACGCCAGGGCCGCGCGATCGACAAGGACGCGGGTGGCGCGGGCATGGAAGTCAAGAAGCAGCAGGGGTACTTCTGAGATGACCGACCCCGTCTACGTCACCGAAGCGCTCATCGCCGAGGACATCGACGCCTATCTCGTGTCGCATCAGCACAAGACCATGCTGCGCTTCATCACCTGCGGGTCGGTGGACGACGGCAAGTCGACCCTGATCGGGCGGCTGCTGTATGATTCGAAGATGATCTTCGAGGACCAGCTGGCCGCGCTCGAAGCGGATTCGAAAAGGCAAGGCACGCAAGGCCAGGAGATCGACTTCGCGCTGCTGGTCGATGGCCTCGCCGCCGAGCGCGAACAGGGCATCACCATCGACGTCGCCTACCGCTTCTTCAACACCGAGACGCGCAAGTTCATCGTCGCCGACTGCCCGGGGCACGAGCAATATACCCGCAATATGGTCACCGGCGCCTCCACCGCCGACCTTGCGGTGATCCTGGTCGATGCGCGCAAGGGCGTGCTGGTGCAGACCCGGCGCCATTCGTATCTCTGCCACCTGATCGGCATCAAAAATCTGGTGCTGGCGGTCAACAAGATGGACCTGGTGGATTATAGCCAGGACGTGTTCGACAAGATCGTCGCCGACTACACCTCTTTTGCCAACAGTATCGGCATCGAGAGCTTCACCGCCCTGCCGATCTCCGGCTTCAAGGGCGACAACATCACCACCCTCTCGGCCACTACGCCGTGGTATCAGGGGCCGACACTGGTCGAGCATCTCGAAACGGTGGAAGTGAACTCGGCCCGCGATGCGCAGCGTCCGTTCCGCCTGCCGGTACAGTGGGTCAATCGGCCCAACCTCGATTTCCGGGGCTTCTCTGGCCTGATCTCCACCGGCTCGGTCAAGCCGGGGGACGAGGTGACGGTGCTGCCCTCGGGCAAGACCAGCACCGTCACCCGGATCGTCACCATGGATGGTGACCTTGACGAGGCCTTTGCCGGCCAGTCGGTCACGCTGTGCTTTGCCGACGAGGTCGATTGCTCGCGCGGCGATGTGATCGCGGCGGCGGACAACCCGCCGCAGGCCGCCGACCAGTTCGAAGCGACGATCGTGTGGATGAACGACGATCCGCTCCATGTCGGCCGGGCCTACTGGATGAAGCTCGGCACGCAGCTGGTCTCAGTCACCGTGCAGCAGCCGAAATACACCGTGAACGTCAACAATGTCGGCGGTTCCGGGGATCACATCGCGGCGAAGACGCTGGAGCTGAATGCAATCGGCGTGGCGACCATCACCACTGACAAGCCGGTGGTGTTCGAGCCCTATTCGCAGAACCGCACGCTTGGTGGGTTCATCCTGATCGACAAGATGACCAATGGCACGGTCGGCGCGGGCATACTCAATTTCTCGCTGCGCCGCGCCCAGAACGTCCACTGGCAGGCGCACGACATCGGCCGCGAAGCCCATGCCGCGCTCAAGAACCAGAAGCCGGCGGTGCTGTGGTTCACCGGGCTGTCGGGCTCTGGCAAGTCGACCATCGCCAACCTCGTCGAGAAGAAGCTGCACCGGATGAACCGGCACACCTTCCTGCTCGATGGCGACAACGTCCGCCACGGGCTCAACAAGGATCTCGGCTTTACCGAGGCCGACCGGATCGAGAACATCCGCCGCATTGGCGAGGTTTCCAAGCTGATGGCCGATTCCGGGCTGATCGTGATCACTGCCTTCATCAGCCCGTTTCGCGCCGATCGCGACATGGTCCGCAAGATGCTGCCCGAGGGCGAGTTCATCGAGGTGTTCATCGATACGCCGCTGAGTGTGGCGGAAGAACGCGACGTGAAGGGGCTCTACAAGAAGGCCCGGGCCGGCGAGCTCAAGAACTTCACCGGGATCGACAGTCCCTACGAAGCGCCCGAAGCGCCCGAGGTGCGGATCGACACCACGGCCTTGAGCATCGAGGACGCGGCCGACAGAATCGTCAACACGCTGCTAGGAGACGGCTGATGTCGGTGGGTGACGCGGAACTGGCGGCGCTGCTGGCCGAGGCAGCGGGGCGCCTGCTGCTCGAGGTGCGCGCCACGGGATTGCTCAGCCTCAAGGCACTCGGCAAGGCCGGCGATGCCACCGCCAATGAATTCCTGATGCATGCCCTGCGCGAGCAGCGCCCGGAGGACGGGCTGCTCTGCGAGGAAGAGAGAGACAACGCCGAGCGGCTGGACAAGCGCCGCGTCTGGATCGTCGATCCGGTCGATGGCACCCGCGAATATGGCGAGGAGCGGGCCGACTGGGCGGTGCATGTCGCGCTGGCGGTGGACGGCAAGGCGGAGATCGGGGCGGTGGCACTGCCGGGCGCGGGCGTGGTTCTGCGCAGCGACAAGCCGCTGGTAGTCCCCGATGCCCCGGCGCGGTTGCGCATGGTGGTCAGTCGCACCCGCCCTGCCGCCGAAGCGCTGGCGGTGGCCGCCGCGCTCGATGCCGAACTCATCCCGATGGGTTCGGCCGGGGCCAAGGCCATGGCGGTGGTCCGGGGCGAGGCGGATATCTACCTCCATTCCGGCGGGCAGTTCGAATGGGATAGCTGCGCGCCCGTCGCCGTGGCGCTGGCGCATGGGCTGCATTGCTCGCGCATCGACGGCAGTCCGCTGGTCTACAATCAGGCCGACACCTACATGCCCGACTTGCTGATCTGCCGGAAGGAACACGCTGGCCGGGTGCTCGAGGAGATCAAGCGGATCCCGCCTGCCGTCTGAACTGCTCAGTGGCCGGGAAAGGCCATCAATGCATCCACAACCAGCTCCGCCTCGCGCAGGCGTTCGGCCCCGCCAAGATCGGGCAAGTCGATCACGAACAAGGCATGGCTGACGGTCGCCCCTGCCCTGCGTAGCAGCTGCGCCGCCGCCAGTGCGGTTCCGCCGGTCGCGATCAGGTCGTCGATCATCACGACCCTTTGACCCGCGCCGATCGCGGTCGGATCGACCTCCAGCGTGTCGGTGCCATATTCCAGCGCATAGTCGATCGCCAGCACCGGCACCGGTAGCTTGCCGGGCTTGCGCACCGGCACGAAGCCGATGCCCAATTGCGCCGCCACCGCCGCGCCGAAGATAAAGCCGCGCGCTTCCATCCCCGCGATCGCCTCGGCTCCGGCGGCGCGGGCGCGTATCGCGAGGTGCTCGACGGTCGCGGCGAGTCCCGGACCGTCACCGATCAGCGTGGTGATGTCGCGGAACAGGATACCGGGTTTGGGAAAGTCCGGGACGGTGCGGACCAGTTGCTTCAGCTCTTCAGGCGTCATCGGACACGCTCCAAACGAAACGCCCCCCGCATCGGGCGATGCGAGGGGCGTGAATTCACCGGTTGAACCGTCAGGACTCAGTGGCCCTTCTTGTCCGCCCAGATGTTGCGATAGGCCATGTAGGCCAGCACTGCGGCGAAGAGCAGGAAGCCCAGCACCGGCCAGCCCGTCTGCTTGCGCTTGTCGAGCTTGGGTTCGGCGGTCCACTGCAGGAAGGCCGAGACGTCCTGCGACATCTGGTCGACCGTCGCCTTGGTGCCGTCCGCGTAAGTCACCTGGTCGTCCGCTGCCAGCGGCGGCGGCATCGAGAGGTTGAGGTTGGCGAAATAGGGGTTGTAGAACAGCCCTTCCGGCGTCTTCGCGTCTGGGAACTTCTTCAGCAGCTCCGCCGGCTGCTCGGCGTAGCCGGTCAGCAGCGAATAGATATAGGCCGGTCCGCCGTGGCGCGCCTTGGTGACCAGCGACAGGTCGGGCGGGGTGCCTTGCCCCGCATAAACCACCGGCGGGAAATGGTCGGTGGCCAGGCCGTCGCGGTTCTTCAACTCGCCCGTGGCGTTATTGTAGACCGGGATCTGGTAGCTCTTGGCGATCGCCTTCACTTCATTGGCGCGATAGCCCAGCGCGGTCAGGTCGCGGAAGGCCACCTGACGCAGCGAGTGACACGCGGCGCAGACTTCCTTGTAGACTTGGAAACCGCGCTGCAGCTGCTGCCGTTCGAAATGGCCGAAGGGGCCATCGGTCGAGAGCTTCAGCGCCTTGGGATGCTCGTGGAAATCCCGTTCGGCCGATTTCGGCAGGCCCTCATGCGCCGTGCCGATGGCCTCGAACACGAAGGACACGGCCAGCACGAAGGTGAAGGCCAGCCCGGCGAGGATGGAGAAGATGCGGATCATGGTTTCGTCTCTTTCCGTCTCGTCTCAGGCCTTGAGGGCCGCAGCTTCGTCAGCACCCAGCACCGCCTCGGTGATCGAAAATGGCAGCGGATCGGGCCGTTCGATCGAGGAGACGATCGGCAGGATGACGAGGAAGTGGAGGAAGTAGTACATCGACGCAATCTGGCTGACCATCAGATAGGGCTCTTCTGCTGGCGCGCCGCCGCAATAGCCCAGCACCAGCACATCGAGGCACAGCACCCAGAAGAACTTGCGGAAGGTGGGGCGGAAATTGCCCGAGCGGACCGGCGAGCGATCGAGCCAGGGCAGGAAGAACCACACCAGGATCGCGCTGAACATGGCCAGCACGCCCCACAGCTTGGCTTCCAGGATGAAGTCCGTCGTGAAGGCGCGGAGGATCGCGTAGAACGGCCAGAAATACCATTCGGGCACGATATGCGCCGGGGTCTGCATCGGGTTGGCCGGGATGTAATTGTCCGGGTGACCCAGCATGTTCGGCGCGAAAAACAGCACCGCACAGTAGATCAGCAGGAATACCGAAAGCCCGAAGCCGTCTTTGGCCGTGTAATAGGGGTGGAACGGCAGAGTGTCGCTCTCGCTCTTCACCTCGACCCCGGTCGGGTTTGAGGAGCCGGGGATGTGCAGCGCCCAGATATGCAGCACAACCACCGCCGCGATCACGAAGGGCAGCAGGAAGTGCAGCGAGAAGAAGCGGTTGAGCGTGGCGTTATCGGGCGCGAAGCCGCCGAGCAGCCAATGCTGCAGCGGTTCACCCACCAGCGGGATCGCGCCGAACAACCCGGTGATGACCTGCGCTCCCCAGAAGCTCATCTGGCCCCAGGGGAGGACGTAGCCCATGAAGGCGGTGGCCATCATCAGCAGGAAGATCACCACGCCGAGCAGCCACACCATCTCGCGCGGGGCCTTGTAGGAGCCGTAATAGAAGCCACGGAAGATGTGGAGGTAGATCACCACGAAGAAGGCCGCCGCGCCGTTGGCGTGGCCATAGCGCATAAGCCAGCCCCAGTTGACGTCGCGCATGATGTGCTCGGTCGAATCGAAGGCGAGCGAGGCGCTGCTGGCATAATGCATCGCCAGCACCACGCCGGTGACGATCTGCAACATCAGGCAGAAGCCGGCGAGCACGCCGAAATTCCACATGTAGTTGAGGTTGCGCGGAACCGGATAGCCGCCGCCGATTGCGTTGTAGACGAAGCGCGGCAGCGGCAGCTTTTCGTCCAGCCACTGCATCAGGGGATGACTCGGCTTGTATTCGTTGGCCCAGGGAAAGCTCATGGTGTCCTGCCTCTAATCTCTCTTCTGGCGTCAGCCGATCTTGACGACGGTGTCCGTCACGAATTCGTAAGTCGGCACTTCGAGGTTCCTCGGGGCGGGGCCCTTCCGGATGCGCGCAGCGGTATCGTAGGACGAACCATGGCAAGGGCAGAAATAGCCACCAAACTCGCCGCGGACCTCGCCTTCGCTTGCGCCAAGCGGGACGCAGCCCAAATGGGTGCAGACGCCCATGGTGATCAGCCAGTTCTCATGGCCTTCCTTGGTCCGCTCCGCGAGTGTCTGGGGATCGCGCAGGCTGGCGACGTCCACGTCTTCGGCCTTCTTGATCTCTTCCGGGGTCAGGTTGCGGATGAACACCGGCTGCTTGCGAAACACGGCCTTGATCGACTGGCCCGGCGCGATCGCGCCGATGTCCACTTCGGTCGAGCTCTCGGCGAGCACGTCGGCCGAAGGGGCCATCTGGCTGATCAGGGGAATCAGCGTGGCAATTCCGCCGACGCCGGCGGCGCTAACTGCTGCGATGTTGATGAAATCGCGCCGACGCACTCCATCTCCGGCCACGTGGTCCGGAGTGTCAGTGCCCGCATCGTGTGCCATGGTTGACCTTGCCTCGATTGATTGACCGCGTGCCGGTCGGCGCGCGGTCCGAAAAGATTGTAACCGGTATTACCCTGCGAACCCGTTGCCAGCCCCACAGGATAGACCGGTGGCGGGTGCCTACTTGGCCGGCCTGATAGACGCGAAAATTTGGCCTGCCAATCGCCTTTTTCGGCTTTTGCGACACCCTCTCAAGTAAGACCGATCAAGGCGATCTGCCGGCCATAGTCTGCTTCCCCGCGATGGGTCGCACGGCGGTAGGAAAAATAGCCGCCCTCGTTGGAATAGGTATCGATTCCAAGTGGTTCGACCACGCCGATTCCCGCGCCGCGCAGGCGCTGCGCGACATAGGCCTCCAGATCGAACTGGCGATGGCCCACGCGTCCCGGCGTGAAGAAACCCGCGTTGGCCGGGTCGGCAGCGAGGAATCTTCCGGCAAAGCCCTCGTCCACTTCGTAGCTGACCTGGGCGATACAGGGGCCGATTGCGGCAGTGATCCGCTCGCGCCGGGCGCCGAGCTGCTCCATTGCCACGATGGTGCTATCCGTCACCCCGGCGAGAGCGCCCTTCCAGCCGGCATGCGCCGCGCCAACCACGCCGGCCTCGGTATCGGCAAGCAGCACCGGCGCGCAATCGGCGGTGAGGATGCCGAGCAGCAGTCCCGGCCGGTCGGTCACCAGTGCATCGGCGTGGGGCCGGTTCGCCTCGTCCCAGTCGCCAGCGACCACGCAGTCCCCCGAATGGACCTGATAGACCGTCACCAGCCGCGCACCGGGCAACACCGCAGCGATGCCGCGCCGGCGGTTCTCGGCAACCGGGACCATGCGCGGGTCGGCCGGGTTCATCACCCGCGTGCCCATGTCGAGCCCGGCGACATCGCCGCTCGAAATGCCTCCGCGCCGTCCGAGGAAGCCGTGTGGCACCCCGGCGAGGCATCCGGCCCGGACGACGGGGAGCGCTTCAGCCAAGGCTCTTGCTCACCTGCTCCAGCGTGTCGCGTGACAGATTCGGGGCGGCGGCGATCCGTTCCAGCTCGGTCTTCATCTGCGCCGCCCGGCCCGACTCTATCCGCCGCCAGCGGCCGAGCGGGGCGACGAAGCGCGCCGCCGTCTGCGGGTTGAGCGGGTCGAGCGCGAGGATCAGGTCGGCGATCATGCGGTAACCGGCGCCGTCGGCGACATGGAACGCGCCCGAGTTCATCGCCGCCGCCATATAGAGTGCGCGGACCCGGTTGGGGTTGGCCATGGTGAAGTCGCCATGCCCGGCCAGCGCCTTGATATGATCGAGCACGGCGGGGTGCAGCGATCCGGCCTGGAGCGAGAACCACTTGTCGACCACCAGCGCATTGCCGGCGAAGCGGGTGTGGAATTCCGCCAGCATCTCCTCGCGCAGCGGTGTGTCGAGCCCGCACAGCACCATCAGCGCGCCTTGCCGGTCGGTCATGTTGGTGGCCGCGCGATATTGCGCGGCGGCGCGTGTCGCAGCTTCGCCGGGAGCGCCTGCGGCGAGATAGACCAGCGCCTGGGTCTTGACCTTGCGCGCCCCGCGCGCGGCGGCATCGAGCGAGTAGGGCACGGCGCTGGCCCGGTCATGCAGCGCGATCAGGCGCTCGTGCAGGGTGCGGGCGACCGCTTGCTTTAGCGCCTCGCGTTCGGCGCGGATCCGGCCGGGATCGCTCAGCAGCAGCTGTTCGGCGATGTAGACTTCGCCCGGCAGGATCAGCAGCTCGCCGCGCATCAGGTTGTCGAGCGCCTTGTCGCCAAGCACCGCGCCGAGCGCGCGCGCGATCGCTTCCTCTCCTGCCGAGCGCTCATTGCCGGACAGGCCACCGCTGACCGCGCCGACGAGATGCTGCACCACCAGGCTTTGCAACGCCTCATAGCGGGCGAAGGGATCGTCATCATGCGCAGCGAGGAAGACCAGATCCTCGCGGGTCAGGTCGGCATCAATTGCGACGGGTGCGGAGAAGCCGCGATTGATCGACAAGACCGGCGGGGCGGCGAATCCCTTGAAACTCAAGCCGACTTCAGCTTTGTCGAGCGTGACCAGCTGTTCGCCTGCGTGTTTCCCGGTCGCCCGGTCGAACAGGGCGAGCCGCAGCGGGACCGGCATCGGCTGCTTGTCGCTCTGGGCCGGGGTCACCGGAACGGTCTGCTCGAGGCGCAGCGTCGCCGTCTCGCCTGCGTGCGAAAGCCGCGCCTTCACCTGCGGGGTGCCGGCCTGCGCGTACCACAGGCGAAACTGCTTGAGGTCCAGCCCGGCCCCGTCCTCGATCGCGCGGACGAAATCCTCGCAGGTCGCCGCCTCGCCGTCGTGGCGCTCGAAATAGAGGTCGCAGCCCTGGCGGAAGCGTTCCGGCCCGGCCATGGTCCGCATCATGCGGATCACCTCGGCGCCCTTGTTATAGACCGTCGCGGTATAGAAGTTCGAGATCTCCTGATAGGCATCGGGCCGGATCGGATGGGCGAGCGGCCCTGAATCCTCGGGGAACTGGGCCGAGCGCAGCACCCGCACGTCCTCGATCCGCTTGACCGGTTCGGAGCCCATCGCGGCGCTGAACAGCTGGTCGCGCAGCACGGTGAAGCCTTCCTTGAGGCTGAGCTGGAACCAGTCGCGGCAGGTCACGCGGTTGCCCGACCAGTTGTGGAAATACTCGTGGCCGACCACGCCCTCGATCCCGTCGTAATCGCCATCGGTGGCGGTCTCGGGGTCGGCGAGGATGTAGCGAGTGTTGAAGACGTTGAGGCCCTTGTTCTCCATCGCCCCCATGTTGAAGTCCGCGACCGCGACGATGTTGAACAGGTCGAGATCGTATTCGCGGCCGAAGGCTTCCTCGTCCCACTTCATCGAGGCCTTGAGCGCGGCCATGGCGTGATGGGTGCGATCCTGATCGCCTTCCCGCACCCAGATGTTGAGATCGACCTCGCGGCCACTCATTGTGGTGAAGCTATCCGAATTGGCGACGAGATCGCCGGCCACCAGCGCGAAGAGATAGCAGGGCTTGGGCCAGGGATCGTACCATTCGGCCCAGTGGCGCCCGTTATCGCCCGCCCCGCTGGCGGTGCAATTGCCGTTGGAGAGCAGCACCGGGAAGGCCGCCTTGTCGCCCTCCATCCGCACTTTGTAGGTCGAGAGCACGTCGGGCCGGTCGGGGAAAAAGGTGATGCGGCGAAAGCCTTCGGCCTCGCACTGGGTGCAGAGCATCCCGTTCGAGGCATAGAGGCCCATCAGCTGGGTATTGCTCGCCGGGAGGATCAGCGTTTCGAGCTCGATCTCATGGGCATCGCCGGCAAGGTAGATCAGCAGGTCGTCGCCGTCCATCCGCCAGGCGTTGATCTCGGCCCCATCGACCTTGACCGAGCGCGCGGTAAGGCCATCGCCATTGAGGCGGATGGTGGCGTCGCCGTCACAGGCCGGGTGGCGGCGGACGGAAAGGCGCGAGTTCACAGCGGTCTTGTCGACCCCGAGGGCGAAGTTGAGTGCAATCTCCGGGATGAGCCAGGCGGGCGGGCGATAGTCTTCGCGGCGGATCACGGGCGGGGCGGCTTCCGGGGTAGCTTGCATGTCCATGAGCCCCTTCTAGCCAAGCCGCTTCCGATTGCCAGCCGGGGCGCTAAAGGAATTGGCGATGCAGCGCCTTTTCATCTTCGGGCTGGGCTACACCGCCAGCCGGATCGCCGCCGCCTTTGCAGCGCGGCGCTGGGAAGTCGTCTCCACCGGGCGCGACGGGACGCTGCGATTCGACGACTCGGGCGGGGTGCGGATGGCGCTGACCGATGCGAGCCATGTGCTGTCATCGGTACCGCCCGGAGGTGAAGGCACGGACCCGGGCCTGGCCACCTACGGCGATGCGCTGGCCGGCAAGTGGCTGTGCTACCTCTCCTCCACCGGCGTCTATGGCGACACTGGCGGCGCCTGGGTGGACGAAAGCACGCCAATCGGCACTGGACGACGCTCGGCCCGGGCGCAGGCCGATGCCGCGTGGCTGGAGCGCGGCGCGCGGGTGCTGCGCCTGCCAGGTATCTACGGACCGGGGCGCAGCGCATTCGAGCGGGTGCGGACGGGGCTGGCGCATCGCATCGACTTGCCGGAGCAGGTGTTCAGCCGGGTGCATGTCGAGGACATCGTCAGCGCAGCACTGGCCTCGCTGGATGCACCGCCGGGGGCCTACAACATCGCCGATGACGAGCCCGCCAGCCAGAATGCGGTGATCGAGGAGGCCTGCCGCCTGCTCAGGCTTGCTCCGCCGCCGCTGCTTTCGCTCGATCAAGCCGGCCTCTCCCCGCAAGCCCGCGCCTTCTATGCCGAGAACCGCCGCGTTGCGAATGGCAAGGCTCGGCGAGTGCTGGGCTGGGAAACGCGCTTTCCGAGCTACCGCGAGGGACTACGCGCGCTGCTTACGGCCGGATAGCGCCACCAGCAAGCCAGCCATTGCGAGCGCCGAACCGCCCGCCGCCAGCAAGGCCCAGTGATAGCCTTCGAACAGGGTCGAGAGCGCCATGGCGATAATCGGCACCACCACGCCATTATAGGCCGCGCGCCCCGCACCCAGCTCGCGGATCAGCAGGAAATAGAGCGGGAAGGTCAGCACCGAGCCGATCACGGCGAGATAGGCCAGCCCGGCCCAGTATTGCGGCCGCGGATCGAACACCGGCGCGCCGTCGATCGCGAGGGCCAGTACGACATCGGCCAGCGCCCCGAAGATCATCGCCCAGGCCAGCATCGGCACCAGCGGCACGTCCCGCGCCTCTGGCGTGGCCTGCAGCACATTGGCGACCGAAGCGAAAACCAGCCCCCCGAAGGCCAGCGCCACGCCGAGCAGGATCGATCCCTCCGGCGGAGCGAGGCGGTATTCGTGGACCAGCAGGAGCGCGATCCCGGCGATGGCGATAGCCGAACCGGCCAGGAAGCGCCGGCTCACCGGCTGGCGCAGGAAGACCCAGGCGGCGAGCGCATTCGGCACCATCAGCAGGGCATAGAGCACCGCGACGATGCCCGAGGTGAGGTGACGTTCGGACTGGTAGACCAGCTGGAAGTTGCAGGTGAACTGGGCGATCCCGATCAGCGCTGCCAGGCGCAGAGCAGAGGGCGGCAGGCGCAGGCTCTCGCCCCGCAGGGCCGCCAGCCCGGCCATGGCGATTCCGGCGAGGATGAAGCGGAAGGCCACCGTCCAGGTCGCCGGGACGACGCTGACCTGATCCTTGATCACCAGCCAGGTCGATCCCCAGATCAGGGCGACGATGCTGAAGGCGGCGATCAGCCGCAGGCTGGAGGGCCGGACGCCCGTCACAGCGCAGCGATGGCGCGGGCGAGGGCGGTGACGTGCTCGTCGCGGCTGTTCCAGGCGGTGACTAGTCGGGCTGCATCTGCGCCCCAGTCATAGAAGGCGAAACCCTGTGCTCGCAGCCCTGCGCGCTCGGCCGGGGTGGCGAGGAGGAAGATCTCGTTGGCCTCGACCGGGTGCATCAACCGGCTACCCGCGGCGGCGGCGATTTCTGCCGCGGCGGCGTTGGCGGCGCGGCCATTGGCCAACCAGAGCCCGTCCTCGATCATCGCCAGCACCTGCGCGGCGAGGAAGCGACCCTTCGACTGGAGGTGCCCGGCCCGCTTGCGGCGCAGCCGCACGACATCGGCCAGGGCTGGATCGAACAGCACCAGCGCTTCCGCTCCCAATCCGCCATTCTTGACGCAGCCGAAAGTCAGCGCATCAACATCGCCGGCGGCCTGCGCCGGGGAACAGCCGAGGAATGCCACGGCATTGGCGAAGCGCGCGCCATCCATGTGGATCGCCAGCCCGTGGGCGCGCGCAGTGGCGCAGACTTCCAACACTTCAGCGGGGGTGTAGCAGCGGCCATATTCGCTGGCCTGCGTGATCGACATCGCCTGCGGCTGGACCTGATGGATATCCTTGCGGATCGCGCCGATCGCCGCCGCGATGGTCGCGGGGGAGAGCTTTGCGCCCTCGCCCTCGGCCAGGATCAGCTTGGCGCCGTGCGTATAGAAACCGGGCGCGCCGCATTCGTCGGTTTCGATATGGGCTTCGCGGTGGCAGATCACTCCGCCGTGCGGCGGCGCCATGGCCGCCAGAGCCAGGCAGTTGGCCGCGGTCCCCGTCGCGACCCACAGCGCGACACAGGGCCGCCCGAACAGCACGGAGAAGGCCTCGTCGAGCCGCTGGCTGATGGCATCGTTGTCATAAGGCGCATCGGGCGCATCGGCGGCGCGCATGGCCTCCCATACTTTCGGATGGACCGAGGCGGCATTGTCGGAGAGGAACTGCATGACCATATCGGATGGAAGGCGCGGGCCGTGCCGTCAAGCGTGGAGCTATGCGATGGAAGAAGTGACGATTACCCGGCACGAACACGGCAGCCATGGCGAGTACCATGCCCATGTTTTCGGCAGCACGCATATCGGCCGGCTGACCTGGGTCGAACGCGGCGGAGCCCGTGTCGCCGAACACACACTGGTCCCGCCCGCAATCGGCGGGCGCGGGGTGGCAGGGAAGCTAGTCGCGGCGCTGATTGCGGATGCCCACGCGCATGGCTTCAAGGTGGTGCCGCAATGCTCCTATGTCGCCGCTGCCTTCGAGAAACATCCGGAATGGACCGACCTCAAGGCCTGAAGCTTACCCCCGCGAAATCTTGGTTTCCTGTTCGGTGATGAATTCCAGCAGCGCCGGCTGGCCCGCCTCGGTCGCGGCGATGGCGCGGAGCAGGGCGGGGGCGATGTCTTCCGGACGTTCGACCCGTTCGGCATGGCACCCCAGCGCACGGGCGAACATGGTGTAATCGCCGGAGATGTCGGTGGCGCGGAAGCGTTCGGTGGCGACCGGCATGATGTCTAGCTCGTTGGCCATCGCCGAATTGTTGAGCAGGATCGAGAGGATCGGCGCCCGCTCGCGCGCGGCGGTCTCGAGGTCGGTGCCGGTAAAGCCGATCGCGGCATCGCCCCAGACATTGATGCAGAGCTTTTCCGGGAAAGTCAGCTTGGCGCCCATGGCAAGGCCCAGCCCGTAGCCGAGCTGGGTCGATTTGCCCCAGCCGATGAAGCTGTGTGGCGCGGTGCTCTTCCAGAACGGTACTAGCTGGTCACGCGGGCTGCCGGCATCGTGGGTGATGATGACATTGTCCTTGCCGGGATGGCTTGCCACCACCCGCTGCAGCTCGGCCAGCACGCGATAGGGGCTGAGCGGGGTGCTCTCCTGCTCGGCCTTGGCGCGCCATTTCTCGAACCATTCGGCCTCGACCGCCTTGATCCGCGCAGCCACCGGTGCATTGTCGCGCGGCGCGGGAACCCGGCGCTTCACCGCCTCGAGCAACGCCGCCAGTGTCAGCTTGGCATCGCCGACCAGCGCCACCTCGCAGGGCACGCTCTTGTCGATATCCATCGGATCGAGCGTGGCGTGGATTACCGGCTTGCCCGCCGGAATGGCGAGCCCGAAGGCGGTCGCGGTAAAGCTGCAGCCGACGCCGAGCAGCAGATCGCACTCATCAAGCCAGCGGCGCACGCAGCCGTTGATGCCATGCCCGCCCGAGCCCAGCGCAAGCGGATGGGTCTCGTCGAAGCTGCTCTTGCCCGGAAGACTGGTCATCACCGGGATCGCGAGATGCTCGGCCAGCGCCTGCAATTCGGCATAGGCCTCCGACCAATGGATGCCCTGCCCGGCATAAATTGCCGGTTCCTTGGCCGCGACCAGCCGCTCAGCCGCCGCCTCGATCGCGTCCTGGCTCGGCTGGCTCTTCGCGACCTTGCCGGGGACGTAGTCGAGGGTGCCCGGATAGGGCTGGTCGATCACATCGTATGGCAGCTCGATCACCACCGGTTGCGGGCGGCCATTGCGGAGCATGGCAAAGGCGCGGCGCAGCACCGGGCCAACTTGGTCCGGCGCAGTCAGCGGCTCGGCATGCTTGGACACGCTCGCCAGTGATCGCACTGCGTTGAAATTGAACGGGACATGCGCCTGCGCCCGGGCATAGCCCTGCGGCATCACCAGCACCGGCACCGAATCCGCAAAGGCCTGCGCCACGCCGCCAAAGGCGTTCTCGGTGCCCGGCCCCTGCTGCATCACGAAGACGCCCATCTTGCCGCCCCGGCTCATCCGGCTCATCGCATCGGCCATATGCAAGCCGGTGCGCTCCTGCCGCACGATCACGGTGCGCAGGCCCGCCCGCGCCGCTGCTTCGAGAATGGCGTTGCGGGGATAACCGAACACGATCTCCACCCCCTCACGCAGCAACACGGCGACGATCGCATCGGCGACGGTGCCGTTCGCGTGCACCGCTTGTGTGGGGTTGCCCTTGCCAGTCAGCATCGTCTCAAGCCTTTCCTGCCGCAAATTGACGCGTCGCCAGGAACCGCTCCGCATCGAGCGCGGCCATGCAGCCGGTGCCGGCGGCGGTGACCGCCTGGCGATAGATGTGGTCCATCACGTCGCCGCAGGCGAAGACGCCGGGGATCGCGGTTTTCGGCGTGCCGGGTTCGACGATCAGATAGCCGCTGCCATCGACTTCCAGCTGGTCCTTGAACAGTTCGGTCGCGGGGGCATGGCCGATTGCGACGAAGGCGCCTTGCGTGGGCTCGACGCTCTTCTCGCCGGTCACCGTATCGGTCAGCGCGACCCCGGTCAGGCCGGTGTCGCCGCCGTCGAAGCTGTCGACTGCCTTGTTCCACAACACCTTGATGTGGGGATGGGCATGCAGCCGGTCCTGCAGGATTTTCTCGGCGCGCAGCGAATCGCGGCGGTGGATCAAGGTCACGTCCTGCGAGTGGTTGGTGAGATAGAGTGCTTCCTCGACCGCAGTGTTGCCGCCGCCGATCACCACTACCTTCTTGCCGCGATAGAAGAAGCCATCGCAGGTGGCGCAGGCCGAAACGCCCTTGCCCGACAGTTCCTGCTCGCCCGGCACGCCCAGCCACTTGGCCTGCGCGCCGGTGGCGATCACCAGCGTATCGCCCTCATAGATGTCGCCGCTATCGCCCACCGCGCGGAACGGCGAGGCGGAAAGGTCGACCTCGGTGATGGTGTCCCACAGCATCCGCGTGCCGACATGCTCGGCCTGCGCCTGCATTTCCTCCATCAGCCATGGGCCCTGGATCACATCGCGGAAGCCGGGATAGTTCTCGACATCGGTGGTGATGGTCAGCTGGCCGCCGGGCTGGAGGCCCTGCACCACGATCGGCTGCATCCCCGCACGCGCGCCGTAGATCGCCGCCGAAAGTCCGGCCGGCCCCGATCCGATGATCAGCATGCGGGTCGTATGGGTGGTCATGGGTATTCATTCTCCGAAAGAACGGCAAAAATAGGGATGGTCGCCAGTCCCTTGCAAGGGTGCGGCAGTCAGAAAGTCGGGAATTAGTCCTGCAACCCCCGGTCGATCCGGCCCATCAGGTCGCGCAGGAAGGCGCCGTGAGCCTTGATCTCATCCTCCGAGTAGCCGTCCACCAGCTTCATCCGCAATTCGTCGCAGATGCGGAAGATCTCCTCAAGGGTCGCTTCCCCGAGCGGGGTCAGGCGCAGCAGCTTGGTGCGCCGGTCGGTCTTGTCGGGCAGGCGCTCGACCAGCCCATCCCGTTCCAGCGAGTCGAGCATCCGGGTCAGGGTCGGGCCTTCGATCCGCAGCCGCCGGGCGACATCGACCTGCGGGCTGAGCGGGGGCGAGGCGTAGATCGCTGCCATCGCTTCCATCCGGGCCGCGCTCTGACCGATCGGGCGCAAATGCTCGTCAAGCAGCGAGCGCCAGCGCCGCGCGGCCAGCACCATCTGCACGGTGAGCGTCATCTCCGGCGAGGAGTTGCCCTTGCCATACTGGACGAATTTGCCGCGATCCCACTTGGGCGTCTTTCTGGTGCTGCTCATCCGCGTCACCTGCCCCGATTTCTTGCGGATTGCAATTATTGCACAATCAACTAATTACGATTGAAGCCCACTGTGGTTGGGCATGGCCAGGGCGGCGGCGACACCGGGGCGGGCGGCCATCCGCTCGAGCCAGTCCAGCATCCGGGGTGTGGCAGTGGCATTGACGAATTCGGAGTAAGTCCTGGGCATCGAGATCGCCATGGCAAACACCGCGATATCCGCGAGGCTGAAGGCCTGTCCGACCAGCCAGTCGCCCTCGGCCAGCGCCGCCTCGATCCGCCGTGCGGTGTCCTCAAGCTGGAACCGCCAGGTCGCCAGGTAGTGCTCGGCAAAGCCGCCGCTCGCCGCCAGCCGCCACTTGTCGCGCTTTTCGCGCAGCGGGATGCGGCCGAGCTTGGCCTCGAACTCCTCCGGCGAAAGGCTGGCAACCATGCCCGGGATCACCCGGTGCCAGGCGAGGAAGCTCAGCGCCGGGCGGAACACCTCGTCGACATATTTGGTCCAGATCCGCATCTGCGCGCGCTCGAACTCGTCGGACGGGCGCAGCGGCGTGCCGTCAAACACCGCGTCAATATATTCGTTGATCACCGTCGACTCGGTCAGGATCCGCCCCTTGTGGCACAGCGCGGGCACCTGCCCGGCCGGGTTGATCGCGAGATAGGCGGGATCGTGCTGCTCGAATTTGGTCAGGTTGATGTAATGGCTGGTGAAGGGCACACCCTTTTCATGGATCGCCTGCAGCACTTTCAGGCTGTTCGAACCGGGTTCGGCGTGGAAGAGATCGACTTGGTCCATGTCATCACGCTCTAGCCTCGCATGGTTTCAGGCGGCAATAGTGCAGTGCATAGTGGAGGGGGTTTGATGCAGGATTTCAAGGGAGCGCTGGCCTTCATCACCGGCGGAGCGAGCGGGATCGGGCTGGGGATCGCCCGGGCGCTGGCCGCCCAAGGCGCCTGCCTCGCACTGGCCGACCTGCGTGAGGATCACCTTGCGGAAGCTGTGGAACTTGCGGCCCGCGAGGGCTGGGGCGACCGTTGCCTGCCCTTGAAGCTCGACGTGACCGACCGCACCGGCTTCGCCGCCGCGCTGGATGCCGCCGAGGCGCGCTTCGGTGCGCTGCGGGTGCTGGTCAACAACGCCGGGGTCGGGATCAACGGCCCGATCGTGGAAGCCAGCTTCGCCGACTGGGACTGGGGGGTCGACGTCAACCTTGGGGGCGTGATCAATGGGCTGGTGCTCGGTCTGCCGCGGCTGCGCGCCCATGACCTGCCTGCCGCGATCCTCAATACCGCCAGCCTTGCTCCCTTCATCCCGGCACGCCCGCTGCGCGGCATCTATGCCGCCGCCAAGGCCGCCGTGGTGCTGGCTACCGAGCATCTCGCGCTCGACCTTGCAGAAACCCCCATCGGCGTTTCCGTGCTCTGCCCCGGACCGGTCACCACCAACATCCATCAGGCCGCGCTGCTGCGCCCCGCAACCTATGGCGAGGCCAGCGCAGCCTTTCTCGAAGTGGAAAACGAGGCGCTGACGGGTGAGCCACCCGCACCGGGGCCGATGTGGCGCGATCCTCTGGCGGTGGGCGAACTCTGCGTCGGGGCGATGCGCGAGAGGCGGCTATACGTCTTCCCGCATCCCGAGTTCCTGCCGATCACCCAGAAGCGTCATGCCGCAATCGAGGCTGCGCTGGTCCTGTCCACTCCGGGCTGATTGCGCCCTGCAAGCGGCGCGGCTGGCTGAATTGCTTCAGGCGGCAGGCAAAGGCGGTTCTGGACCAAGTCAGGTGATTTGCTGGTGACATTGAAGCCCTTGCGCCTATCTTACCGGACGAAGGACTGGAACGGACCATGGCAAGTACCGGATCATCTGAAAATGTGGTGGACCTGCGCCGTCCGATCAAGCGCGATCAGGGCTTCGCCGAAGAGGTCTTGCACATCCTGCGCCGCGATATCCTTTCGCTGCGGATCCCGCCCGATACGCGGATCTCGATCGACAGCCTCGCGCGCGAACTGGGCGTCTCGCAGACGCCGATCCGCGAGGCGCTGCGCCAGCTTGAAGTGATGGGGCTGGTGACCAAGCGCCACTATGCCGGCTATCACAGCGCTCCCAAGCTGACCCGGCGCCAGTTCAACGAACTCTACGAAGTCCGACTCCAGCTTGAGCCCCACGCGGCGCGGCTGGCGGCGACGCGGATGGATGCAGCCCAGCTCGAACAGCTGCGTGCGCTGGCCAGCGAGATGCAGCCGGGCCTGTCGCACCCCTCGTTCGGGCGTTTTGCCGAACAGGACGGCGAACTGCACGACCTT
>CANJSX010000004.1 GCA_947477055.1 Sphingomonadaceae bacterium | reverse complement strand
AGATGGAAGCGGTGCATGCGCAGATGGAAGGCCGCTTGGCCGACTTTACCGACCCCTGAGACCCTGCTTTGCGCGGCTCTCAGGCCGCGAGCTTCTCCACCGCCGCCTTCGCGATCGGATCGAGCCCGGCACGGTCGCTCGCCAGGATCGCCGCCTTCATCCGCGGATCCCAGAAATCGGCGAGGTGCTGGTAAGTGGCCGAAACTGCGGTCGCTTCGCCTTGCATCGCCAAGTTCCGGGCGATCTGGTTGGCCATGTAGTTGAGACGCTCGATTTCCATGATCTACTCCGCCGCCTCGGCCAGGATGCGCCGGCTCTTCTCGGACCAGCTGGCGTAGCCTTCCTGCCAGTCGGTCGGGCCGTTGGACGGCACGATCTGCACTGCGGTCACCTTGTATTCCGGGCAATTGGTCGCCCAGTCGGAAAACTCGGTGGTGACGACATTGGCCTGCGTCGCGGGGTGGTGGAAGGTGGTGTAGACCACCCCCGGGGCAACGCGATCGGTCACGGTCACGCGCAGGGTGGTTTCGCCGGTGCGGCTGGCGAGCCGCGCCCAGTCGCCATCCTTGAGGCCCCGGTTTTCGGCATCGGTCGGATGCATTTCGAGCAGGTCTTCCGGGTGCCAGACGGTGTTGGGCGTGCGCCGCGTCTGCGCGCCGACGTTGTACTGGCTGAGAATGCGCCCCGTGGTCAGCAGCAGCGGGAAACGCGGCCCGGTCTTCTCGTCGGTCGGGACATAGTCCGTCACCATGAACTTGCCCTTGCCGCGCACGAAGCCATCAACGTGCATGATCGGCGAGCCATTGGGCGCCTTGTCGTTGACCGGCCACTGCAGCGAGCCTTCGGCATCGAGCCGCGCGAAGGAGACCCCGGCGAAGGTCGGCGTCAGGCGGGCGATCTCGTCCATCACCTGGCTGGGGTGGGTATAGGTCCAGCCCAACCCCATGGCATTGGCCAGCGCCTGGGTAACTTCCCAGTCCTCCAGCCCATTGGCCGGTTCCATCACCTTGCGGACCATCTGGATGCGGCGCTCGGCGTTGGTGAAGGTGCCGTTCTTCTCGAGGAAGGTCGAACCCGGCAGGAACACATGCGCGTAATTCGCGGTCTCGTTGAGGAACAGGTCGTGGACAATGACCAGTTCCATCGCCTTGAGCCCGGCGGCCACGTGATGCGTGTTGGGATCGGACTGGAGGATGTCCTCGCCCTGCACGTAAAGCGCGCGGAAGCTGCCATCGACTGCGGCATCGAGCATGTTGGGGATGCGCAGGCCGGGTTCCGGATCGAGCTCGACGCCCCAGTCCGCTTCAAACTGCTTGCGGACGGCCTCGCCCGAGATGTGGCGATAGCCGGGCAGTTCATGCGGGAAGCTGCCCATGTCGCAGGCGCCCTGCACGTTGTTCTGACCGCGCAGCGGGTTCACGCCGACGCCGCGCCGGCCGATGTTGCCGGTGACCATCGCGAGATTGGCGATCGCCATCACGGTCGAGCTGCCCTGGCTGTGCTCGGTCACGCCCAGCCCGTAATAGATCGCGGAGTTTGCCTTGCCTCTCTGGGCTGAATCCCAACCGGGGCCGCCGGTGGCAAACAGCCGCGCAGCCTTGCGCAGTTCCTCGGCGGGAACGCGAGTAACCGGTTCAAGCGTCTCGGGGGAATGACGCGGCTCGGAGACGAACTGTGCCCAGTCCTGATATTCATCCCAGTCGCAGCGTTCCTTAATGAAGGCTTCGTCGGCCAGCCCTTCGGTAACGATGACATGGGCCATGGCGGTGAGCACGGCGACATTGGTGCCGGGCTGCAGCGGCAGGTGATGCGCCGCTTCGATATGGGGCGAACGGACGAGATCGATCCGGCGCGGATCGATCACGATCAGCTTGGCGCCCTGACGCAGCCGGCGCTTCATGCGCGAGGCGAAAACAGGGTGGCCGTCGGTCGGGTTGGCGCCGATCAGCAGCATCACATCGCTGTCCATCACGCTGTCGAAATCCTGCGTGCCGGCGCTGGTGCCGAAGGTCTTCGACAGGCCATAACCGGTCGGCGAATGGCAGACGCGGGCGCAGGTGTCGACATTGTTCGAGCCGAAGCCCGCACGGATCAGCTTCTGGACGAGGAAGGTTTCCTCATTGGTGCAGCGGCTCGAGGTGATCCCACCCAGCGCGCGGGCGCCGTGCTTGGCCTTGATGTCCTGGAGTCGGGTGGCGGTATAGCCAAGCGCCTCTTCCCAGCTGACGATCCGCCAGGGCTCATCGATCGAATCGCGGATCATCGGCTTGGTCACGCGGTCCTGATGGTTGGCATAGCCCCAGGCAAAACGGCCCTTGACGCAGGAGTGGCCGCGATTGGCCTTGCCGTCCTTCCAGGGGACCATGCGCACCAGCTGCTCGCCGCGCATTTCGGCACGGAAGGTGCAGCCAACGCCGCAATAGGCGCAGGTAGTGACCACGGCCCGCTCGGGCTTGCCGATTTCCTTGACGGCCTTTTCCTGCAGCGTCGCGGTCGGGCAGGCCTGTACGCAAGCGCCGCAGCTGACACATTCCGAACCGAGGAAATTGTCGCCGGCCTGACCGGCGCTGACCTTGGATTCAAAACCGCGACCCGAGATCGTCAGCGCCAACGTGCCCTGCACCTCGTCGCAGGCGCGCACGCAGCGCGAGCAGGCGATGCACTTGGACGGATCGAAATCGAAATAGGGGTTGGAGCTGTCAGTCATCAGCCCGAGGTGGTTGTCACCCTCATAGCCATAGCGCACATCGCGCAGGCCGACCTGAGCCGCCGTGTCCTGCAGCTCGCAATCATTGTTGGCCGAACAGGTCAGGCAATCGAGCGGGTGGTCGGAGATGTAGAGTTCCATCACCCCGCGCCGGATCTTCTCGAGTCGCGGTGTCTGGGTGTGGACCACCATGCCCTGCGCGGCCGGGGTGGTGCAGCTCGCAGGAGTGCCGCGCATCCCGTCGACCTCGATCAGGCACATCCGGCACGAGCCGAAGCTCTCGACGCTGTCGGTTGCGCAGAGCTTGGGGATCTGCCCGCCCACTTCCGCCGCAGCGCGCATCACCGAGGTGCCCTGCGGCACGGTGACCTCGCGGCCATCGATGGTCAGCGTAACGAGGGTCTCTGACAGGACTTCGGGCGTGCCGAAATCGGCCTGGCTTTCATAACCCATGGCGCTTCTCCGTTTGTCGTGCTTCGAGGGCCGACAGGTCGGCGGGTGTGTTGATGTTGGCAGATTTGCGAGGCGAATTCACTGCTCTTGCGCCGATCGCCTCGGCGAACTGGAGCATCGAATGACGGCCGTCCGCAACGAGCATCGCGTCGAGCTGCTTGGAGACCGAAGCGGGCCAGCGGCCGATCACCGGCTGGTCCGCCAGATAGGACGGCGCCGGGCCGAGCAGCTCGGGCAGGTCCTCGGGCAAGTCCGCAGAATCGACGCCGCAGGTCAGGATCTCATCGTAATCCTCGTCGCTCGCCATGTGCAGCGCTGCGGCGATTCCTCCGAGCGGGCCCATGCCGGCGCGCGGCCAGTCGGGCAGCGTGAGGGCCGGGGCCTCTTCGCGGCCGACCACCACCACCTGTTCGCACCAGCCCGAAAGCTGGTCGACCGCGCGGGCCAGCAGCGTGCGCCCACCGAGCTCGGCCAGCGCCTTGTCGCTGCCGAACCGCGTGGATTGCCCGCCTGCCAGAACCGCGCCCATCAGCATCAGGCGAAATCCTCCGGCCAATGCTTGAGCGCGCTCATCACCGGATAGGGGGTGAAACCGCCCAGCGCGCAGAGCGAGCCGAACTTCATCGTCTCGCACAGATCTTCGAGCAGCTGGATCTCTTCGCCGTGGCTGCGGCCAGACTTGCGGGCATTGTGCATCTGCGGGAGCGCCTCGACTGCATCGGCCTTGGCCTTGCCGCCGGCCTTGATCCGGTCGATCAGCTCAACCCCGCGGGTCGACCCGATCCGGCAGGGGGTGCACTTGCCGCAGCTTTCCGCCGCGCAGAATTCCATCGCAAAACGCGCCATGCCGCTCATGTCGGCGCTGTCGTCGAACACGGTCAGCCCGGCATGGCCGATCAGCGCGTCGGCGGCCGCGTAGGCTTCGTAGTCGAAGGGAATGGCGAACTGCGCGGGCGCGAGATAGGCGCCCAGCGGCCCGCCGACCTGCACTGCCTTTACCGGGCGACCAGTCGCCGTGCCACCGCCGATGTCATTGATCAACTCACCCAGCGTGATCCCGAAAGCCGTCTCGAACAGCCCGCCGTGCTTGATGTTGCCCGCCAGCTGGATCGGCATGGTGCCCTTGGAGCGCGCCACGCCGAGGCTGTCGTAAAGCGATGCCCCGCCTTCGGTCAGGATATGCGGGATTGCTGCCAGGGTCAGTACGTTGTTGACCACGGTCGGGCGGCCGAACAGGCCCTTGAGCGCGGGCAGCGGCGGCTTGGCACGGACTTCGCCGCGCTTGCCCTCGATCGAGTTGAGCAGCGAGGTTTCCTCACCGCAAACATAGGCTCCGGCGCCGACGCGCACTTCCAGCTCGAAGGGTGCAATGATGCCCTTGGCCAGCTCGATCGCCGCATTGAGCTTTGCAATGGCGTGGGGATATTCGCTACGGACGTAGATATAGCCCTTGCCCGCGCCGACCGCGTGAGCGGCGATGGTCATGCCTTCGACCAGCTGGAAGGGATCGCCCTCCATCAGCATGCGATCGGCAAAGGTGGCGCTGTCGCCCTCGTCGGCGTTGCAGACGATGTATTTGCGGTCACCCGGCGCGGCGGCCACGGTCTTCCACTTGATGCCAGCGGGGAAACCCGCGCCGCCGCGGCCGCGCAGGCCTGAGGCGAGGACTTCGGCGACGACTTCTTCACCCGACATGGCGCGGGCGCGATTGAGCCCGGCCCAGCCACCGGTCGCGGCGTAGTCATCAAGGTTGAGCGGGCGGGTCTTGCCAGCGCGGGCGAAGGTCAGGCGCTGCTGCTTGGCGATGAAGGGGTGTTCGGCGATTGTGCCAATGGCCTTGGCGCTGCTGCCATCAAGGATTGCGGCGAGATCGGCGGGAGTGGCGGGGCCGAAACCCTTGCCGTCCACTTCGACCAGCGGCTCGAGCCATTGCATGCCCCAGCTCGAGGTCCGCTCGACCGTGCAGCCGGCCTTGGCGAAGGCGGCGGCGACTTCATCGGCGCCGCAGGCCAGCGCCAGCGCGTCATCGGAAATGCGGACGATGGTCATGCGTTCTCAACCAGTTTGACGAGGGCCGCAGAATCGAGCCGGGCATAGACCCGTTCGCCCACGCGGGCGTTGGGGCCGGAGCTGCACAGGCCCAGGCAATAGACGGTCTTGAGCTTCACCCGCGATCCGGCGGCGGCTTCGGCTGCGCCGATAATCGCCTCGACCCCGCGTGCCTTGCAGGATTCGGCGCGGCAGACCTGCACTTCCGGGCGCGGATCGGCGTCAGGCGTGAAGTCGTGATAGAAGCTGACCACGCCGTGCACTTCGGCCCGGCTGAGGTTGAGCGCGGCGGCAAGCGCCGCTTCCGCTGCGGCATCGACGCAGCCGAAGGCGTGCTGGATATCGTGCAGGATCGGCAGCAGCGCGCCATCCCGGCCGGCATGGCTGGCGATGATCTGATCGAGAGTGGCCTTGGTCATGGCTCGCCCCTGCGAGGGGAGGCATTCAAGGTCAAATTGATTTGTCCGAAGCTTGATAGAAATTCTCTATCAAGCGGAATGAGTCGAGTTGCTGCGCGGCGGACACTCCGGCCCGCGCCATCGCGCCGAGCGGATCGCGGTTGACCACCACCAGGCCAAGCCGACGCAATTCGGAGGTGGGGGCGATTGGCAGGAAGCGGCACCATTCCAGCCCGTCGAGCAAGCCAGCGTAGACGTCCGGCACGATCGAGACGAAATCGCCCGAGCGAACCAGTGAAAACAGCGAAACATAGTTGTCAGCAGTCACCACCGGATTGGCCGAAAGCCCGTGAATCGCAAACTGGCGATCGAGCATGCGGCGATACTGCATGCCCTGGTGCAGCAGGCACAGCGGCAGCGCCGCCAGCTCGTCCCAACCGACCGAAGCCCGCTCGCCCAGTTCCCCGCCGCGCCGCGCAATCGCCACGAATTGCTCGCGGTGGAGCGGGGCGGTGAGCATGTTGGCCGGCGGCTCGTGATCGAGATAGGTCAGCCCGGCATCGTAATCGTTGACCAGCAGGCCTTGCTCGATTTCGCGCGAAGTGCCGCTGGTGACGGACAGGCTCAGTCCCGGATTGGCGCGCAGCAGCACCTGTCCGAACGGGCCGACCAGCGGCTGAGCCGCAGGGATCGCATAGAGGCGGAACTCGCCGGTCAGCGCCTGCGCGGTGGTCGCCGCCGCCTGGGTCAGCCCGCGCACTGCACCCAGCGCCTGCTCCGCCCAGGGCAGGATCGCCTCGCCATGCTCGGTCAGGCCGATGAAGCGCCGGTCGCGCTCGACCAGCCGCTTGCCCAGCTCCTGCTCAAGCGCCGCCAGTCCCGCCGAAAGCGTCGGCTGCGACACCCCGCAGGCACTCGCGGCCCCAGCAAAATGCCGGATCCGGGCGAGTGCGACGAAGTAACGCAGGTTCTGGAGCTGCATCGAAATCCTCTTGAAAGGATTTCTCTATCAGATTGCTCCGCCTTAGCGAAGTCTCTCCGCATGCCAAGCGACATGCTCGGCCAGGAAGCTCGATATGAAGTTATAGGAATGGTCGTAACCCGGCTGCATCCGGATTATCGCGGCGATTCCGGCCTTGGCGCAGGCATCAACCAGCAGCTGGGTCTTGAGCTGCTCGGCGAGGAAGTTGTCGGCCTCGCCCTGATCAACCAGCACGGCGGCAACCCGCGCGCCGTCTTCAATCAGAGCGCAGGCGTCATATTCCCGCCATTTCGCCTTGTCGGCGCCGATATAGCCGGTCAACGCCTTCTCGCCCCAGGGGCAGTTGAGCGGTGAGACGATCGGCGAAAAGGCGCTGACCGAGCGGAAGCGTTCGGGGTTTCGCAGCGCGATGGTCAGTGCGCCGTGCCCGCCCATCGAATGGCCGGTGATGCCCTGCCGCGCCATGTCGGACATGGGGAACTCCGCAGCGATCAGTGCGGGCAATTCCTGCTCGATGTAGCTGCGCATGTGGAAATGCGTCGACCAGGGTGCCTCGGTCGCATCGACGTAGAACCCGGCGCCCTTGCCGAAGTCATAGCCCTCGCCGTCCGGCACGTCGTCGCCGCGCGGACTGGTGTCCGGCGCGACGAAGATGATTCCATGCTCGCCACAGGCCGCACGGAACTCGCCCTTTTCGGTGACATTGGCGTGGGTGCAGGTCAGCCCCGAGAGGTACCACAGCACCGGGAGTTTCGCCCCCGGTGCATGGTCCGGCACGAAGACCGAGAAGGTCATCGGCGTGCCGGTGGCGCTGCTCTGGTGGGTATAGACCCCCTGCGTGCCGCCGTGGGACCGATTGGCGCTGACCTGTTCCATGTTTTGGTGCCTCAGCCCAACTGGCAGAAAGCGCAGAGCTTGTTGCCGTCCGGATCGCGCAGATAGGCGCCATAGGCGTTGCCCGGAGCCTGCGGACGCGGTCCCGGATCGCCTTCGCTGGATCCGCCATTGGCGAGGCCGGCGGCGTGCCAGGCGTCGATCTGTTCCTTGCCCTCGGCCGAGAAACCAATCGTGCCGCCATTGGCGGAGGTTGCCGGCTCGCCATTGCCCGGCTGACCGACGCCGAAGGCGCCGCCGTTGTGCTGGTAGAAGGCGCGGCCGTTGTGCTCGGCACCGGCGTTGCCGCCCAGTGCGGTGAAGCAGGCGTCGTAAAACTGCTTGGCCTTGGCGATGTCATTGGTGCCGACCATTACGTGGGTATACATCGATAATCCTCTCTCGAAGGTTGGGGGGAATGGGTGCCGGCCGCGGTCAGGCGGGCAGCTGATAGATTGCGCAAAGCTTGTTCCCGTCGGGATCGCGCAGGTAGGCGGAAAAGACCTTGTTCGTCGGATAGGCCCGTTCGCCCGGCGGGTCTTCCGCAGAAGTACCGCCATTGGCGACTCCGGCATCGTGCCACGCGCGGACTTGCTCCACGCTGTCGAGGTCGAGCGCGATCGTCCCGCCGTTCGCGGCACAGGCCGGCTCGCCATTGAGCGGCCGGGTGATCATCAGCCCGGCACCCTTGTTCCGGTAAGCGAGCGCACCGCGCCAGTTGGGCTCGGCCGGCGGGCAACCAAGCACGCCCATCACCGCGTCGTAAAACTGTTTCGAGCGCTCGATGTCATTCGAGCCGAGGACGACACTGCGGAACATGGGTGATACTCTCGGTTGGTGAAGTGAATGAAACTTTAAGGCCGGCGCACTCCGCCACGGGAGCCATGTGCGCCGGCCTTTTCCAGTCAACGCCCGCTAGACAAAGGTTCAGGCGCAAACCTTGTTGCCGGCGGGATCGCGCAGATAGCCGGCATAGGCGCCAGGCAGATGACCGCGCGGCCCTGCAGCGCCTTCATGGGTGCCGCCCGCAGCAAGGCCAGCTGCATGGAAGGCATCGACCTCGGCCGGGCTGGCCGCGGCGAAGCCGACCGTGACGCCATTGCCGGAAGGCGCCTCGCCGTTGCCGGGCCTCAGCACCAGAAACGCCGGCTTGTCCTTGCCGTAGAGGAAGCAGCTATCCCCGAACGGCCCCATGTTCTTGATGCCGAGCGGAGCAAGAGCCGCGTCGTAGAAAGCGGTCGATGCCGCAAGGTCGCTTGCACCAAGGCAGGTATGCGAGAACGCCAAGTTACCTGAAATCACCGGATCTGCCATATCAACTCTCCTTTTCCCAATCGCCGGACCTTCAGAACACGACGACCGAGCGGATGCTCTTTCCGGCGTGCATCAGATCGAAGGCGGTGTTGATCTCCTCGAGGCCCATGACATGGGTTATCATCGGGTCGATCTGGATCTTGCCGGCCATGTACATGTCGACGATCTTGGGCACGTCGGTGCGGCCCTTGGCCCCGCCGAAGGCCGTGCCGCGCCAGTTGCGGCCGGTCACCAGCTGGAACGGGCGGGTCGAGATTTCCTTGCCGGCTTCGGCCACGCCGATGATGATACTGGTGCCCCAGCCGCGATGGCAGGCTTCCAGCGCGGTGCGCATCACTTCGGTGTTGCCGGTGGCATCGAAGGTATAGTCGGCCCCACCGTCGGTCAGCGCCACGATCGCAGCGACGGTGTCCTCGCGGCTCAGGCCCCTGGAGTTGAGGAAGTCGGTCATGCCGAACTTGCGGCCCCATTCCTCGCGGTCGGGGTTGATGTCGACGCCGATGATCTTGCCGGCACCAGCCAGCCGCGCGCCCTGAATCACGTTGAGCCCGATCCCGCCGAGCCCGAAGATCACGACATTGTCACCCACCTGGACCTTGGCGGTGTTGATCACCGCGCCGACGCCGGTGGTCACCCCGCAGCCGATGTAGCAGCTGGACTGGAACGGCGCGTCCTCACGGATCTTAGCCACGGCGATCTCGGGCAGCACGGTGAAGTTCGAGAAGGTCGAGCAGCCCATGTAATGGAAGATCGTCTGCCCCTTGTAGGAGAAGCGCGAAGTGCCATCCGGCATCAGCCCCTTGCCCTGCGTCGCGCGAATTGCGGTGCACAGGTTGGTCTTGCCCGAGAGGCATGATTTACACTGGCGGCATTCCGGCGTGTAGAGCGGGATCACGTGATCGCCCGCCTTGACCGAGGTGACGCCCGGCCCGACGTCACGCACGATGCCCGCGCCTTCATGGCCGAGGATCGAGGGGAATATCCCCTCGCTGTCGAAGCCGTCCAAGGTATAGGCATCGGTGTGGCAGATGCCCGTCGCCATGATTTCGACCAGCACCTCGCCCGCCTTGGGACCTTCCAGGTCAACCTTGACGATCTCGAGCAGCTGCTTGGGCCCAAAGGCAACGGCGGCGCGGGTCTTCATCGCGGAACTCTCCTCTCAACCGGAATATTGCCGGATCATTGTACGCAGCGCTTACAAAGTGGCAGCGCGGGGCGTCAATGCCCCTGATCCCCGCACGGGCTAATGCGACAGTCGTAGCGGGCTTGCAAGCGCGGCCCGCTCGTGTAGCCACGATCCTCGATGAAGGCGCTGCGCGATCCGGATCATGTTCTGGCCGAGGGCCTTGCCGCGATCCGTGGGCAATTCCGCATTCCGGCAAGTTTTCCTCCGCCGGTGCTCGCCGCTGCGGAAGCAGCTGCGGCGCGGGCGCCAACGGGAACCCCGGATCGAACCACGATCCCCTTTGTTACGCTCGACCCGGCAACCTCCACCGATCTCGACCAGGCCTTCGCAATCGAAGCCGCCGGGCCGGACCTGCTGCTCCACTATGCCATCGCCGACGTCGCCTGGTTCGTCACCGACGGTGACCCGATCGACACCGAGGCGTGGCAGAGGGGCGCCACAACCTACCTGCCAGACGGCAAGGCCGGGCTCTATCCGCCGGTTCTGGCCGAACGCCACGCCAGCCTGCTGCCGGATGGTCCGCGCCCGGCAGTGGTGTTCACTACCCGCGTCGCTCCCGATGGCGCGGTGAAGCTCGAAGGGGCCGAACGCGCGCTGATCCGCAGCCGGGCCAAGCTGGCCTATGATGCAGTACGAGACGATCAGGTCCCCGCTGGTTTCGCCGAGCTCGCAACCCGGATCACCGATGCCGAGGCGCGGCGCGGCGCCGCGCGGACCGATCCGCCCGAGCAGGAGGTCGAGCGCGACGACACCGGGCACTTCACCCTCGCGCTACGCCCGCAGCTGCTGTCCGAACGGCGCAATGCCGCGCTCTCGCTGGCGACTAACCTCGCTGTTGCCGATGCGCTTTACGCTGCCGGTACCGGGCTGTTCCGGGTGATGCCAGCGCCTGATGGCAGGGCCGTGGCGCGGCTGCGGCTGACGGCAACGGCCTTCGGGCTGGACTGGCCTGCTGCCGCCTCGCTGGCCGACTTCGAACGCGGCCTCGATCCCGGCGATGCGCGGCAGTCGGCGTTCCTGCTGGCGGCCCGGCGTGCGGGCAATGGCGCGTCCTACCAACCCTACACCCCTGGCAGAGTGCCCTGGCACGCCGCGATGGCCGCGACTTATGCCCATGCTACGGCCCCGCTAAGGCGGCTGGCCGATCGCTATGTCATCCGCGCCGTGCTGGCGGTGGCCAATGGCCAGCCGGTCCCGGCCGAGGTGAGCGAGGCCTTTCAGCGCCTGCCCGACGTCATGCGCAAGGCCGATGCCCTCGGTAACCAGGTCGACCGCGCGGTGATCGATCTGGTCGAGGCGGCGATGCTGTCCGGCCGCGAGGGCGAGGTGTTCGACGCCGTAGTGACCGACCTCAACGAAGGCGGCGCCCGCATCCAGCTTTGCGCCCTGCCAGTCGTCGCCCGGACCGTGGCGCATGGGGTGGAGCCGGGCACGCGGATCGCCGTCCGCCTCGTCTCGGCCGATACCGAACGCCGCCAGATCACCTTCACCCGGATCGGCTGAATCCCGTTGCACAGCTGCGCAAGCTCGGTTAGTGGCGCCATTCCCCCGTCTTGGCGGGGGCGAGGCCCGATGGCGGAGTGGTTACGTAGCGGACTGCAAATCCGCGCACGCCGGTTCGATTCCGGCTCGGGCCTCCATTTCTCCCACCCAGCATGATCCGCCACTCGCGCGCTATTGCATTCGCGCTCTGGACGGGGTGCGCGCAGGAGTTATTCTGCCTGCCGGAATCAAACCGGGAGACATGCGATGTGCGACGATCTGACAGCCCATGAAGAGGACGCCGCGCTGGCCGCGAAGGGCATGTCGAGGCGTGAGTTTGCTGCAGTGGGTGCTGCCGCAGTGATCGCGGGCTGTGCGGGAACTGACGGCAATGCCAAGGCGCCTGCCACCAGGGAATCCATCGTCACGATCGACACACCCGATGGCAAGGCAGACTGCTTCTTTGTCCGTCCCTCACGCGGCAAGGCGCCCGGCGTGATCATGTGGCCTGACATCGCCGGGCTGCGCGATGCCTACAAGACCATGGGCCGACGGCTGGCGCAGGCCGGTTACGCCGTGCTAGTGGTCAACCAGTATTACCGCAGCAGCCCGGCGCCGATCATGGCGACCATGTCCGAATGGCGCACGCGTGAGGGCCAGGCCAAACTCGGCCCGATGATCGCCGCGATCAGCCCTGAAGGGACGACCCGCGATGCCGCTGCCTTTGTCGGCTGGCTCGACAAGCAGTCAGCGGTCGATGCCAAGCGCAAGATCGGCTCAAACGGCTATTGCATGGGCGGGCCGATGACGGTGCGCACCGCCGCCGCCGTGCCGTCGCGGGTCGGTGCCGCCGCCTCGTTCCACGGCGCGAATATGGTCAATGACCGGCCCGACAGTCCGCACCGGCTACTCGCGGCAACGCAGGCCAGCTATCTGGTTGCCATCGCGCGGGGCGACGATGCCCGCGCGCCGGGTGACAAGGATACGCTCCGCGCCGCCGCCGATGCCGCGCATCGCCCGGCCGAGATCGAGGTCTACCCCGCCGAACATGGCTGGTGCACGCTTGACGCACCAGTCTACGATCAGGCGCAGGCCGACCGCGCCTGGAGCCGGATGCTGGCGCTGTTCAAGGGGCTGTAAGGCGGCTTACGCCCACCAGAAGCAGGTCGCGCGCATTTCGATGCTGACGCGCGGCGGGGCACCGGCCGGAGCGAGCGGATCGTCGAAGGCGACATGCGGCATGAGGTGAGCGCGAGCCGGATCGCTGTCATTGGTCTTGAACAGCACCGCCTCGTCGATCGCCAGATCGGGGTAGTAATACCAGCGATGCGCCGGGTTGTGCGCAACGACCCAGCTTTCGAACCGCCATTCGGTGCCGCCGGGCGGATCGAAGATGGCATCGGCCACGATCAGGTCCTGCGGGCTGATACTGCGCGCGTCGCAGAGCGCCAGCGGCACGTCTTGCGGAGCGGGGGAAAGCGCCCGCCACAGATTATAGGCGGCATAACGGCGGAACGGGCGACCCTTCGCGCCACCGGCGGCGAATTGCTCGGCCGTGACATCGTTGATGTCGACATGAGCGAAGCGCGCCGGGTGCGAGTTGTCGCTGCTCCCAGCCTTGCCGCTCTTCTCGCTATAGCGCAGGATCCCCGGGCTGGAGACCTGAACCTCGTCAGCGCCGGTCAGTTGCTTGATCAGCCCTGCCACCTCGTCGCGGTGGATCGCATTCAGCTGGTCCCGGTCGGTCCAGTCGGTCACTGCGCTGCTGTGGCGGACTAGCTGGAAACCCTCGCGGTCGACATCCGCGTCGATCGCCCGGGCATCATGCATCGGCATCGGCACCAGCGCGATATCGACCTGATCCTTCTCATGCGCATTGGCATGGTAGAAGGGCCGTTCGATCGCGCGGCTGGAATAGGCGATCAGCGCTTCGCCCGCGCCCATCAGCGCTTGACCTTGCTCGCGTCGAAAGTCTCCAGACCCGGCTTGAAGGTCTTCTCGTCGAGGAACTGACGGGTCGCTTCCTTGCGCGCGGCGGCGCCGCCAAAGCTGTGCAAAGCTTCCTGGGTGCGGATCAGGTAATCCTCGGCATTGTCATAGGTCATCTCGACCATCCGGCGCATGGCCCATTTGGTGGCGCGCAGAGCATTGGCATCCTTTTTGAGCAGCGCCTCGGCAATCGCGGTGACGCGGGCCTTGAGCTCGGCCGCCGGAACCGCTTCGGTCACCAGGCCCTGCTCGGCGGCCTGCTTGCCGGTGAGGTTCTCACCCATCATAGCGTGATACATCGCCTTGCGCAGCGGCATCAGTTCCTGCGCCACCTTGGAGGCACCGCCACCCGGGAGAATGCCCCAGTTGATTTCGCTGAGGCCGAACTGCGCGTCTTCCGCTGCAATCGCGATGTCGCAGGCGTAGAGCGGGCCATAACCACCGCCGAAGCACCAGCCGTTGATCATGCCAATGGTCGGCTTCTCATACCAGCGCAGGCGCTGCCACCAGCGATAGGCTTCGCGCTGCGAACGGCGGATCGCATGGAGCCCTTCGGCCTCGGTCTCGCGGAAATACTCCTTGAGGTCCATGCCAGCCGACCAGGCCTCGCCCTCGCCCGAGAGCACCAGCACGCCGACGTCGTCGCGGAATTCGAGCTCTTCGATCAGCTTGCCCATCTGGCGATTGAGCGTGGGGCTCATGCAGTTGCGCTTTTCCGGGCGGTTGAAGCGCACCCAGGCGATGCGGTTCTCGATGGTGACGGCGACGGTATCGGCTTCGGCGCGTTCGGTGCTCATGGCGAATCCTCTCGATGAATCCTCTGTTGTTATGAGATATAACAATTCTATTTGCCTTCCGCAAGCGCAATCCGTATTCCAGCAGCGATGGCCGATCCACTGCTGCTCTACCCGGGATATTCGCTGCGCCGCGCGGCTTCCGCGATGATGGGTGAATTCGCCCAGCGCCTCGCGCCGCTAAGCCTGCGCTTTGCGGATAGCTCGGCGATGATGATGATCGCCGCCAATCCCGGGATCACCGCCAGCGCGCTCGGCCGGATGCTCGATATCCAGCGCGCCAACATGGTCCCGCTGCTCAACCGGCTGGAGACGGCCGGCCTGATCGAGCGCAAGCCGCTCGACGGCAAGTCGCACTCGCTGGCGCTGACCGCTGAAGGGCAGGACAAGCTCGACAAAGTGACGGCGGTAGTGAGCGAGTTCGAGGCCTGGCTGCTCGCGCGGATCCCGGAGGAACATCGCGCGCATTTCAAACCGGCGCTCGATGCGCTGTGGCGCGATTGACGTTCAGCTCCGCCAGCGGGCGATGAAGAACCCGTCCAGCCCGCCGACCTCGGCCAGCATCGCCGGATCGGTGCGCAGCCAGCCTTCAGGCGTCGGTACGAGGCCGACGGGAAGCTCCTCCACCCGGATCGGATCGGGCGTCAGCCGAATCCGCGCGGCCTGTTCCTCACCCTCTTCGCGCTCCAGCGAGCAGGTCGCGAAAACCAGCGCGCCGCCGGGAGCAAGATAGCCAAGTGCGCGTTTAAGCAGGCGCTGCTGGAGTTCGGCCATCTCCTCGATATGCCGCGCGCGGATGCGGTGCAGCACGTCGGGGTGGCGGCGGCAGGTGCCAGTCGCGGTGCAGGGGGCATCGAGCAGCACCGCATCGAAGCGGGCCGGCGCCTTCCACTCCATCGCATCGGCAGGGACCAGCTCCGCCGCGAGGCCAGTGCGGGCGAGGTTGGCCTGCATCCGTTCGATCCGGCGAGTGCTGGAATCGAGCGCAGTCACCTCCCAGCCGGTGGCGGCGAGCTGCATGGTCTTGCCGCCGGGCGCGGCGCAGAGATCGAGCACGCGGCGACCTTCACCCGCGCCGAGCAGCCGCGCCGGTAGGCTGGCCGCGAGATCCTGCACCCACCAGGCGCCCTCGGCGAAGCCCTCGAGCCGCTCCACCGCTTCACCGCGCGCCAGCCGGACATGGCCCCGGGCGAGCGACACCCCGCCGAGCCGTTCGGTCCATTCCAGCGTCGTCGCCGGATAGCGCAACGTCAGATCGAGCGGCGGCGGGACAATCAGCGCAGGGGCGATGGCGTCGGCCCGTTCGCCCCAGCGTTCGGGCACTCCGGCAGCGAGCGAGGGCGAAGGTGGCAGGCTGGCGCGGCGTTTGACCAGCGTCGAGAAGACCCCGTGCGCCAGCCGGCGCGGTCCGCCTTCCAGCAGCGGCAGCGCGGTGGCGATCACTGCGTGTGGCGGAGTTTCAAGCCGGAGCCACCCCGCCAGCATCAGCCGCAACACGCTGCGCACCTTGGCATCGGGCGAGAGCGGCAGGCGCGTGGCCGAATCGATCAGCACGTCGAGATCGATCAGCCAGCGCAGCGCCTCACCGGCCAGTGCCCGGGCGAGCGCGCGATCGGCGTCGCCCTGCACCGGCCGCAGCGCCGTATGCCCAGCCTGATCAAGTGTTTCACCCCGGCGCAATACGGCATCGAGCAGGTTGAGCGCGGCGCGGCGCGCGGGATAGCCGGGTATGTCCATCGCCGTGCCCTATCCGCGATTGCCTTGCGCCGCCAGCCGGTGCATCGTTGATCTCATGGACCGCCGCGCCACCCAACGCCCCCAGCCCTTCGCCAAGCCGGCGCACTGGACCAATGAACCAGCACCCGCGCCGGCCCCGCCGAAGGATGCCGACGCCGATCCGGCCGGGCTTTCCCCCACCCGCTATGGCGACTGGGTGAGAGACGGAATCGCCGTCGACTTCTAGCGCCCGATCCGCTTCGGCGCGTGGCGCTTGCCCTTTTGCATCACTGCCACTAAGGGCCACCGCTCGGATTTTGGCTTCGTCAGGCCGCGGGCGTGGCGGAATTTGGTAGACGCGCTGGTTTTAGGTACCAGTATCGCAAGATGTGGGGGTTCGAGTCCCTTCGCCCGCACCAGTTCCCGCAGGTTCCGGCAGTCGAGGCGCATCGCGTAATTCTAGAAGGCACAATTGACATGCAGATCGTCGAGAAGACCAACGAAGGGCTGAAGCGCGCCTACACCATCACCATCGCCGCCGCCGCGATTACCGGCCGGATCGAGGATGAGGTGAAGAAGATCGCGCCGCAGATACGCATGCCCGGCTTCCGCCCTGGCAAGGTCCCGGCGAATCTCGTCAAGAAGATGCACGGCCCGGCGCTCCACCAGGAAGCGCTCAACACTGCGATTCGCGAAGCGATGGAGCAGCTGGTGGTCGAGCATAAGCTGCGCCCCGCGATGCAGCCGGCGATCGCGCTGGGCGAAGACTATGCCGAAGGCCAGGATGCCGAAGTCTCGGTCAGCCTCGAAGTGCTGCCGACCATCGCCGTGCCGACCCTTGAAGGGCTGGCGCTCGACAGACTGGTCGTGCCGGTTTCGGACGCTGCGGTTGACGAAGCCGTCGCTGGTATCGCTTCGGGCCAGAAGAGCTACGTCGACGCCAAGAAGGGCAAGAAGGCCGAAAACGGCGATCAGCTGATCATCGATTTCAACGGCAAGCTCGGCGGCGTCGAATTCGAAGGCGGCAAGGCCGAAGACACTGCGCTCGAACTGGGCGCGGGCCGCTTCATCCCCGGCTTCGAGGAACAGCTGGTTGGCGCCAAGACGGGCGACGAAAAGACCATCGCCGTGACCTTCCCGGCCGATTATCAGGCCGCGAACCTCAAGGGCAAGGATGCGACCTTCGACATCGTCGTCAAGGCAGTGAAGGTCGCCGGCGAGACCAAGGTGGACGACGATTTCGCCAAGTCGCTCGGCCTTGAAGGGATCGACCAGCTGAAGGGGCTGCTGCGCGGCCAGCTTGAGCAGGAAACCGCCGGCCTCACCCGCACCCAGATGAAGCGCCAGCTGCTCGACATCCTTGCCGCCGGGCATGATTTCGAAGTCCCACCGACCATGGTCGAAGCGGAATTCCAGCAGATCTGGAGCCAGCTCGAGCAGGAAGCTGCTAACGAGGAAGATCCCGAGGCCGCGAAAAAAGAAATCGAGGCCGAGAAGGACGAGTATCGCACCATCGCGGTGCGCCGCGTGCGCCTGGGACTGTTGCTGTCGGAAATCGGCCAGGCCAACGGCGTCGACGTCTCGCAGCAGGAAATGCAGATGCTGGTAGCGCAGGCCGCGCAGCAGTATCGCCAGGAAGACCGTCAGCGCTTCATCGAATATGTCCAGTCGGACCCGATGGTCGCCGCCCAGCTGCGCGCACCGCTCTATGAAGACAAGGTCGTCGATTTCCTCTTCGACAAGGCCGAAGTTACCGAAAAGACTGTGACCAAGGACGAGCTCCAGGCCGCGATCGAGGCCGAGGAAAGCACCGCTCCGGCGGCCACGCCCGCCAAGAAGGCCGCGGCGAAGAAGGCTCCAGCCAAGAAGGCTGAGGCAGCTCCGGTCGAGGAAGAAGCTCCGGCGGCTGAAGCGGCGCCGAAGAAGAAGGCTGCACCGAAGAAGGAAGCTGCCCCCAAGCCTGTCCCGAGCGACGCCGAAGGGGCCGAAAAGGTCGAGGCCGCTCCGAAGAAGAAGGCCACGGCCAAGAAGGCCTGATCCTTTTTGCGCGACTGACTGCCTGACCGGCGCCCGCCCAGCGGCGGAGCACCGGTTTCAGGCGTTTACAAATGCTACATTCTTTTGCCCGATTATCCGGCCTGTCGGAATGATCCGATGTGCCGAAATCATTCGGCGAGGAATGCCGCCGTGTCGGGATTGCACAAGTACAGTGCGGAATTGAACCTTTTTCAGCTGGACCCGGAAGCGGGCGATCAGCGGACTGCGGCGCGCTTCACCCTGCTGATCCGATTGGCCAAGCTACTGGTCGACGACAAGGAATATCTCTGCGTCATCCGCGATGCTTCGCAGGCCGGCATGCGGCTCAAGCTGTTCAAACGCATACCCACGCAATCCAGAATCGTGATCGAGCTGGCCAATGGCGAGCGCTTCCCGGTCAGGAAGATTTGGGAGCGGGACGGGTTCGGCGGCTTCGCCTTCGCCGAGGAAGTCTCGCTCGAGCGCCTGGTCGAAACCGGTCACGGCCCCTTTCCCAATCACAAGCTGCGACTGAGAACGCTGCTGGGCGGGCGGCTGGTGGTTGGCGGGCAGGACTATCCGATCACCTTCGAGAACCTCTCGGTGCAGGGCGCCTGCATCACCTGCGAAGACCTGCTGGCAATCGACCAGCTCGTTCGGGTCGAGACCGACGAACTGCCGGCGTTCCACGCCAAGGTGCGCTGGCGCCAGCGGCCGCAATACGGACTGGTGTTCGAGCAGATGCTGAGCTTCGAGGAGCTGGGCCGGTTTGTCGAACACCAGTCTGATTGACCGGGCCGATCGCGGCGCGCTTCCGGTGCCCTCCATTCCGCGGCACATTCTGCCAATTTTGCACGGCAGTGCGGTGGCACCCCGCCCCCTTTGTCAACCAATTGTTCCCCGGATCGACGGTTCATTCGGTTAACGGCCTTGAACATCTCCGCGTCAGTCGCGACATAGGCTGACCAGACCTAAAGAGGATCTCCATGCTCGACCTGTACGGCTCCAATTCGGCGCAAGGCAAATTCACCCACGACCCCGTCACCGGCGCGCTGATCCCGGTCGTGGTCGAGCAATCGAGCCGCGGCGAGCGCAGCTTCGACATCTACTCACGCCTGCTGCGCGAGCGAATCATCTTCGTAACCGGCGAGGTCGAGGATCACATGGCCTCGGTGATCGTCGCGCAGCTGCTGTTCCTGGAGAGCGAGAATCCCTCCAAGGATATCTCGATGTACATCAATTCGCCGGGCGGCGTGGTCACCGCCGGCCTCGCGATCCATGACACGATGCAATATATCCGCCCGCGCGTTTCCACCGTGTGCATCGGTCAGGCCTGCTCGATGGGCAGCTTCCTGCTGGCTGCGGGCGAGCCAGGCATGCGCATCGCGCTGCCGCAGGCGCGGATCATGATCCACCAGCCTTCGGGCGGCGCGCGCGGCATGGCCAGCGATATCGAGATCCAGGCCCGCGAAATCCTGCGGCTGCGCAGGCGGCTCAACGAGCTTTATGCGAAATACACCGGCAAGCCGGTCGAAGAGGTCGAATTGGCTGTCGACCGCGACAACTGGCTCGATGCCAACGAGGCACTAGCCTTCGGCCTGGTCGACAAGGTGTTTGATGCCCGCCCGACCACCGAAACCACCGGCGATGCCGCCGGCAGCGGCGGTGCGCCGTAAACATAATGTGAACCTTGCCGCTTCAGCCTGTGGCAATATGCCCGTGCTAGAGCTGGAGGTTGAATAATTCCATCGCCGGTCTAAGACTCGGCGAATCCGCCCCGGGCGGCCCTCTTGGGATGAAGTATGACGAAACTGAGCGGCTCAGACGCCAAAAGCACCCTCTACTGCAGCTTCTGCGGAAAATCGCAGCATGAGGTGCGCAAGCTTATTGCCGGCCCGACCGTGTTCATCTGCGATGAATGCGTCGAGTTGTGCAATGATATCATCCGTGAGGAAACCAAGGCTGGCATCGCCGGCAAGAAGGACGGCGGCGTCCCCACGCCTCGCGATATCTGCGATACGCTGAACGATTACGTGATCGGCCAGAACCGCGCCAAGCGCGTGCTCTCGGTGGCGGTACATAATCATTACAAGCGCCTTAAGCACAGCGGCAAGGGTGGCGAAGTCGAGCTTTCGAAATCGAATATCCTCCTCGTCGGGCCGACCGGCTGCGGCAAGACGCTGCTTGCCCAGACCCTTGCCAAGACCTTCGACGTACCCTTCACCATGGCCGACGCCACCACGTTGACCGAGGCGGGTTATGTCGGCGAGGATGTCGAGAACATCATCCTCAAGCTGCTCCAGGCCAGCGATTACAACGTCGAAAAGGCCCAGCATGGCATCGTCTACATCGACGAGATCGACAAGATCAGCCGCAAGGCGGAAAACCCCTCGATCACGCGCGATGTCTCGGGCGAAGGCGTGCAGCAGGCACTGCTCAAGCTGATGGAGGGCACCACTGCCTCGGTTCCGCCGCAGGGCGGGCGCAAGCATCCGCAGCAGGAATTCCTTCAGGTCGACACCACCAACATCCTGTTCATCTGCGGCGGCGCCTTCGCCGGGCTCGAGCGGATCATTTCCGACCGGCTGCAGAAGCGCTCGATCGGCTTCGGTGCGCATGTCGCCGATCCCGAAAAGCGCAAGGTGGGCGAACTCCTCCAGAAGGCCGAGCCCGAAGACCTGCTGAAGTTCGGGCTGATCCCCGAATTCGTTGGCCGCCTGCCGGTGATCGCGACGCTGGAAGATCTCGACATCGAGGCGCTGGTCAAGATCCTCAAGGAACCCAAGAACGCGCTGATCAAGCAATATGCCAAGCTGTTCGAGCTTGAGGATGTGTCGCTGACCTTCACCGAAGATGCGCTCGAAGCGATCGCCAAGAAGGCGATTGAGCGCAAGACCGGCGCGCGCGGGTTGCGGTCGATCGTGGAAGGGCTGCTGCTCGACACCATGTTCGACATCCCCACGGAAACCGACATCGCCGAGGTGGTAGTCGACAAGGATGTCGTCGAAGGCCGCAAGGACCCGGTCCGCGTGCTCAAGGGTAAGGAAGAAGCGGCCTGACCCCGGTCAGGCCGTAACAACCCTCCTGAGCTGGCGCTTGCTCGCGAGCAGGTCCCATACGAACACTGCAATCGCACTCCAGATCAGTATGAAGCAGGCCAACTGGTCGAGCTTCAACGGCTCGCGGAAGATCAGCAGTCCTTCGAGGAAGACCATGGTCGGCGCGATGAACTGGAAGAAGCCGAGCGCCGAATAATCCATCCGCTGGGCGGCGGCGGTGAACAGCAGCAAGGGCACGGCGGTGACGATCCCGGCGGCAGCGATGACCAGGCTGGTGTACCAGTCATGCCCGAAGCTCGAATGCATGAGGCCCCCGGGCTGAACCGCGAGCAGCAGCAGCGCGGGCGGCGCCAGCAGGATCGTTTCCACCCCCAGCCCGGCCATAGCGCCCACCGGCACCAGCTTGCGGATCAGGCCATAGAGGCTGAAACTCAGCGCAATGGCGAGGCTGAGCCACAGCATCTGCCGCGCCTCCCAGGCGAGCAGCGAGGTTCCGGCGGCGGCGAGCGCCACCGCGAACCATTGCCCGCGCGAAAGCCGCTCCTTGAGCAGCACCGTGCCGAGCAGCACGTTGCACAGCGGATTGATGTAGTAGCCCAGACTCGCCGCGTAGATATGGCCTTGCTGGATCGCCCAGAGGTAAATCAGCCAGTTGGCGCCAATGATCGCAGCGCTGGCCGCCAGGACGCCGACCAGGCGCGGCTGGCTCAGCACCCGCTTGAGCTCCCCCCATTGCCGCGCTCCGGCAACCAGCAGCAGCGCCGTCGGCAGGGTGAACATCGCGCGCCAGCCGACGAATTCCAACGGCAGAACCGTGTGCACCAGCGAAAAATAGAGCGGCATCAGCCCCCACACCAGATAAGCGCTCAGCGCGAAGCCGGCGCCGCCTGATTTGCTGCTTTTCGGGGAAGTCATCGAAGTCGCCTAGCTGGACGCAATGCGCCCGGCAACCATCAGCTCGCTTCGCGCAGGCCGACGCCGATCACCGCGCGCGGCTGTTCCATCTCGGTCGAGGCGACCGGATAGGCGCAATAGTCGGCGGCGTAGTAGGCGCTGGGGCGGTGGTTGCCCGAAAGCCCGATCCCGCCGAACGGCGCGGACATTGGCCCAGAAGCGGGTGTTGTTGGCCTCGGCGATGGCCTGATCGAAATCGTCGACGCGGATCACCTGCAGCAGCGGCCCGAACAGCTCGACATCCGGACGGTCCTTGACATTGGTCGTGTCGATGATCGCGGGCGAGAGGAACGGCAGCTCTTCGTTCGAGCGGATGAGGTGCTTGATCGGCTTGCCGCCGTGGCTCATCAGATAGACAAAGCTTTCCGAGAGACCGTCGGCCGCCGCATTGTCGATCACCGGGCCCATGAAGGGCGAAGGCTCATCGAACGGGGCGCCGACGATCAGCCGCCGCGCCGCCGAACAACGCTGGCCGGCACTAGTGAAGGCGGATTGCACCGCCAGCACTGCGGCGTCGGTGATCTTTGGTGTATCCCAGATCACCATCGGATTGTTGCCGCCCATTTCCAGCGCGACGATCTTGTCGGGCCTGGTGGCCAGCTTGCGATTGATCGCAATGCCGGTGTGGGCGGAGCCGGTGAACAGGATCCCGTCGATCCCGTCATGCGCGATCAGCTCCTGCCCCTCGGCCGGACCGCCGATCAGCACCTGCACCACCGCAGCGGAAATCCCGGCCTTGTGGAAGCATTGCGCCAGCAGTTCTCCGGTTGCCGGGGCCTTCTCGCTCGGCTTGAAGATGACGACGTTGCCCGCGATCAGCGCCGGGACAATGTGCCCGTTGGGCAAGTGCGCCGGAAAATTGTAGGGGCCGAGCACCGCCATCACGCCATGCGGCTTGTGGCGCAGCGCGGTGGTGCCCTGCATCGCGCTGTCAAGCTTGCGCTGCGACGAGCGCTCGGCATAGGCGCGGACCGAGATCTCGACCTTGTTAACGACGCTTTCGACCTCGGAGCGGGCTTCCCATAGCGGCTTGCCGGTCTCGCGCGAGATCATCGTCGAGAGCTTCTAGGCCTCCTTGCGCACCTCGTTGGCGAAGCGGCGCATGAGTTCGATGCGGGTCGACAGCGGTTGGGCGGCCCAGGTCGGCCAGGCGCGGCGGGCGCGGCCCACGACGTCATCGACATCCCTGACCCGCCCGCGCCAGATTTCCTTGCCGGTGGCCGGTTCAATCGAAATGATTTCGTCGCTGCTCACAAGCCTCGTTCCAGCATTCCTTCGCACCGAGCGCGCGACCCAGAATGCCCATAGCGTGATCGCAAGCGCTGTAGAAGCCCCCTGCCATCCATTCCGGACCAGGGTCAGTGCAAAGAGCTACCGGCCAAGTGTTTAGACCTAATGATCATTCAGGCGCGATGGCCGGCAGGGACCGGTGGCTGTCCCAGCGCCTCGCCCAGCCGGCGGATCGCGGCAACCTTGGCCGTGAGCGAGTTCCAGTCATCGCGCTCGGCAATGTCCTGCCAGACCGCCTCGACCTGGTCGATTACCAGGCTTGGCGGGGCAACTTCAGACCACAGCGGGTGCGTGGGCGCAGCGTCTGGAGCCCTGTAGGAATTGAGCATCTGGCCAAAATCATCGTCCGGTCTCGCCTGGCCCGCACGGTAGGTGAAGAAGAAGCTGTCGGGCGTCATTCCCTCGGTCCGCATGTGGCGCTCTGCCGCCGCGACGAGCGCGAGATCGGCCTCGACACCTTGCGGCTCGAACCCCAGACGCCACAGAAATCTGCGGGTCAGCGCGGTTCGGTAGAGGTCCGGAAACCGTTCGAGCGCAGCGATCAGCGGGGGTGCCTCGACCAGCAGGTTCAAGGCCGTGGCCAGCTGGCCGCAGTTCCAGTTCACCGCCTCGGGCTGGCGGCCAAAGCTGTAGAGCCCGGAATGGTCGAAATAGGCAGCGGTGAAGGCCGGGTTCCATTGCGGCAGCCAGCGCCAGGGGCCGTAATCGAAGCTCTCGCCACTGATGTTCATGTTGTCGGTGTTGAGCACGCCGTGGACGAAGCCCGCCGCCATCCACGATGCCGCCAGGTCCGCCATGCGCTCAACCACCTGGTGCAGCAGGATCACAGTCGGCTCGTCGCGGCCCGGGGCGTCCGCGGGCGGAGCATGTCCGGGGAATTGCACGAGACAATAGTTTACCAGCGCCTCCATCTCGGCCTTCGCCTCGATCGCGAGCAGGCGCTGGAACGTGCCGATGCGGATATGCCCGTGGCTGAGACGCACCAGCACGGCCGAGCGGGTCGGCGAGGGTTCGTCGCCGCGCCACAATTCCTCGCCGGTCTCGACAATGGAAAAGGTCTTGCTGGTGTAGACACCGAGCGCCTCGAGCATCTCGGTCGCCAGCAACTCGCGCACCGCGCCCTTGAGGGTCAATCGCCCATCAGCCGTCCGGCTGTAGGGGGTCAGGCCGGAGCCCTTGGTGCCGAGATCGAGCAGTCGCCCGGCATCGTCGCGCAGCTGGGCATAGAGGAAGCCCCGCCCGTCGCCGATATCCGGGTTGTACGCGCGGAACTGGTGGCCATGATATTTGAGCGCGAGCGGGTGCGGCAGATTGTCCGGTAGCGGCGTGAAGCTGCCAAAATGCGCGACCCATTGCACATCATCGAGTCTCGCCAGCCCGACCTTCCCTGCCCAGCGATCGTTGCGCCAGCGCAGTTCCTGTTTCGGGAACTCGGCCGGAAGCACCGGCACCGCCAGCCAGTCGGCCAGAGTGTCAATGGGCGTGTCGGGCCGGTAGGGAGCAGCTTGCGGTTCTTCGCGCATGGGGCGATAGTGGGGGCCGACACGTGGTTCGGCAAGCATTGCCAGGGGCAGAATGAGCGAATTTTCCGATTGCCATTGGCAAAGCCGCGACGGGCTCAAGCTGCACTACCGCGATTATCCGGGTCGGGGCGACCGGCCGCCGCTGCTGTGCCTGCCCGGACTGACCCGCAACGCCCGCGATTTCGCCGCGCTCGCCGAACGGCACGCGGGCGAGTGGCGGGTGATCTGCCCGGAACTGCGGGGGCGGGGCGACAGCGCCTATGCCAAGGATTCGGCCACCTACAATCCCGCGCAATATGTCGAGGACCTGGCCGAACTGTTCGAACAGGCGGGCATCGCGCGCTTTGTCGCGATCGGCACCTCGCTGGGCGGGATTCTGACGATGATCATGGGGCTGACCTGCCCGGAGCGAATCGTCGGCGCGCTGCTCAACGATATCGGCCCGGTGATCGAGCCAGGCGGCCTAAAGCGGATTCGCGGCTATGTCGGCCAGGGGCGGGTATTCCCGACCTGGATGCATGCCGCACGCGGGCTGGAGGAAACGCAGCGCGCCGCCTTTCCCGATTACGAGCTGGCCGACTGGATCGCGACCGCCAAGCGAGTGATGACCGTCTCGGGCAATGGCCGCATCGTGTTCGACTACGACATGAAGATCGCCGAGCCCTTTGCCCAGAGCGGCGGCGGCGCGGGGCTGGACTTCTGGCCCGGCCTCGCCGGGCTCGCCGGAAAACCCCTGCTGTTCGTGCGCGGCGCGCTGTCCGACCTGCTCGGCGCCGAAACGCTCGGGCAAATGGTGGCGGCCTGCCCCGATTCGGAAGCGGTGACGATCGAGCGCGTCGGCCACCCCCCGACGTTGGACGAGCCGGAGGCCGTCGCCGGGATCGACCGGCTGCTGAAGCGGATCGGCTGACCGGGCGATGGGCGCACCGCTGAAGTTCCTGCACCTCCATTCGAGCTTTCACGCCGGCGGCAAGGAGCTGCGCTGTGCCCGGCTGATCAACCTGTTCGGACCCGGCATCGAGCACGCCATCGTCTCGGCGCAGGACGGCGCGTTGAGTGCAGCCGGGGCGATCGCGCCGGACATGCGCGTGGCCTATCCGCAGGATTTCCCTGCGCTGGCTGGCCGACCCACCCCGGTGCGCCTCCGGCAAATCGCCTTGGCGATGCGCGGCTACGATCTGGTTCTGACTTACAACTGGGGGGCGATGGACGCAGTGATGGCGCATACAGTATTCGCCAAAGCCTTGCGCCTGCCGCCGCTGGTTCACCACGAGGACGGCTTCAACGAGGACGAGGTGGAACGGCTGAAGACCAGCCGCAACTGGTACCGGCGGATCGCGCTGGGTCGGGCCTCGGCCGTGGTCGTTCCCTCGCAGCGGCTTGAGTGGATCGCGCGCGATGTCTGGCACCAGCCGCGCTCGCGGATCCGGCGCATTGCCAACGGCATCGACATCTCCGCCTATGGCCGCAAACCCGATCCGCGCGCGCTCCCCCGTGTGATCAAACAGCCGGGCGAATACTGGCTCGGCACGCTGGCCGGCCTGCGCCCGGTCAAGAATTTACGGCGGCTGGTCCGTGCCTTTGCCGCGCTGCCCGAGGAATGGCACCTCGTCATTCTCGGCGAAGGGCCGGAGCGCGAGGCGATTCTCGACACGGCGCTGCAGCTCGAATTGTCGCACCGGGTCCACTTGCCGGGCTTCGTCGCCCAGCCGGCGCAGGCCATCGGCCTGTTCGACCTGTTCGCCCTCTCCTCGGACAGCGAACAGTTCCCGATCTCGGTGGTCGAGGCGATGGCGGCAGGGCTGGCGGTCGTTTCGCCCGATGTCGGCGATGTGCGGGGGATGCTGGCGGCATCCAATCGCGATTACGTGACCCGCAGCGGCGACGAAGCGGGCCTCGCCGACGCGCTCTGCCTGCTGGCCTCCGACCGGCGCTTGCGCGAGGCGATCGGTGCGGCCAACCAGTCCCGCGCGCGGGCCGAGTTCGACGAGAAAGTGATGCTCTCCGCCTATAGTTCGGTCTATGCAGGGGCACTGGGTCGCAGCTTGTTGACCTAGTCGCACGCGTTCACCCTTGCTTCATGCGGGGAAAGCCAGATTTCAGCCGTTGAAAAGGCTCCACCATCCGCTAAACAGCGCGCGAGCTTTAACCCTTTCAGTCGAAGGCCCCAACCTTGGCCCTGCGCCCTACCCGTCCCGAATCCCGTTCCGATCAACTCGCCACGCGCGATGCCGCCCAGCAGGACGGCTTCATGCGCGAAGTCGACGAGGCGCTACGCCAGGACCAGATGCTCGGCGCGTTTAAGCGCTATGGCAAGGTTGTCGGCACCCTGATCGTGGCCGGGCTGCTCGGCCTGGGCGGTTGGCTGTGGTGGACCGATCACCAGAAAGCCGAACAGGCGACCCGCGCCGAGACCTTCATCCTCGCGCTCGACCAGATCGAAGGTGGGCAACTCGATGCCGGCTACAAGGCGCTCGATCCGCTGGCGCAGAAGGGCGGCGGCGGCAGTCAGGCCGCAGCCCGGATGATGCAGGCCGGGATAGCGCTGGAACAAGGCCGCAAGAGCGAGGCGCTCAAGCTACTTTCGGCGATCGTTGCAGACACCAGCGCGCCGCAGCCCTATCGCGATCTCGCGCTGATCCGTCAGGCCGCCACCGAATTTGACACGATGCCGCCGGCCGATGTGATCGGCAAGCTCAAGCCGCTAGCGACCCCCGGCAATCCGTGGCTTGCCAGCGCGGGCGAACTCGTTGGCATGGCTTATATCAAGCAGGGCCATAGCGATCTGGCCGGGCCGTTGTTCGCCGCGATCTCTCGGGACAAGGATGCGCCGGATTCAGCTCGCTCGCGGGCCCGGCAGATGGCCGGACTGCTCGGTGTCGATGCGATTGACGACCCCGGCAAGGCCGCTGCCGTGCAAGCTCCGGCTGCCGTCGCGCCGGGTCAATAAGGTTTCGGGCCAATAAGGTTTGAAGAGGATTACTGAATGATGCAATCGACCCTGTCCCGCCGCCTTGCCGTGCCGCTGGCCCTCGTGCTCGCGACGGCGCTGGCTGGATGCGGCGTGCTCGGCGGCAAGTCCGGCCCGAAGACGCCCACGGTGGGCAATCGCATCCCGATCCTGACCCGGATCGATACCAGCGCGAAGATCGACACTGCGCTCGAATCCGTCGCGGTGGTCGTACCCCCCGCCGCCCCGAACGACGAATGGCCGCAGGCAGGCGGTCCGGCCAGCAAGAGCTATGGCAACCTCGCCCTTGGCGATGCGCCCGGCCGAGCCTGGACTGCCAGCATTGCCGGATCCAGCAAGCAGCAGCGCCTCGCTGCATCGCCGGTGGTGGGCGGCGGCAAGCTTTACGTGATGGATACCAATGGCATCGTCCATGCCTTCGACGCAGCCTCGGGCCGCGAAGCCTGGCAGACGAGCTTCAAGATCTCCGGCGATGGGGCCAGCTCGGTGTTCGGCGGCGGCGTGAGTTATTCGGGTGAGCAGGTCTTTGTGACGACCGGCACCGGCGAAGTGGCGGCGCTCAAGGCCAGCGACGGCAGCCAGGTCTGGAAGGTCAAGCCGGCCGGGCCGTTGCGCGGCAGCCCGACGATCGCCTTCAACTCGGTCTATGTGATGACCCAGAACAACGAAATCCACGCGCTCGACGTGGCGGATGGCAAGGTGCTGTGGTCGGAATCGGCCTCGCTCGGCCAGGCCGGTGTGTTCGGCGTGGCGGCTCCGGCCGCCGGCCAGGGCACGGTGATCGCGGGCTACAGTTCGGGCGAACTGGTGGCCTATCGCTACGAGAACGGCCGTGTGCTGTGGAACGACGCACTCGCCCGGACCTCGCTCTCGACCTCGGTGGGTGTGCTCACCGACATCGACGCCGATCCGATCATCGATCGCGGCCGGGTCTTCGCGCTTGGTCAGGGCGGGCGCATGGCGGCTTACGAAATGGTTTCGGGTCAGCGCATCTGGGAACTCAACCTCGCGGGCATTTCCACCCCGGCAGTGGCGGGCGACTGGATCTTCACCCTGACCGACGAGGGCAAGCTGCTGTGCATCGCCCGGACCACCGGCAAGGTCCGCTGGATTACCCAGCTCGCCCGGTTCCGCAACGAGAAGAAGAAAAAGAACCCGATCTTCTGGACCGGGCCGGTGCTGGCGAACAGCCGCTTGTGGATGGCGAACACGCGGGGCGAGGTCTATTCGGCCAGCGTCGCCGATGGCAGCGTGCAGAGCTTCACCAAGCTCGGCAGCTCGGTCAGCCTTGCGCCGGTGGTAGCGAACGGCACGCTCTACTTCCTCGACGACGGCGGCAAGATCACCGCTTTCCGCTGAGCGGGAACCGCGATTACCGCCGCGTTAACCCTTCTTGCCCTAAGGGCGCCGCATGACCGCGCGCGCTGAAATGCCCCGGAGCGATGTGTCCGCAGGCGTCGGCCTGTCGGGCCTTGCCGGCCTGTTCCTGTGGATCGCGATCTGCCGCAATTGGCCCGGGATCGCCGAAGCGCTCCACCTCCCCGGCCCGCGCGAAATCCTTTCCGGCCCGCATGCTGCGCTGATGGCGGTGGTCTTTTCCGGCACGCCGATGCTGGCTTGGTCACTGCTGGCCGACAAGGTCCACCGTCGCGCCTCGACCGGGATCGACTGGGCGAACCCCCGCCCGCTGTCCGCCGTGATCGACATTTCCACGACCAAACTCGCCGGGCTATGGGCGACCTGGGCGCTGATCGGCTTCCTCTACGGGATCGCGCGCTGGTGCTGGCAGGGGCAATATCTCTTCGCGATGGAAGTGATCGGCGCCGCAGCGGTGCCGATGTTCCTGCTCTCGGTGCCCTATGTCCTCTGGCTCGACCGCGTGCTGGTGGGTCCGCGCGACGGGGCGTGGCATTTTGGCGCGATGCTGATCGGGCGCGAAGCCTATGATCGCGAGGAAGTGTGGCACCATCTGCGCGCCTGGGCGGTGAAGGGCTTCTTCTGCGCCTTCATGATCTCGATCCTGCCGCCGGGCTTCGCCGCGATCGTTTCGCTCGATCTCGCTGCGATCTGGGGCGATCCTGTGCGCATGGCCACCGCCATGACCGCGCTGCTGTTCCTGATCGACGTGCAGATTGCCATGGTCGGCTATCTGGTAACGATGAAGCCGCTCGATGCGCAAATCCGCACCGCCAACCCCCACCTCGCCGGCTGGCTGGCGGCGCTGATGTGCTATCCTCCGTTCTTGCTGATGGGCGGCGGCGATCCGCTCGACTATCATCAGGGCACCGCCGACTGGGCCTTCTGGATGCAGGGGCATCCTGCGCTGCTGTGGGCCTGGGGGGCACTGCTGGTGTTCCTCACCGGCGTCTATGCCTGGGCGACGGTCGCCTTCGGCATCCGCTTCTCCAACCTTACCTATCGCGGCGTGCTGACCAATGGCCCCTAACGCTTTACGCGGCACCCGGCCTATCTTTCCAAGAACCTGTTCTGGTGGTGCGAGACGCTGCCGTTCCTGGCCGTCAGCGGATCGAGTGTGGATGCGGTGCGCAACACGGCAATCCTCGCTCTGGTCAGCGCGGTCTATTTCTGGCGGGCGAAAACCGAGGAGAAGCATCTCCTCGCTGAAGACGCGAAATACCGCGCCTATTGCGTCTGGATGCAGGGCAATGCGCCGATCACCCGCAGCTTGCGCCGCCTTGGTGCGAAGCTCAGGCCGGGCGGAGCGAGGCTCCAGCCGGCCGAGTGATCAGAGCTGTTCCGAGCTCGCGATATCGTGAACGCTGATATCGCGGCCAGTCAAGCCCAGCCCGGCACGCTCTTCGGCCCAGACCGCCATGTGCGGGGTCTTGAGGTGCGCAGCGAGCTGCTCGCGGGTTTCCCAAAGTTCACTCACACGGATCAGGCCGGGATCGAGCACGCATTCAGCGAAGTTGTACTGGATGCAGCCGGTCTCGGCGCGGGTTGCTTCCATCACCTTGCGCATGGAGGGGCGCGCCTCTTCCATCCGGTCGGCGGGAATGCGGAAATTGCCGATCACTGCAACGCTCATGCGGAATGCTCCTTCAGGAATTGATCAAAGCTTTTCGGAGGCGGCGACGGTGAGAATGTCGATATCGCGGCCGTGAACGCCAACCCCATCGCGCTGCCCGCCCCATTCCTGCACATGCGGCGACTGGACATGCCCGGCGAGATTTTCGCGGGTCTCCCAGATCTCGCTGATCCGGATCAGGCCGGGATCGAGCAGGTCTTCGGCGAAGTTGTACTGAATGCAGCCCACTTCCTGGCGGGTGGCTTCCACCAACTTGCGCATCAGCGGGCGGGCTTCGTCCAGCTTGTCCACGGGCACGCGGAAATGTCCGATCAGGGCAATGCTCATCAGAACGCCTCCTCATAGACGCGGGTGATGTCGCCGCCCCATTCGCCGTGGAACTTGTCGAGCAGGACCTGCGCCGGCACCTTGCCGCTGCGCACGATCTCTTCGAGTGGGGCGAGGAAACCGGTCTCGTTGTCACCGCCCTTGTTCAGCCGGCCGCGCGCCTGCAGGCCGGAGCGGGAAATTGCCACGACTTCCGCAGCGATATCGGCCAGCTTGCCGCCACCGGGCAGCGGGGCATCGAGCCCGAGCTTCGGCACGGCGCTGCGCAGCGCCTCGCGCCCGTCCATGTCCCAGCCCTTGACGAGGTCCCAGGCGGCATCGAGCGCCCCCTGATCGTACAGCAGGCCAACCCAGAAGGCCGGCAGCGCGCAGATCTTGTTCCACGGCCCACCATCGGCGCCGCGCATCTCCAGGAAGCTCTTGAGGCGCACTTCGGGGAAGGCGGTGGAGAGGTGGTCGACCCAGTCGCTCTCATGCGGCAGTTCGCCCGGGAGCGCCGCAAGCTTGCCCGCCATGAAATCACGGAAGCTCTGCCCCGCAGCGTCGATATATTTGCCGTCGCGGTAGACGAAGTACATCGGCACATCGAGCATGTAGTCGACATAGCGCTCGTAGCCGAAGCCCTCGTCGAACACGAAGGGCAGCATGCCGGTGCGCGCCGGATCGGTGTCCGACCAGATGTGGCTGCGGTAGGAGAGGTAGCCGTTGGGCTTGCCCTCGGTGAAGGGCGAATTGGCGAAGAGCGCGGTGGCCAGCGGCTGCAGCGCCAGCGACGTGCGGAACTTCTGCGCCATGTCCGCTTCGCTCGAATAATCGAGGTTCACCTGGATGGTGCAGGTCCGCAGCATCATGTCGAGACCCATGGTGCCGACGCGCGGCATGTGCCGCAGCATGATGGCGTAGCGGCCCTTGGGCATGATCGGCAGCTCATCACGGCGCTTGTCGGGCCACATGCCGAGGCCGAGGAAGGCCGTGCCGGCGCGCTCACCGATCGCCTTGACCTGATCGAGGTGGCGGCCGGTCTCGGCGCAGGTCTGGTGGAGGTTCTCGAGCGGCGCGCCGGAAAGCTCAAGCTGACCGGCCGGCTCGAGGCTGACTGCCCCGTCATCGCCCGATAGCGCAATGACCTTGCCGCCCTCGATCACCGGCTCCCAGCCGTAATCGGTCAGCGCCATCAGCATATCGCGAATCCCGCTGGGCTCGTCATACGAGGGGGCGTGATGGTCCTTGCGAGCGAATACCAGCTTCTCGTGTTCCGTCCCGATTCGCCACGCTTCGCGCGGCTTTTCGCCCCGAGCCATGGGCTCTGCGAGCTGGCGGACATCCTCGATCACCGGATCGTCGCGATCTGAAATTTGCCGTGTTGACATGCGGCGGGGAACTAGAGCCTCGGCGGCGATTGTGCCAGCAATTTGTTTGCACTGCTTACCAGTCGCCCCCCCAATCGCCTGCCATTCCCATCCACAGCGCGGTTGCCGCGAGGGCGGCGGTCTCGCCGCGCAGGACGCGCGGGCCGAGGGTGATGGCGCGGGCATCGGCATGGGTGCGGATGGACGCCCGCTCGGTGTCGACAAAGCCGCCTTCGGGGCCGATCAACAGGGCGGCGGGGCCCTTGTGCGCGGCGAAGGCGGAGGCGGCGATCTCCCCACCATTCTCGTCGGCGAAGAACAGTGCCCGGCCCGGCTCCCAGCCCTTGAGCAGGGCCTCGAGCTTCACCGGCTCGGCCAGCTGCGGCAATCCGGTGCGGGCACATTGTTCTGCCGCCTCGATCAGGATCGCGCGGGCGCGCTCGAGGTTGAGCTTGTCGGCCACGCAGCGCCTGGTCAGCACCGGCTGAATCCGGGCGACGCCAAGCTCGCAGGCCTTTTCCAACACCAGATCGAAGCGATCCTTCTTGAGCAACGCGGCGCAGAGCGTGAAATCCGGCACCGCCTCGCGCGGGCGCAACAAGGCTTCGACCGAAAGCGACACCTCGCGCTTCCCCGCCTCAACCACCCGCGCCGCCCATTCGCCGGTGACATCGTCACACAGCACCACCGCATCGCCGACAGCAACGCGCATCACCCGAGCGAGATAGTGTGCCTGGGGGCCATCGATGGAGATCGCACTGCCCTCGGCCAACGGACCGGGCACGAACAGGCGCGGCGCGCTTTTCGGGGGCCAGGCGGGAGTGGCGGGCATGACGGTGCCCTAGCCGATCTGGCCGCGCGCGGCTATGCCGTGGCGATGGTTGATGTGCTCCAGCCCGAAATCGTCCCCGACAGCCAGCATCGCGGCCTCGTTGCGGCCCTGCCGCAGCCATTGCGCGACTATGCCCAGCTCGCCCGGTTTGACCGGCCGATCGGCTGGTGGCTGCTGTTCTGGCCCTGCGCCTGGGGGGTGATGCTGGCGGCCGGGGCCGAGCAGTGGCACCTGATCGCCTGGATGCTGCTGGGCGCGATCGCGATGCGCGGGGCGGGCTGCGTCTATAACGATATCGTCGATGCGGACATCGACCGGCAGGTGGCGCGCACCGCGGCCCGGCCGGTTGCGAGCGGCCGGATCAGCAAGCGGGCGGCGTGGATCTGGTTGCTGGCGCTATGCGGCGTGGGGCTGGCCGTGCTGCTGCAATTGCGCTTGCCGGCGCAATTGGTCGCGCTGGGCAGCCTCGCGCTGGTGGCGGTCTATCCGTTCATGAAGCGGATCACCGGCTTTCCGCAGGCTTGGCTCGGGCTGGTCTTCACCTGGGGCGCTCCGGTCGGCTGGGTCGCAGTGCGCGGCGATGGGCTGGACGTGCTGGCCGCGCTCTATGCCGGGGCGATCCTGTGGTGCGTGGGCTATGACACAATTTACGCCTGCCAGGACCGCGAGGACGACGCGCTGGTCGGGATCGGCTCGAGCGCGCTGACGCTGGGCCGGCATGTCAAAGCCGGCGTAATGTGCTTCTACCTCGGGGCTCTGGCGTGCTGGGCACTCGCCGTGTGGCTGCTCAGGCCCGACTGGATCGCGCTGCTCGCGCTGGTGCCGCTCGGCTGGCAGTTGCTGTGGCAGGCACTCACGCTCGACCCCGACGACGCCGACAATGCGCTCGCCCGGTTCCGTTCCAACCGCTTCGCCGGGCTGCTGCTGGCGCTGGCCTGCTGGGCCGTGGGCAACGCGGGCGCCTGACCCGCGCTGCCCCGCGACGTCAGAAGCCGACCTTGTCGCCGCCCTTGAGCCCCAGCAAGGCACGCGCCTCGGCCGGGGTCGCCACTTCGAGGCCGAGTTCGCCGATGATGCGGCTCATCTTCGCAACCTGTTCGGCGTTCGACACCGCCATCTGGCCGGGGCCGATGTAGAGGCTGTCTTCCATCCCGACCCGGCAATGCCCGCCGAGCAGCACGCTCTGGGTGCAGAAGGTCATCTGGTGCTTGCCGGCGCCGAAGGCGGAGAGATGGTAATCCTTGCCGAACAAGCTGTCGGCCACTGTGACCATATGCGCGAGATTGCGCACGTCAGGGCCCATGCCGCCGAGGATGCCGTAGACGCCCTGGATCATGAAGGGCGGTTCGATCAGCTTCTTTTCGGCGAAATGCGCCAGCGTGTAGAGGTGGCTGATATCGTAGCATTCGAACTCGAACTTCGTCCCGAATTCCAGGCCGATCTCGGTCATGATCCGTTCGATGAAGACGTTGTCGTTATACATGATCCGGCCGCGCGAGCTGGTGACGTAGGGCTCTTCCCAAGGGTGCTGCCATTCCTTCACCCGGCCGCCGGCACCGCTGAAATCGAAGATCAGCGGACCCATGTTGAGCGAAGCAAGCTCGGGCTTGACCGCCTTGGCGCCCTCGATCCGCTGGTCGAGGCTCATGTTCGCGCTGCCGCCGGTGGAGATGTTGATCACCGCATCGGTCGACTGCTTGATCCGCGGCAGGAAGCGCATGAAATCCTCGGCGGTCGGGCTGGGGCTGCCATCCACCGGGTTGCGCGCGTGGAGATGGAGGATCGACGCGCCGGCTTCGGCCGCGGCAATCGCCGCCTCGGCGATCTGGTCGGGCGTGATCGGCAGGTTTGGCGACATAGACGGGGTGTGGATCGAGCCCGTGGGCGCGCAGGTGATGATGACTTTACGGTTACGGCCTTGATCGAACATGTTCTCACTCTCTCTGGATTATAAGCCTGCCTGACACAGATATTTCACGTTCAGGTATTCGTCGAGTCCCAAGCGCGAGCCTTCCTTGCCCACGCCCGATTGCTTGACCCCGCCGAACGGCACCCAAGCGGTGGAAATGAACCCGGTGTTGATCCCGACCATGCCGCTTTCGATCTGGCGGCCGGCGCGGGCGATGGTCGCGGGATCTTGCGAGCAGACATAGGAGGCGAGCCCGAAGGGCGTGTCGTTGGCGAGACGGATCGCCTCCTCGAAGCTGTCGAAACGCATAACCGCTGCCAGCGGACCGAAGGTCTCTTCACAGGATAGCTGGGCGTCATGGGCAACACCGGCGAGCAGCGTCGGCGGCATCAGCCGACCTTCGCCTTTGCCGCCGGCGAGCAGAGTGGCGCCTCCGGCCAAAGCGTTCTCAAGATGGGCGTTGACCTTTGCCACTGCGCTCGGCTCGATCAGCGGGCCGACATCGGTGGCCTCATCGAACCCGTCACCCAGCTTGAGCGCGGCGGTGCGCAGCGCGAAGGCGGCGACGAAGCGATCATGGATGCCCGACTGGACGTAGATCCGGTTGGCGGCGATGCAGCTCTGTCCGGCGTTGCGGAACTTGGCGACCATCGCCGTTTCCACCGCCGTCTCGAGATCGGCATCGTCGAAAATCAGCAGCGGAGCATTGCCGCCCAGTTCCATCGAAACGCGCTTGATCGTGCCCGCACAGGCCTGCATCAGCCGCGCGCCAACCCCGGTCGAGCCGGTGAAGCTGAGTTTGCGGACCGTGGCCGAACCGGTCAACACCGCGCCGATGGCGGCGGCCTGCCCGGTGACGACATTGAACACGCCGCCGGGAATGCCGACTTCCTGTGCCAGCATGGCCAGCGCCAGCGCCGAAAACGGGGTCTGCTGCGCCGGCTTGGCGACCATCGTGCAGCCCGCCGCCAGCGCCGGAGCAACCTTGCGGGTGAGCATGGCGATGGGGAAGTTCCACGGGGTGATCGCCGCGCAGACGCCCACCGGCTCACGCGTCGCCAGCAATTGCCGACCGGGGGCGTGCGCGGGGATGATCTCGCCATTCGCCCGGCTGGCTTCCTCGGTGTAGAATTCGACAAAGGCGGCGCCGTAATCGACCTCGCCGCGCGCTTCCTTGATCGCCTTGCCGCTTTCCAGCGTGATCAGCCGGGCCAGGTCTTCCTTGTTGGCGATGATGGCGTCGTGCCAGCGCCGCAGCAACCTCCCGCGCTCGATTGCGGGGCGCGCGGCCCAGGGGGAGAAGGCCTCCTGCGCGGCGGCGACGGCGGCTTCGGTCTCGGCGGTGCCGGCATCGGCGATCTCGCCGATGGTCTCGCCGGTGAAGGGATCGTCGACTGCGATGGTGCGGCCGGAGTCGGCCTTGCGCCATGCACCTCCGATGGAGATTTCAGGGCGAATGAACGCGGATCGGCGGGTCGCTTCCCGGATGCTGGACGCGTCGGACACTGTCATACCTCGCTGGAATTCATGGCACTGCTAGCTTTAGAGCGCGGCTTCATAAATCGCGCGGGCGTCGGCCTCGGTCACTTCGCGCGGGTTGTTGGCGAGCAGCCGGGTGACCGACATGGCCGCTGCGGCCATATGTGGCACAGCGTTGGCGCTGATCCCGAAGTGCGACATGCCGCCGGGGATGCCGCAGCGCTCCGAAAGCTCCGCGATCGCCTCGATCCCGGCTTCGGCATCGCGGAGATCGTTGCCGCTGCGGGTAATGCCCATCGCTCCGGCAATGTCGGCATAGCGCGTCGGCGCAGCGCTGACATTGAAGCGCAGCACATGCGGCAGCAGGATCGAATTGGCAACGCCATGCGCGATGTGAAATTCGCCGCCAAGCGGATAGGCCAGCGCATGCACCGCAGCGGTATTGACCGGACCGAGGCACAGTCCGCCGTAATAGCTCGCGCGCAGCATGGCGGCGCGGGCGGCCAGGTCGGTGCCATCGGTGCAGGCGCGTTCGACATGGGCGGCGATCAGGCGAATACCCGCGATCGCAAAGCTATCGACCACCGGATGGGCGAATTTGTTGGCATAGGCCTCGATGCAGTGGGTCAGCGCGTCGATCCCGGTCGAGGCGGTGACGGCGCGCGGCATCGAGACGGTCAGCGCGGCGTCGAGATAGGCAAAGTCAGGCACGAGGAACGGGCTGACGGTGCCCTTCTTGAGGTCCTCGTCCTCATCGCCGAGGATGGCGATCGGGGTGACCTCGCTACCGGTGCCGGCAGTGGTGGGGATGCAGGCCAGCGGCAGGGTGCGGCCCTTGAGCAGGTTGACGCCGATCACTTCGGCGATCTGCTGGCGGCCATCGAACAGCGCCGCGACCAGCTTGGCCACGTCCATCGCACTGCCCCCGCCGAGCCCGATCACGCAGTCGGCCTTAACGGCGCGCGCAGCGGCCAGCGCGGCGGCGAAATCATCCAGCGTCGGCTCGCCGGCCAGTGAGTCCCAGACTGTCACGGCAATGCCGCGCGCGGCGAGTGCGCCGAGCAGCGGATCGCACAGCCTGCGGGTGGGCGGGGTGGTTACAAGGAAGGCATTGGCCAGGCCGCGCGCGGCCAGATCATCGGCGCAGGATACCGCGCAGCCCGGCCCGAACCGGACCGTGCCAACATTGAACAGCGAAACCAACCGATCTTCACTCACGTCGACCCGATGCCCCTTGTGCCGAGTTTTCCCCTGCCCGCTCTGCCTCGCGACGGCCCCGGACGCTTGCCCGAGGCGGCACAAGCCGTTGAAGAAATACCACACAATCCGACGCAAATGCTCCCCGAGCAAGACCGGGCTTGGCCATCGTCCAGATCAGAGATCATATAGGATATAGGAAGTGAGGTGCTCAAGCACCCCGCAGGTTCGAGGGAGATGCCTGTGTTGATGACCACCAGCGATGGGGCACTGCGCCGCACGCGTTCTGCCGGGCACCACCTGGCCGGATCGGCGTTGCATGATCTGCTACAGCAATTTCCCCTTGAGCCGGCCTGTGTCACCCACGAGCCGCGAATCATCGAACTCGGCGCCATGCGCATCGGGCGCATAGGCTGCATCCCGGCGCTAATCCGGCGCGAGACGCCGGTCGCCTCCGCCCAGCGTGAACGGGGCGCGGTGATGCTCTTCCAGCTTTCCGGGCGCAGTCGGTTCGATCAGCTCGGGCGCAGCGCAGACATGGTCGGGGGGATGCCTGCCTGTGCGACATGGCGGCACCCTTCGACCTCAGGATCATCGATGCCGGCGACGTGCTGGTAATCCGGGTCCCGTTCCGCGTGCTGAAGGATCACCTCCCCTCACCCGAATGGTTCTGCGGTCGCACCATGTCGCACGACGCTGGCATGAATGCTCCGATTGTTGCGATGGTCGAGGCGCTGCTGGCGGGAACCGTCAGTCCGCTCACCGAAGCGCATCAGCACCGCGTGGTCCGCCACCTGCTTGACCTGATCGCGACCTCCTATGCCATTGCCTTCGATGCAACCGCGGCGGATTCCTCGATCATCGTCGGACGGCAAGCCTCGGTGAAGCTGTTCATCGAGCAGAACCTGCGCGATCCCGAACTCACGCCCTGCTCGATCGCGGCGCGGCTCAAGCTCTCACCCCGCTACCTGCGGCTGATCTTCGCTTCCGGCGACGAGACAGTGTCGGCCTGCATATTGCGCCGGCGGCTGGAAGAATGCGGGCGGCAGATCGCCGATCCGCGCTGGCGGGGCCATTCGATGACCGAGATCGCCTTTGCCTGGGGCTTCAACAGCGCCCCGCATTTCACCCGCAGCTTCCGCGACCGCTTTGGCACCTCGCCGCGGGTCTATCGCCGGTCGATGCTGGGCGGAGAGGCCGCTACGGCGGAAGAGTGCACGGTCCGGGTTGCAGCCTGAGCGCTGCGCGGTAAGTTAACAGGTGAAACAAACACACGCTGCGGAGCGGCGGGGCGGAGAGGCGGAATGATAGACAGGGTGCTCATGGCCTCGGTGCTGGCGATTGCCGTGGCGTCTCCGGCAAGTGCGGCTCCGGCCCCGCGGGGATCGGCCGCCGAACTGGCCAGTCTGGCCCGTGACCTCGACCGGGCGGAAAGCGTTCGCGCGGTCAAGGATCTGCAGCGTACCTATTCGCAATTCGCGCAGTTCGGCCTGTGGCAAGACCTTGCCGCGCTGTTTGCCAAAGATGGCGTGGTCAATTTCGGCGATGGCGCCGATATCGCCGGGCGTGACACGCTAGCGGCGGGTTTGGCGCGGGCACTCGGCCCGGGCGGGCTCAAGCCTGGTCAGTTCCACATCCAGTTCATCGAGCATCCGCTGGTCAACCTCGCGCCGGATGGCGAGCACGCCAAGGGCCGCTGGTACGGCTTCCACCTGCTCTCGGACGGCAAGGGCAGTGCGAATATCCGCGGCGGGGTCTACGAAAACGAATATGTCCGCGAAGCCGGGCGCTGGAAGATCGCACTGCAGCGCTTCACCGTGCAATATGAAGGGCCGTATGAAAGCGGCTGGACCAATCGCAACGGCCAGCCGATCGGGCTGGTGCCCTATCACTTCGGCGCCGACGAGAGCGGCAAGCCCGACCTCGGCCTGGGCGCGACTGGCCCGGCCCCGGCTACGGACGCCAGCCCCGGCGAACTTGGCGCGCGCATCCAGGCGCTGGTCGATGAGCAGAACGTGCGCAACCTCCAGAACGCCTATGGCTATTATGCCGACCGGCAGATGTGGGACGACGTGGTCGACCTGTTCGCCGAGGACGGTACGGTCGAGGTCTCCGGTATCGGCATCTACAAGGGCAAGCCCGGGGTGCGCCGGGCTATGGAACGAATGGGACCGCAGGGCCTCACGCACGGCATCCTCAACGAACACGTCATGATGGACGCAGTGGTGACTGTCCTGCCCGGCGGGCGCGAGGCGATTGCGCGTGGGCTTGAGCTGGGCCTGATCGGCGATGGTGACAAGGACCAGTCACACTGGGAAGTCACCACCTTCAGCAACCGCTTCGTCAAGGAAGGCGGTCTGTGGAAGCTGCGCGAACTGCGGCTCTTCCCGCATCTGCGCTCGGACTATGCGCAGGGCTGGGGCAAGAGCCGGCTGGTCGAAGCCGCACCGGCGGCCGCGCTGGCCCCGGATGTGGCCGAGGCCGCGCCATCGGCGGATCAGCAGGAGCGGGCCATGCCGGCCTTCGCCGAAACCAACCCCGCCACCGGCGTCCCCATCAACGCTCCGGCGGGCTACCGCCTGACCGCCACCGCTCCGCTGACTGGCGCGATTGCCGCGCCGGAGCGGACGCAGGTCGTCGCCAATCGCGCCTGGCTGGCCGAGCAGCGCCGCAAGCTGGCCGTGGCCCGGGCCTGGGACGGGGCGGAAAACGTCTCGACCGCCTATGGCATGTATCTCGACGACTTCCAGTGGCCGAGCCTCGCCGCGATCCATGGCGTCCTCGGTTCGAAGCAGACGCCGTTTGCCGGCTACTTCATCGGCCGCGAGCGGATCGCCAAGGCGGCCAGCACGCAATACGGCCCGCCGCCGACTGCGCCGCGCGCCGCGATCTCGTTCCACTGGCTGCTTCAGCCGGTGATCAGTGTGGCGCATGACGGCCGCTCGGCCAGCGCCCGCACCCGCCTGTTCCAGCCGCGCACACAGATCGCGGTCGGCCAGGCCGGACAGATGATGGGCGCCGGGCTGCACGGCGGCATGTACAACAACCAGATGTATCTCGAACGCGGAGTCTGGCGGATCTGGAACCTGACGCTCGACGAGCATTACTACGAATCGAACGGCTGGAAGCTCGGCTGGGCCGGGATGAAGGACAAGCCCGCTGGCGAGCGGCCGAAGCCGTCGATCCTGCTCTCGAAGTTCCCGCCCGACATCCTGCTGACCGACATGGGCAAGCGCCAGGAGCATTTCCGCGGCGGCACCGGAGAAACCTGGGCCTGGCCGCAGATCCTGCCGATGTGGTTCCCCTATCTCAACCCCGTCACGGGACGACGGCCGGAGAATTTCCAGTCCGACTGCGGCTCCTGTGAGATCTCGCCGAAGATGCGGCTGACCACGCAAGGCTATCTCAAGCCGCCGACCGGTCCGGTGAAGGAATAACGAGACCCTCGCGTGGCGCGCGGGGTCAGTCTTCCTCTTCGCTCTCCGAAGCGAAGGGCGCGAGGCGAGCGTAGGAGCGCTCGATATGCTCGCGCATCTCGGCTTCCGCGCCCGGCCCATCATGCGCGGCCAGCGCGGCCAGCAGCTTGTCATGCTCGGTCATCGCCTCGGTGGTGACCTCGTCGTGGAAGTGCAGGCGCAGCTGCGCCAGCATCTCCTGGATGATCCGGTTGCCGCTGCCTTCGGCGATAAGGTCGTGCAGT
>CANJSX010000003.1 GCA_947477055.1 Sphingomonadaceae bacterium | reverse complement strand
TGCCCAAGCTCAAGACGAAGAGCGGCGTGAAGAAGCGCTTCAAGCTCACCGCCACCGGCAAGGTGAAGCATGGCGTGGTTGGCAAGCGCCACCGCCTCATGAGCCACAATGCCAAGTACATCCGCCAGACCCGCGGCACTTCCGTGATCTCCGACGCTGATGCGAAGACGATCAAGAAGTGGGCGCCTTACGGGCTGAACTGAGGAGTACTGAAGTATGGCACGTGTCAAAAGGGGTGTTACCACCCGCGCCAAGCACAAGAATATTCTGGAACAGGCCAAGGGTTTCCGCGGCCGCCGCAAGAACACGATTCGCGTTGCTCGCCAGGCCGTCGAAAAGGCCGGGCAATATGCCTATCGCGATCGCAAGGTTAAGAAGCGGTCGTTCCGCGGTCTGTGGATCCAGCGCATCAACGCTGCGGTCCGCGCCGAAGGGCTGACCTATTCGCAGTTCATCCACGGCACCAAGCTGGCCGGGATCGAACTCGACCGCAAGGCAATGGCCGATCTGGCGATGAACGAAGGCGGTATCTTCACCGCCATCATCGCTCAGGCGAAGGCTGCGCTGCCGGCGTAAGCCGAACGCGACTGCGGACCAACAAACGGGGCGCGGAAGGTTCTGCCTTTCGCGCCCCGTTCCGTTTCGGAAACATGACAGGCATTGTAGATTCGCGGGAGTTTGCTAGCTCTCCCGATCGAGAAGTCGGAACGAGGTTTCCTTCGGTGTCGCCAGATTGCAGTGTCAGTGTGCGCTTCTATGCGCCTCCGGAGGCGCTGCGCCGCTGCATCACCACGTTCTATCTGGTTGAATTCAACGCACCGGAAGGAGCGCGCGTTTCCGATCAGCTGCACCCGGAATGGGCCAACCTGCGGTTCTTTTCGAGCGGTGATCCAGAAGGTCAGCTGCCGGACAGTTCGATCGTCTCGAGCCCCCGGTTGATCGTCACCGGCCCCAGTTCTCGCGCCGTGCCGTTCACCGTCGGTCATACCCGGATGTGGGGCGTGGGACTGCTGCCGCTTGGCTGGGCACGGTGTGTGGGCCAGCCGGCAGCGGGTTTTGCCGATGCCGTGATCGACGGGATGCAGTCGCCCGCGTTTTCGCGGTTCCATGCGCTGGCCAGTACCCTGTTCGGTAGCGCTGCCAACCCGGCGGCGGAGCATGCGCAGCTCAGCAGCTTTTTCATGCAAATCGGCTCCGCGCCGATCGCCGATGAGGACCGGATCGTCGCGATCCATGCCGCGATGGTCAATCCGGAGATCGACAGCGTGGCCGAGCTGGTCGCGCTCACCGGGATCAGCCAGCGCACCATCGAGCGACTGGCAAAGCGGGTTTTCGGGTTCCCGCCCAAGCTGCTGCTGCGCCGCCAGCGCTTCATGCGCAGCCTCTCGCAATATATGCTCGATCCCTCGCTAAAATGGATCGGTGCGATCGACGGGCATTATCACGATCAGGCCCAGTTCGTGCGTGACTTCAAGCGCTTCATGGGAATGACCCCGCGCGAATATGCTGCGATGGAGCATCCGATCCTCGGCGCCATGGTCCAGGCGCGGGCGCGCTTTGCCGGATCGGCGGTGCAGACGCTCGATGGGCCGGAGGGCGTCGGGGCCTGAAGCGTTGCGCGACGGGGCAATCGCCCCTAATGGCTCGGCACTTCAAACCCTGACGGACTTAGGCAAAGTGGACATCGCAGCAACCGGAACGGAGGCCCTCGCGCGGATCGCGGCGGCGCAGGATCTCGACACGATCGAGGGACTGCGGGTGTCGTTTCTGGGCAAGCAGGGTTCGATCTCCGGCCTGCTGAAGACGCTGGGCGGGATGTCGCCGGAAGCGCGGCAGGTCGAAGGGCCGAAGATCCACGGGCTGCGCGAGACGGTCACCAATGCGTTGGCCGAACGCAAGGCAGCGCTGGAAGGAGCGGCGCTGGAAGCGCGGCTTTCCGCCGAAACCATCGACCTCACCCTGCCCGCCCCGGAAGCGCCGAAGGGTTCGATCCACCCCGTTTCGCAGGTGATGGACGAGCTGGCGGAGATCTTCGCCGACATGGGCTTCGCGGTCGCCTCCGGCCCCGAGATCGAGGACGACTGGCACAATTTCACTGCGCTCAACATGCCCGAGAGCCACCCGGCGCGGGCGATGCACGATACCTTCTACTTCCCCTCGGACGCACCGAGCGGCACCCGAACGCTGCTGAGGACGCACACGTCGCCGGTACAGATCCGCACCATGCTAAGTGAAGGCGCCCCGCTGCGGATCATCGCTCCAGGCCGGGTCTACCGTTCCGACAGCGACGCGACCCACACCCCGATGTTCCACCAGGTCGAGGGGCTGGTGATCGACAAGGGCATCCACCTCGGCCACCTCAAATGGACGCTGGAGACCTTCCTCAAGGCCTTCTTCGAGCGCGACGACATCGTGCTGCGGCTGCGTCCCTCCTACTTCCCCTTCACCGAGCCTTCGGTGGAAGTCGACACCGGCTACAGCTTCGAAGGGGGCCGCCGCGTGATCGGCGGCAGCGGCGACGATCCGGGCCACGCCTGGATGGAGCTGCTCGGCAGCGGGATGATCAATCGCCATGTCATCGCGGCGGGCGGACTCGATCCGGACGAGTGGCAGGGCTTTGCCTTCGGCGCCGGGATCGACCGGCTGGCCATGCTCAAATACGGGATGAACGACCTGCGCGCCTTCTTCGATGGCGATGTGCGCTGGCTCAGGCACTATGGTTTCTCGATGCTCGACATGCCGACCCTTTCGGGCGGCGTGGGCACGCCAGCGTAAGGGGGCGGCACATGAAGTTCTCGCTCACCTGGCTCAAGGATCACCTTGAAACCGAAGCCACCGCCGATCAGGTCGCGGCCACGCTCAACGCCATCGGCCTCGAGGTCGAAAGCGTCGAGGATCCTGCGGCCAAGCTCGCCGGCTTCCGCATCGCGCGCGTGCTCACCGCCGAGAAGCATCCGCAGGCCGACAAGCTGCAGGTGCTGACCGTCGATACCGGGGATGGCAACCCGCTGCAGGTCGTCTGCGGCGCCCCGAATGCGCGCGCCGGCCTCGTCGGCGTGCTCGGGCTGCCCGGCGCACTGGTTCCGTCAAACGGCATGGAACTGCGCAAATCGGCGATCCGGGGCGTCGAATCCAACGGCATGATGTGCTCCAGCCGCGAGCTCGAACTGAGCGACGATCACGAAGGCATCATCGAGCTGCCAGCCGATGCGCCGGTCGGCATGCCCTTTGCCGAGTATCGCGGCGCCGACCCGGTGTTCGACATTGCGATCACGCCCAACCGGCCGGACTGCATGGGCGTCCACGGTATCGCCCGCGATCTGGCGGCGGCGGGGCTGGGCAAACTCAAGCCGATTGCCGCGCAGGCAGTGCCGGGGTCCTTCCCCTGCCCGCGCGAGATCCGCACTGACGATCCCGAGGGCTGCCCGGCCTTCTACGGCCGCATCGTTCGCGGCGTGAAGAACGGCTCCAGCCCCCAATGGATCCAGGACCGGCTCAAAAGCGCGGGCCAGCGCCCGATTTCGGCGCTGGTCGACCTGACCAACTTCGTGATGCTCGCCTATGGCCGCCCGGCCCATGCCTATGATCTCGCGCAGCTGAGCCGCGGGGTTACCGCCCGGCGTGCGCGGGAGGGCGAAACCTGCGTCGCGCTCAACGGCAAGGAATACGCCCTCGACGCCGGGATGACCGTGATCGCCGACGAGGCCGGGGTGCACGACATCGCCGGAATCATGGGCGGCGAGCATTCTGGCTGTTCGGAAGCAACCACCGATGTGCTGCTCGAGATCGCCTATTTCGATCCGCTGCGCATCGCCGAAACCGGCCGCAAGCTGAACCTGACCTCGGACGCGCGCAGTCGCTTCGAACGCGGGGTCGATCCCGGTTTCCTCGATGCCGGGCTGGAGATCCTCACCACGCTGATCATCGAGACCTGCGGCGGCGAAGCGAGCGAAGCGGTGCGGGCGGGAACGCCGCCGGCAGCGCTGAAGACCGTGGCCTACGATCCGGCGCGGGCCGCACAGCTGGGCGGCGAGGACATTCCCGAAGTCGAGCAGAAGCGCATCCTTGCCGCACTCGGCTTCACAGTCGGCGCAGACTGGACCGTCACCGTCCCCGGTTGGCGGCCCGACATCGACAGCTGGCCCGACATCGTCGAGGAAGTGGTGCGGATTCACGGGCTCGATGCAGTGGCTAGCACTCCGCTACCCCGCGCAGATGGCGTCGCCAAACCGACCGCGACGCCGGTACAGCGCCTCGAGCGCCGCCTGCGCCGCGCTGCTGCCGCGCGCGGGCTCAACGAGGCGATCACCTGGTCGTTCCTGCCCGAGGGCGAGGCCGATCACTTCGCCGACGGTAATGGAGGGCTGTGGCTGCTGGAAAATCCGATCAGCGAGGACATGATGGCGATGCGCCCCTCGTTGTTGCCGGGGTTGCTGGCGGCTACGCGCCGCAATCTCGATCGCGGTGCGTCCGGCCTCAGGCTGTTTGAAATCGGCCGCCGCTACCTGCGTGGTGAAGCGGGACGCTCTGACGAACGGCTCTCGCTGGGCGTTGTGCTGGCAGGCGAAAAGACCTCGCGCGGCTGGTCCAATGGCAAGACGGCGGAGTTCGATGCCTTCGACGCCAAGGCCGAGGCCCTCGCACTGCTGGCCGAGGCTGGCGCGCCGGTCGACAATCTGATGGTGATGGCTGAGGCGGGTAGCCAGTTCCACCCCGGGCAGTCGGCCACGCTGCGGCTCGGGCCGAAAACCGTGCTGGCGCGCTTCGGCATGCTCCATCCCTCCACGCTCAAGGCCTTCGATATCGATGTGCCAGTCGCGGCGGTCGAGCTGTTCCTCGATGCCATCCCGGCGAAGAAGCGCGCGGCTGGTTTCGCCCGCGTGAGCTACGCTCCGCCGCCGCTACAGGCCGTGACGCGCGATTTTGCCTTCCTGGTGCCGGTGGCAACCCCGGCGGGCGATCTCGCCCGTGCGGTGCGCGGAGCCGACAAGGCGAACATCGTCTCCGTCCGCCTGTTCGACGACTTCCGCGGACAGGGCGTGCCCGATGGGCAAAAGTCACTGGCGGTGGAAGTGACGCTCCAGCCGGGCGAGAAGAGCTACGACGAGGCTGAGCTCAAGGCCATCGCCGAGCGGATTACCGCCGCCGCAGCGAAGCTTGGCGCGGTGTTGCGCGGGTGAACAAAATCAGCATGGCGTCCAACCGCCGCACCTTTGCCATCATCTCGCACCCCGATGCAGGCAAGACGACGCTGACCGAGAAGCTGCTGCTGCACGGTGGTGCGATCCATCTGGCCGGTGAGGTCAAGGCGCGCGGGCAGGCGCGGCGGGCGCGGTCGGACTGGATGAAGATCGAGCAGCAGCGCGGCATCTCGGTCACCTCCAGTGTGATGACCTTCGAGCGGACCGGCGCCGACGGCAGCGTGATCACCTTCAACCTGCTCGATACGCCGGGCCACGAGGACTTTTCCGAGGATACCTACCGCACGCTGACAGCGGTCGACTCCGCGATCATGGTGATCGATGCGGCCAAGGGCATCGAGCCGCAGACCCGCAAGCTGTTCGAGGTCTGCCGGTTGCGTTCGGTCCCGATCATCACCTTCATCAACAAGGTCGACCGCGAAGGCCGCTCGCCCTTCGATCTGATGGATGAGGTCGCTGATGCGCTGGCGCTCGACGTCTGCCCGATGAGCTGGCCGGTGGGGATGGGCGGGCTGTTCCGGGGCGTGCTCGATTTCGCCACGGGCCAGATCAGCCGGCCCGAAGGCGACAGCCGCGAATTTCTCGGGCTGCGCGAGGCCGCCGAGCTGCCCGCCGATATCGCCGACGAGGTGGAACTGGCACGCGGCGGCTATCCCCAGTTCGACATTGCCGCTTACCGCCACGGCGACCTGACCCCGGTCTATTTCGGATCGGCGCTCAAGAATTTTGGCGTGGCCGAGCTGATCGACGCGATCGCCAATTATGCCCCGCCGCCGCGCCCGCAGCCGAGCGACCAGGGCGAGATTTCGCCCGGGGACAAGGAAGTGACCGGCTTCATCTTCAAGGTCCAGGCCAATATGGACCCGCAACACCGCGACCGGATCGCCTTCATGCGGCTGGTCTCGGGCACCTTCAAGCGCGGGATGAAGCTGACGCCATCGGGATCGGGCAAGCCGATCGCGATCCACTCACCGATCCTGTTTTTCGCGCAGGACCGCGAGATCGCCGACAGCGCCGAGCCGGGTGACATCATCGGCATTCCCAACCACGGCACGCTGCGGGTGGGCGATACGCTCTCGGAGACCAACAAGGTCCGCTTCACCGGCTTGCCCAACTTCGCCCCGGAAATCCTGCGCCGCGTCGCACTGAAGGATCCGACCAAGACCAAGCAGTTGCGGAAGGCGCTGGATGACCTCTCCGAAGAGGGCGTGATCCAGGTGTTCTATCCCGAGATCGGTGGGCAGTGGATCGTCGGCGTGGTCGGCCAGTTGCAGCTCGAAGTGCTGATCAGCCGGCTCGAGGCGGAATACAAGGTCGAGGCGGGGCTGGAGGCCTCACCCTTCGACACTGCACGCTGGCTCAAGGGCAGCGAGACGGCGCTGCGCGGCTTTGCCGACATCAACAAGTCGAACCTCGCCAAGGACCGTGACGGCGATCCGGTGTTCATGGCGCGCTCGGCCTGGGACGTCGGCTACCAGCAGGAGCGGAACCCCGAACTGGCCTTCAGCGCGACCAAGGAGCGCTGATCAGGCGATCCACGCCTTGCGCAGGCGCGGGGCCGCCAGCAGCATCGAAGCTCCGGCGAGCAGGTAGGTTCCGGTCGCGATCATGCAGCCATAGCGCAGTGAATCCGCGCCATAAGTCGGCGCGAGCAAATCGCTGGCCTTGCCGATCACCAGCGAGCCGAGACCAAGCCCGAGGCCGTTGTTGACCAGCAGGAAGCAGGCCGAGGCCGTCGCGCGCTCCTGCGCCGGAACAAGGTGCTGGATCGCGGTGGTGACCGGGCCGAGCCAGACATAGATCAGCCCCGAGGGCAGCAGCAGCAGCACGAACAGCATCGTCGCATCGCGCATCATGAAGGCGAGCAGCAGGCTGGGGAAGCAAAGAAGATAGGCAATCGCAGGCACCCTGGCATAGCCGGCGCGATCACCCTTGCCGATGCGATCGGCCAGCACCCCGCCGGCGAGCATCCCGGCGACCCCGGCCAGAACCTGCAGCGCGCCGACAAACTGCCCGGCACCGATCAGGCTCAGCCCGTAACTGCGCTGGAGCAGCGTCGGCACCCAGAAGGCCAGGCCATAGGCGCAGAGCGAGCCCATGCTTGCTCCGAACGAGAGGAACCAGAAGGCCGGCTGGCCCGCGAGCCGTTTGAACACGGCACCGACCGGCGGGTGTTCGGTCAGCTGCGGAATCGGCCGGTCTCGCACCAGCCGCGCGAAGGGGTAGGCCGCCAGCAATCCGGCCAGTCCCAGCACGATGAAGGCCGCGCGCCAGTTCACCGCCGAGGCGATCATCGCCCCGAACAGCGCGCCCGCGCCAACGCCCAGCGGCGCCCCCAGCGAATAGACCGACAGCGCCCGCGCGCGCTGTTCGGGCGGAAAGCGTTCGGCGACGATGGCGTAGGACGGCGCGACGCCGCCGGCCTCGCCGATCCCCACCCCCAGCCGGCACAGCGCCAGCTGCCAGAACCCGCTGGCCAGACCGCACAGCGCGGTGAAAAAGCTCCAGGCGGCGAGGCTGATGGTGATCACCTTGGCCCGTCCCTTGCGGTCCGCAATCAGGCCGATCGGAATGGCCATCGTCGCATAGAGCAGGGCGAAGGCCAGCCCGCCGAGCAGGCCCATCGCCGTATCGCTGATCCCCAGCTCGGCCTTCACCGGCTGGGCGACGATGGCGAGGATCTGCCGGTCAAGGAAGTTGAAGGTGTAGACCAGCAGCAGCATGGCGAGCACGACGTTTGGCGAGGTTTCGGACTTGCCCGTTGGTGCCTCTGCCATGAATTCTCCCCGTGCGGACCTGGCGTCCGGGGCAGGGTCTATCCAAGTTCGCAGCGCTCGGCTAGCCTGCCGCCATGTCCGAATTCACCGACCATCTGCGCGAGGATCACATTGCGCTGATCTCGCGCCAGAGCGTGTGCTTTGTCGCCACCGCGGCGGCGGAAGGGCGCATCAATCTCTCGCCCAAGGGCTACGACGCTTTCCGCGTGCTCTCACCCACGCGGGTTGCCTGGCTCGACCTTGGTGGCTCGGGAAATGAGACCAATGCCCATCTGCTCGCTGCCCAGACCGATCAAGGCCGAATCACCGTGATGATGTGCAATTTCGACCAGCCGCCGCTGATCCTGCGGCTCTACGGCCATGCCCGCCCGGTGCTCCCTGCCGATCGCGAGTGGGATGGGCTTGCCGCGCATTTCACCCTGCTTCCCGGCACGCGCCAGATCTTCGACATGACCGTCGAGAGCGTCCAGACCAGCTGCGGCTGGGCCGTGCCGGTAATGCGGCTGGAGCAGGAAAGGGCCACACTGGTCAAATATCACGCCCAGCAGGTCCCAGAGGAATGGGCGGCCAAATACAGCGCGCGGACCCAGAGCATCGACGGGCTGCCGACGCGCCCGACCGATCGCTGCATCGTCGGCGATGCCGCTTCGGCCGGGGAGTGATGGCCAACCCGTGCGGCTGACCTTTGCCAGCTACAATATCCACAAGGCGGTGGGACTGGACCGGCGGCGCGATCCCGACCGGATCCTCGCGGTGCTGCGCGAAATCGACGCGGATGTGGTGGCGTTGCAGGAGACCGACCGGCGCTTTGGGACACGCGCCAGCGTGTTGCCGCGCGCCGCGATCGACGAGCATACGCCCTATCGCCCCGTACCGCTGACATCGCACCGCAGCAGCCTTGGCTGGCACGGCAACGTGCTGCTGGTGCGCCGAGGCATCGAGATCATCGACGCTGCGCCGGTCCCGCTGCCGACGCTGGAGCCGCGCGGCGCGATCCGGGCCGACCTGTTGCTGGCCGGCCAGCGGCTGCGGGTCGTCGGCATGCATCTCGACCTGTCGGGGCTCCGGCGCCGGCACCAGATCGAGGCGATCCTGCGGCATCTGGCCGCGTGCGACGGTCCTTGCCCCACCGTCGCCATGGGTGACTTCAACGAATGGGCCCGCATTGGTGGCTCGCTGCGCGCCTTCACCGATGGCTGGCAAGTGCTCGCCCCGGGGCGCAGCTTTCCCTCGCGCCGACCCTTGGCGGGACTCGACCGGATCGCGGCGACGCATGAGTGGACGGTCGAACATACCGGCGTCCATCACAGCGCGCTCGCCGCTAGAGCATCGGATCATTTGCCGGTTCTGGCTCGACTGACTCTGCCCATAATTTAGGCAACTGCCCATGAATCGGTCGCATATGGGCCGATCTTCGCCGCCCCTGAAATCCTAACAGACTGTAAACCCCTTCATTTCGGATTCTGGCACGTCTCTTGCGAAGTAGGTCGAGCCGGCGATGGGTCCGGTGTGGCTAGCAGGGGATAGGCATGAAATTTATCATCGCCATCATCAAGCCGTTCAAGCTCGACGAGGTGCGTGAAGCTCTCGGGACGCTCGGGATCGCGGGTATGACCGTGACCGAGGTGAAGGGTTTTGGACGGCAGAAGGGGCAGACCGAGATTTATCGCGGCGCCGAATATTCGACCAATATGTTACCCAAGGTAAAGATCGAGATCGCGACCAGCGACGATCTGGCGCCGCAGGTGGTTGAAACCATTCAGCAGACCGCGAGCACCGAAGCCATCGGCGACGGCAAGATCTTCGTCCTGGACCTCGCGTCCGCAACCCGCATCCGCACCGGCGAGACCGGCGACACCGCTCTGTGATCGCGACCGCCAACAGGAGGGAAACCAACATGATCCGCAAGATGATCTGCGGCGCTGGCGCGATGGGAGCTTCGCTCCTCACTGCCACCGCTGCTTTCGCTCAAGACGCCGGCCCGATCAAGGCGCCGACGGTCGAGCAGATGGCCACCATGGTGAACAAGGGCGATACGAGCTGGATGCTCATGTCCTCGGTCCTGGTGCTGATGATGAGTGTACCGGCACTGGCGCTGTTCTACGGCGGCCTGGTGCGCACCAAGAACATGCTCAGCGTGCTGATGCAGGTGTTCATGATCGTTTCGATCGCGGCGCTGGTCTGGGTCGGCTGGGGCTATACCATGGCCTTCACCACGGCCAACAGCATGGCCCCGGAATTCGTCGGCGGCTTCGACAAGCTGTTCCTCAAGGGTGTCAACGCCGGGACTTACGCGGCAACCTTCTCGAACAACGTCTATCTGCCCGAATATGTCTTCGTCATCTTCCAGATGACCTTCGCCTGCATCACGCCGGCGCTGATCGTCGGTGCCTTCGCCGAACGCGTGAAGTTCTGGCCGCTGATGCTGTTCATGGTGCTGTGGCTGACCGCAGTCTATTTCCCGATCGCACACATGGTGTGGTACTGGGCCGGTCCTGACTTCCTGCCCGATGCACCGACCGACTACGGCTATCTGTGGGGCAAGGGCGCGCTCGACTTCGCCGGTGGCACCGTGGTTCACATCAACGCCGGTATCGCTGGCCTGGTGGGCTGCATCATGATCGGCAAGCGCGTCGGCTTCGGCAAGGAAGCTACCCCGCCGCACTCGCTGACCATGACCATGATCGGCGCCTCGCTGCTGTGGGTGGGCTGGTTCGGCTTCAACGCCGGCTCCAACCTCGAAGCCAATGGCGTAACCGCAGTGGCCTTCATCAACACCTTCGTGGCGACTGCTGCTGCAGCACTGAGCTGGATCGTCGTGGAACAGCTGCAGCACGGCAAGCCTTCGATGCTAGGTGCGGCCACGGGTGCCGTCGCCGGTCTGGTGGCGATCACTCCGGCCTCGGGCTTCGCGGCTCCGGTCACCTCGATCGCACTTGGACTGTTCGTCTCGCCGGTCTGCTACTTCTTCGTCAGCACGGTGAAGAACAAGCTGAAGTATGACGATACACTGGACGTCTTCGGGGTCCACTGCATCGGCGGCATCATCGGCGCCATCGCTACCGGTATTGTCGCGGCGCCGTCGCTCGGCGGTCAGGGCTGGATCGACTATACCGTGTTCCCGGCAGTGCCCGGCGAATACGACATGGCTGGCCAGGTCTGGACGCAGTGCAAGGCTGTTGCCCTGACCCTGCTCTGGTCGGGTATCGGTTCCGCCATCCTCTTCTACATCGTCGACAAGCTCTTCGGCCTGCGTCCCACCGAGGATGCCGAGCGCGAAGGCCTCGACCTCAGCGAACACGGCGAGCGCGCTTACAACTACTGAGCCGCGCGCTCACCATAACAAGCTTGGCGGGCCGGGGATCCTCCTCCTCTCCTCCTCCCCCGGTCCGCCAACCCACGTTCCTCCTGCGAACGCCACCTTACAAAGGGCCCGAGCCAGCCGCTCGGGCCCCTTTTTTGTTTGTTGGGGGATGGCGGGCGAAAAGCGACCTGTTCAAGATCCTCCCTATTTTCGCGTCAGCGCAAATGGGGAGGTGGATGGCCCGAAGGGCTAGACGGAGGGGTTTCGGCGCTAGCGTTGATACCCCTCCACCACCGCCTCCGGCGGTGGTCCCCCTCCCCGTTTGTGCTGACGCAAAAACAGGGAGGATCGCAACTGCGGCCTTGGCCCTAATTCAGATGCCTTGTTCAGCCAGCCCCCTCGCCCCGCTCCAGCCAGCGCGCACGGATCGCGTCGCTGGTCTCGCGGCTGCCGTCATGGCTCCAGCCGGGAGTGCGCCACAGATAGGAGAACTTGTGCCGCCAGGGCGCGCTCCACAGGTCCCGCCCGATGGCGATCCATTCGTGAAACACCGACCACAGCAGGCTGAAGCTGCCGAGCTGGCGGACGATGCCATAAGCCACCGGGATCTCGTCGCGCTCGGGGGTGAAGGTGCCGAACAGCCGGTCCCAGACGATGAATACCCCGGCGTAATTGCGGTCGAGATAGACGGGGTTGACCCCATGGTGGACCCGGTGGTGGCTGGGCGTGTTCATCACCGCCTCGAACCAGCGCGGCAGCCGCCGGATCGCCTCGGTGTGGATCCAGAACTGGTAGATCAGGTTGAGGCCTCCCACTGCCGCGATCATCGCCGGATCGAAGCCGATAAAGGCAGGCCAGATGCGAAAGATGGAGGACAGCGCGATGAAGCCGGTCCAGCTCTGCCGCAGCGCAGTCGAGAGGTTGTAGTGCTGGCTCGAATGGTGATTGACGTGGCTCGCCCAGAACCACCGCACCCGATGCCCGGTGCGATGCGCCCAGTAATAGTTGAAATCGTCGAGCACGAAGCAGGCGACCCACGCCCACCATGGGTATCCGATAGTCATCACGCGATGGTCGTAGAGCCAGACCGCCGCCACTGCCACCGAGCCGGCGACAGCCGCGCCGGCAGCTGTACTGCCCAGACCAAGTAGCAGCGAGGTCAGCGTATCGCGCGGTTCATAGGCTTCGGGCGCCTTGCGTCTGGCCCAGAGCATCTCGACCAACACCAGCAGGACGAACAGCGGGATGGCGTAAGTCACCGGCTCGAAGGTCTTCATCGCCTTACACCGCCAGCCTGCGGAAACTGCCAGCCCATTGCGGCGCGCGCGGCCCCAGATCGAGCGTTACCGCCCCGAAATGCGGATCGCTGGTTTCAACCGTCAGGAAATTGCGGTCCAGCCGCACTCCCGCGTGACTGTCGAGCAAGCGCGCGGCGAAACGGCCGCCGTGGCGACGGATCAGCAAGACGCGCCCCGCCCCATCGCGCAGCAAGGCGCCGATGCCTGCACGGTCCAACGCAAGATCGACCGGATCGAAACCGCAAATCGCCTCATCCGCCAGCCGCCGCGCATCGCCTTCAGTGCGGATGCGCAGATCGCCGCCCAGTTGCAGCCAGCGTGACATCCCGGCGAGGAACAGCACTGCAACCAGCGAGCCGCCGAGCTGCAACGCCAGGGACTGCCATTGGGCCAAGGCTCAGCTTCCGCCAGCCGCCATCATATCGACCATCGCGCGGACCGGGGTGATATCATAGCCGGCCCCGGCGGCAGCAGCCGCAATCGCCTCGGGATCGGTGCCACCACTTGCCTCGGCCAGCGACCACAGCAGCGTCGAGCGCGTGCCCGAGCGGCAATAGGCGAGCACCGGGCCTTTGGCGGCACCCAGCGCGTCGGCCATGGCCTTCACCTGCCATTCGCTGAAGCCGGAATGAGTCACCGGGATCGCGACGTAATCCATCCCCGCCGCCCGCGCCGCAGCTTCGATCGCATCGCCCGGGGTCTGATCATCGGACTCGCCTTCCGGGCGGTTGTTGATCACCAGCGTAATCCCCTGCGCGCTGGCTGCGGCAATCTCGTCGAGCCCGATCTGGGGGCTGACGAACAGCGTGTCGTTGATCCTGCGAAACATGGCTGGTCCCTTTCAACCCTTGGCTCGCCGCGCACGGCGGTTCCGGGCAATGATATTGAGCGATTCGACCCCGCCGGAAAACGCCATGGCCGCGTAAATATAGGCCTTGGGCACATGCACCCCGAAGCCATCGGCCAGCAAAACCGCGCCGATCATCACCAGGAAGGCCAGCGCCAGCATCACCAGCGTCGGGTTCTTCTCGATGAAGCGCGATAGCGGGTCGGCAGCGACCATCATCAGCGCGACGGTGATCACCACGGCCGCGATCATGATCGGAACCTCGTCGGTCATGCCTACGGCAGTGAGGATCGAATCGATCGAGAAGACGAGATCGAGCGCAATGATCTGGGCGATGGCCGAAGAGAAGGCGATCTGGGCGATACCCTTGTCATGGTCGAGCAGCTCGCCGCTGACGCCCTCCGGATCCATATTGTGATGGATCTCCTTCGTCGCCTTCCACAAAAGGAACAGGCCGCCCGCAATCAGGATCAGATCCCGGCCGGAAAATGCGGTCTCGAAGGTCGCTTCGCCATGCGCGCCGGGAGCGCCGGCAATTCCAAGGTCAAACAGCGGCTGTTGCAGGGTCACGATCCAGCCGATCAGCGTGAGCAGCCCGATCCGCATGATCAGCGCGAGTGCCAGCCCGATCCGCCTGGCCTTCTGCTGCTGGTGCGCCGGCAGCTTGTTCGAGAGGATGGCGATGAAGACGAGATTATCGACCCCCAGCACAATCTCGAGCGTGATCAGGGTCAGCAGCGCGATCCAGGCTGCGGGGTCGGTGAGCAGTGAAAGAATGTCCATGCGCTGCTTGTGCCAAGCATTGCGTCATTTCTCAAGCCGGGAACGAGCCTTGCAGAAATGTCACACAGCCTGGAATGGAATCGCAGGAGTCTGATTCTGTTCGCTATGTCCCGGAAATTGGGCTATGCCGGAGGGTGCAGAGGCGAGCGCCGTGGCGACAGTTCAGTCGTTTGCCCTGTTGCCTGGTGCGATTCGTCCGCGTCGCCGGGCGCCAAGAAGTGGGGCGAAACGAAGGCACGTTCGAGTTTATGGGTTTTGACAGAGGACGTCGCGGCAAGGGCCGGGACAAGCGCGATGGATTTGGCGAAGAGACGTTCGATCCCTTCGCGGCCAGCAGCGGTGGTGACCGCTTCGGTGGCGGTAGCGGCGGTGGCGGAAGTCGCGGCGGCTTCGGCGGCGGTGGCGGCGGCTTCAGCGGTGGCGGTGGCGGTGGCGGCGGAAGTCGCTTCGGCGGTGGCGGCGGCTTCAGCGGCGGCGGCGGTGGCGGAAGTCGCTTCGGCGGCGGTGCTGGTGCTGGCGGCGGCGGCGGTGATCGCGGCATGCCCGCTCAGGTCATCGGCACGGGCAAGGGCACCGTCAAGTTTTTCAACACGCAAAAGGGCTTCGGCTTCATCCAGCGCGATGAAGGCGGCGAGGACATATTCGTCCACATCAGCGCCGTTGAGCGTGCGGGCCTTGAAGGTCTCGCCGAAGGGCAGACGCTCGAGTTCAACCTGGTTGATCGCGGCGGCAAGGTCTCTGCAAGCGACCTCACGGTCGTCGGCGATGTCATCCCCGTGGCCAAGCGCGAAGCACCGCAGCGTGAGCTGACCGGCGAGCGCGCGACCGGCGCGGTCAAGTTCTTCAATTCCATGAAGGGCTTCGGCTTCATCACCCGTGATGATGGCCAGCCGGATGCTTTCGTCCACATCAGCGCGGTCGAGCGTTCGGGTCTCAGCACCCTGAACGAGGGCGATACGCTCGAATTCGACATCGAAGTTGATCGACGAGGCAAGTACTCGGCGGTTAACCTGTCGCCGCGTCAGGGTTAACCCGATACGCATCCGTCCCGGGCCATTTGACCCGGGACCAGCGACAGCTTAGATACGTGGCAATGGCGGCCTTTCAGGGCCGCCATTTGTCGTTTGAGTTTCGCGCTCACTTACCAACCAGCATGGAATGCAAAGGAAGAATCCCATGTCCATTACCCCGTTGATGCCAGTCTATCCCCGGTGCGGCTTTCGGCCCGTGCGCGGCGATCACTGCCACCTCATCGGGGAGGACGGCCGCCGATATCTCGACTTTGCCGCCGGCATCGCGGTCAACATCCTCGGCCATTCGCACGAGGGCCTGATCGGCGCGATCCAGCGCCAGGCGGCGACGCTGATGCATGTCTCCAACCTCTATGGAAGCCCTCAGGGTGAAAAGCTGGCGCAGCGACTGGTCGACCTGACCTTCGCCGATACGGTGTTCTTCACCAATTCGGGTGCCGAAGCAGTGGAATGCGCGATCAAGACCGCGCGAGCCTATCACCAGCACGTTGGCAACGATCACAAGTTCGAGCTGATCACCTTCAAGAACGCCTTCCACGGGCGGACCATGGCGACGATCAGCGCCTCGAATCAGGAGAAGATGCACAAAGGCTTCATGCCGCTGCTGCCCGGCTTCAAATATGTCGATTTTGACGATCTTGAAGGCGCGAAGGCGGCGATGGGCCCGAATACGGCGGGCTTCCTGGTCGAACCCGTGCAGGGCGAAGGCGGGATCCGCCCGGCGTCGGACAGCTTCATGCAGGGCCTGCGCGCACTGTGCGACGAGCATGATTTGATGCTCGCACTCGACGAGGTACAATGCGGCGTCGCGCGCTCCGGCACCTTCTATGCCTATGAACAATACGGCATCGAGCCCGATATCCTCGCCACCGCCAAGGGCATCGGCGGCGGCTTCCCCCTGGGCGCCTGCCTCGCTACTGAGAAGGCGGCGCGCGGGATGGTGTTCGGCGCGCACGGCTCTACCTATGGCGGAAACCCGCTGGCCATGGCCGCCGGTGAGGCCGTGCTCGATGTGGTGGCGAACGAGGAGTTCCTCACCCATGTCCGCAGCATGAGCGACAAGCTGCGCTCGCGGCTCGAGCAGTTCATCGGCAATTACCCCGTGCTGTTCGAACTGGCGCGCGGACGCGGGCTGATGCTTGGCGTCCGCATGAAGATGGAGAGCCGCTCTTTCGTCACACATTTGCGCGACCATCACCAGCTGCTCACCGTTTCGGCCGGCGACAACACGCTGCGGCTGGTGCCGCCGCTGGTGATCGACGAAGGCCATATCGACGAGTTCATGGAGCGGCTTTCGGCCGGTGCCGCCAGCTTCTCGCCCGGGGAGGATAGCTGATGCCTCGGCATTTCCTGAACCTGACAGACGCCGGCGGCGATGCCGTCGCGGCGATGCTCAACGATGCGATGGCACGCAAGACTGCGCGTGGCGGGCTGCCCAAGGGCCAGGCTGACGCCGATGCCCCGCTCGCCGGGCACGTGCTGGCGATGGTGTTCGAGAAGAGCTCCACCCGCACCCGCGTCTCGTTCGACATGGCGATGCGTCAACTCGGCGGCAGCGCCATCGTGCTCGATGCTGGAACCACCCAACTCGGCCGGGGAGAAACGATTGCCGATACCGCCCGCGTGCTAAGCCGCATGGCCGATGCGATCATGATCCGTACCGACGATCACGCCAAGATCGAGGAACTCGCTGCCTATGCCAGCGTGCCGGTGATCAACGGCCTGACCGACCTGTCTCACCCCTGCCAGATCATGGCCGACCTGCAGACCGTGCTCGAACACGGCAAGGCACTGCCGGGGCTGGAGGTCGCCTGGCTGGGTGATGGCAACAATGTGCTCAATTCGATCGTCGAGGCGGCCGGGCTGTTGAAGTTCAATGTCCGCGTCGGTGTGCCTGAAGGCTATGACAGCGACACCGGCTTCATCGCGCGCGCGCGCCAGGGCGGGGCGGTGATCAGTCTGCATCGCGACCCCGCCGCAGCGGTGAATGGCGCCGATGTGGTGGTGACCGACACCTGGATCTCGATGGGCCAGACTGGCGTGGAAGCGCGCGTCGCGGCGATGACTCCCTATCAGGTCAACGAAGCTCTTATGGCGCTCGCAGCGAGGGACGCGCTGTTCCTGCACTGCCTTCCCGCCCATCGCTGCGAGGAAGTGACCGACGGGGTAATCGACGGCCCGCAGTCGGTAGTCTGGGATGAGGCGGAAAACCGCATTCACGCCCAGAAGGCCGTATTGCGCTGGGCCTTCGGACAGCTGTGAGTCCGGCTGCGCGCATTCCGGACGATGAAACCGGCTTCGACCGGGTGCTTGCCTTTACCATACCCGGCCGTGGGGCTCGCGGCCGGGTCGTGCGGCTCGGCCCGGTGCTCGATCAGGTGCTGGGCGCGCATGATTATCCGCCCGCGATCCGCAATCTGCTGGCCGAAGCCCTGGTTCTCGCAGCGCTAATGGGATCGCTGCTGAAGGACGAAGACGGCCAGCTGACCATGCAGGCGCAGACCCAGGCCGGCGTGGTCGACATGCTGGTGTGTGATTATCGCCGCGGAGAACTGCGCGGTTATGTCCGTCATGATGCGGACAAGCTCGCGATGCTGGGGGCCAATCCATCGCTCTATGCCCTGTTCGGGCAGGGCTTTCTCGCGATCACTTTCGATCTTGCGACCAGTGGACAACGCTATCAAGGGATCGTCCCGCTCGAGGGGAATTCACTGGCGGAGGCCTGTGAGCACTACTTTGCGCAGTCTGAACAAGTCCCCACGCTGATCCGGGTCGGGGTCCGCTCATCGGGAGGACATTGCGTCGCCGGTGGTCTGCTGATGCAGCACTTGCCCGAAGGCGAGGAGGGCAGGGACCGGATCCACGTGCGGATGGATCACCCCGAATGGGAACATGTTGCAACTATGGCCGGCAGCACCCGGCATGACGAACTCGTCGATACGAACCTTTCGCTTGAAGCGCTGATCTGGCGTCTATTCCACGATGAGGGCGAAATCCGCGTCGAGCCGCTCATCCCGCTGGCGCGCGGTTGCCGCTGCACCGAAGCGCACTACGTCAGTATCCTGTCGCGCTTCGGCGAAGCGGAACGGGCCGAGATGCGCGACGATGAGGGATTGATCGTCGTCGATTGTGCATTCTGTTCGAAGCTCTTCAGGATCGCACTGTGAACCATCCGTTCATCGCTCATGGCGCACGGTTGGCCGTCGATTGGTAAAATGATACAATCGGAACGGCCCAAAGATTCGGGCTAGGAGCAAATCAGAAAACGGAGCCGGAGTTTACATGGCGGTTAGCAGAAGGTTGCGGCTGGCGATCGCCGTGGTGGCGGGAGGCTTGGCATTTGCCCTGCCCGCTTCCGGGCAGCGCGCGCCGCTGTCCATGCTCGACCGATTGGAGCGCGGACGCTGGGAATTGCGAATGCGCGATGCCGCCGGCACTGTGCAAGCTGTCTGCCTTGGCGACTCGCGGCGTCTGATCCAGCTGCGCCATCCTCAGAACAGCTGTGAGCGTTTTATCGTCGATGACACGACCGATGACGTGACCGTGCAGTATACCTGCCGCGGCAAAGGCTACGGGCGCACACACATCCGCCGCGAAACCAGCCGCCTCGTGCAGATCGAAACCCAAGGCATTGCCGACGGCCTGCCCTTCAATTTCGTCGCCGAAGGTAGGCGCGTCGGGGATTGCCCGGCCTAGTCTGCACCGCTACCCCTCGGGCATGGCAAAGCTAACATCGGGTGAGGGCCGCATTGCGGTCGTGCTGCTTTCCGGCGGTCTGGATTCAATGGTCGTGGCAGGTCTTGCCCGGGAAGCGGGTTACCGGGTCCACGCCTTGACGATCGATTACAACCAGCGGCATCGGTGCGAACTTGCCGCCGCCGCCGTCATCGCGGAGGAGCTCGGGGCGGTTCGCCATGTAATCTTGCCGCTGGATTTGCGTCAGTTCGGCGGATCCGCGCTCACCGACGATATCGCTGTGCCCAAGGACGGCGTCGGTACCGATATCCCGGTCACCTATGTACCGGCCCGCAACCTCGTGTTCCTGTCGCTAACCCTCGCATGGGCCGAAGCATTGGGTGCGCGGGATATCTTCATCGGGGTGAATGCGCTGGACTATTCGGGCTATCCCGACTGCCGCCCCGAGTTCATCGCCGGATTTGCCGAACTGGCCGATCTCGCGACCAAGGCAGGGGCGGAAGGCGATCGATTTGCGATTCATGCCCCACTGCAATTCCTCGGCAAGGCAGATATTGCCCGCGAGGCTGACCGGCTTGGTCTCGATGCCGGGATGAGCTGGTCGTGCTACGATCCAGAGCCAGACGGGCGCGCCTGCGGCCAATGCGACAGCTGCCGGCTACGCCGCGCGGGCTTCGCCGAGGCGGGACTGGTCGACCCGACCAGCTATGCAGCCTGATCTTGAGCGCCCAGGCTTTGCCTCACCCGCGTAAATTCTGAAGACCAACAGAAAAGGGGCCGGATTTCTCCGGCCCCTCTCTTGTTTCGCTGATCGCGAGGCTTAGTTGCCCGAACCCGGACCGTAGGTGATTTCCACCCGGCGGTTCTGAAGTTCACGCACGCCATCGGCGGTCGGAACGCGCGGGTTGTTCTCACCAAAGCCCTGGCCGGTGATCGCCGAAGCAGCGATACCATGCGAGGTCAGGTACTCGGTCGTCGAAGCGTTGCGACGCTCCGAGAGGCCCTGATTGTACTTCGGCGTGCCCGAGCGGTCGGCATAGCCGGCCAGCATGATCGGAACGCTGCTGCAATCCGCATAGGCCGAAACGGCGCTATCGAGGATCGAAGCCGCTTCCGGCGTGATGTTCGACTTATCCCAGTCGAAGAACACGATGTACGGACCCTTGTTGCACACTGCCACCGGCGGAGGAGGAGGCGGAGGCGGAGGCGGCGGGGGAGGCGGCGGAGGCGGCGGGGGCGGGGGCGGGGGCGGGGGCGGAGCAGCCGGAGCGCCAAAATTATACGCCAAGGTCGCCAGCAGCGAGTGCGAACGGAAGCGCGTGCGCACGCTCCGGCCATTCGCAGCCACCAGATCGTTGTGGCTCTGGTTGTAGTAGCGATACTTCAGACCGATGTCCCAGCTATCGCTGATCGGCATGCGAATGCCAGCCAGGCCTTGCCAGGCGAGACCGGTGTCGGAGTCAGTGATGTCGGTAGCGAGCTGACCGATGATAACCGAGTTCTTCACACGGCCAACGCCGACGCCGCCACCGACAAAGCCCTGAAGGCCATCATCGGGACCGAAATCGAACAGGACGTTACCCATGAAGCTCAGCGCCTCGGCACCGCCGCCGACCTGGGCGTCGCTGTACGTGGTTGCGCCGACGGTATAGTTCTTCTCTTCCGCGCGACGATAGCTGGCTTCGGCTTCAAGGCGGAACCCGCCGAAGTCATAACCGACGATGCCGCCGAAGTCGTAGCCGGGCTTGGTGTCCAGCGAACCGTTGTTGGCGACGCCAGTGATGTTGAAGACGTTTTGGACGAGCACAACGCCCGCGTCACCTTCGACATACCATGAATCGTCGCGCGCCAATGCTGGCGAAGCGAGGGCCGACGAGGCCAGCGCCATCCCTATGACGAATTTCCGCATTATATATTCCCCTTATTGGCGAAATTGAAGCCACCGAGTGCTAAAGCGATCTATCGCGTAAGAGTTCCCGGTGCAAGTCAGCAAATTCGCGACTGTTGCAGGAATGCCGCAATTCCACGACCTTGCAACTCTAAATCCATCGAACCGAGACTTGCTAGCGACGGGTTGATCCCACCCACCCATCGTGAGACGCGACGTCAGCTAACGGGGAGTGCACCCGCGACGGTCAAAGCACTGATCAGATTAACAATTGCCGAACGAGCTTCGGCATCGACTGTGGTTCCACCGCTGGGCGGCGCCGGACGGACCGGCACCTGCCAGCTACCCAGGTAGCGATTGTCATGGCCGGTCGAGCGATTCAAAACCCGCATCCCGTCGCACGGGGTAGCAAACAGCCAATTCCCACCTTGTCGAAATGCCAGCTTTCCTGCCTTCCCGGTCCAATCGCCGGTTGGCGACGAGCCGACAAGCCGACAAGCCATGCCGTTCCGTCAATGGGCGTAGCAGGCGGAGTGTTGGCCTGACCTTCGATGGCGCAATGGATCAGGGCATCGGCGAGAGCATGTGCTTCGTTGACGAACGCCTCTTTCTGTGTCTGACCGACGAAAAGCATTGGCAGGCCAAATCTCGGGCTCGCGGTGTCGAAAACGATCGGATCACTCATTTGCACACTCCGGAAGTTTGGAAGAATTTACAGTCTGGCCAGCAGCAGTGGCTCGGACAAGGCGTGGCTGCCGCGCTGGCGAACCCTGAAGGCTCCGCCCGGCATCGCGGCAATCAATGAGGACTGCACCGGCAGGCTCACCGTGTGTTGCGACTGGCTGGTCTCCTAGAATGCAACAGGCGTGTTGGAAGATCCGTGTTCGTCGTCAGACTATCCGGCTCCTGTGCCGAATAGAGCATGGCCTGAGCACCGTTGGGCCATTTCAACCGTCGGAGCGACGGCTCGAACTCTGGCACCATACCGGGTGGGCAAACCGCCATCAGCCCGCTTTCGCCCTCGACCATCACCGATCGTGCCTCGCCCAGCGTAGCGGCGACCAGGGCCAGACGGGCGTCCGGTGTGCGTTCGACTATCGACCGCACCCATTCGGTTCCGGCGCGGGTCTTGCCTTAGCCGCGCCCGGCCATGATCAGCCAGGCTAGCCACTCACCCGCCGGCGGGAGCTGTCCATCGCGCGCCCAGACACGCCAATGGACCTTGAGCTCGCGCTGCTCTCCCTCATTCAGCCCGGCGACGCAGGCCATCCGCTGGTCATGGGGCAGTGAGGCGAGATAACGCACCAGCGGGTCATGATCCTTGGAAAGCCTAGCGGATTTCCTTGTCTTCATCGTCGGGATAAGCTCCGGCATCTTCTCCGGCCTCCAGCGCGCGGCGGCGCATTGTCTCGAGTTTGGTGGTGATAGATTCGCGGATCCGGACGACGTCCTCGTTCCCGGCTATGGCGCGCTGGCGGGCGGCGCTTTCGCGGTGGGCCAGCAACAGCCGAAAGGCGACAGCGTTGTCGAACTTGCGCCCGTCGTCGTCCTTGAGCGATCCGCTACGCAGACGCTGGAGCAGTTCCAGCTCGAGATTGTCGTAGCCTTCGCACAGCGCGGCCAGCCACTGCCGGGCAAAGTCCGGTTCCAGCCGGCGCACCTTGTAGGCATGGCTGGGAGTAACTCCGGCCAGCCGCGCTGCTGCGGCAATATTCGACGTATCGGCAAGCGCGCCGAGAAAGACGGCTCGCCAGTGGCGGCTCAATTGCTCGCCTTCCGCGGGCGGCAGCTCGCGGGGCCGGCGTGTCCTAGTGGCCATGCAAGGTTTCCATGTTTTGGGGGAGCGGGCGAACCGCCGGAGCGACTCGGTGCATCGCAATGTTCCTTGTATGTACCCAAACAGCCCGTCGATGTCAAGTTAAAATAGCCCATACGGTTATATTCATCACAGGCTTGTCGCCACCTTGCCTCCTGACTAGAGTGCGTTCGGATCTGATTGAATCAAATCCGGCACTCTAGGCTATTGGTTTGTCGTGATTTCCGAGCCGCGAAATGTTCCATTTCACTCGAAATCACTCTAGGCAGGCGAACGCCAACAACCGACGGATCCCTGCCCTTGCTACGCCGCCTCTACGACTGGACCATGGCCAAGGCCTCGCACCCGCACGCCACCTGGTGGCTGGCGCTGTTCGCCTTTGTCGAGGCGAGCTTCTTCCCGATCCCGCCGCATCCGGTGCTCGGGCTGATGTGCCTGGCCGAACCGCAGAAGGCCATGCGCTTTGCCGCAGTGGCGACGCTGGCCTCGGTAGTCGGCGGGTTGCTCGGCTATGCGATCGGCCACTTCCTCTACGACACGATTGGCGCGCAGCTGCTGGTGCTGCTCGGGCTGACCGAGAGTTTCCCGCGCGCCGCCTGCTACCTGCGCGAGTACGGGGCCGAGATCATCATGATCAAGGGCGCGACCCCGATCCCCTTCAAGCTGCTGACGATCACCGCCGGCTTCATCTCGATGCCGCTGCTGACCTTCGTCGCCGCCAGCATCGTCAGCCGCGCCATCAGCTTCATGATCGTGGGCGTGGCGTTCCGCATGTTCGGAGCGCCGATCAAGGCCTTCATCGACCGCTACCTCGGCCTCGCCACGGCGGGCTTCGCACTGCTGGTCGCTGGGGGCTTCGTCGCTGCAGCGATGCTGGGCGGAGGAGCAAAGGAAACCAACGCCAAGTGCGAAGGCGCAGCAGTCGTCGTGGAAGCGACCGCCTAACGCCGCGCCAGTGCCGCTTCGCTTTCGGCCATGAGCTGGGCGATGATTTCGGCCACCGGCTCTTCCTTCGAGACCATGCCGACCGACTGGCCGGCCATCAGCGAGCCGCTCTCGACATCGCCGCCGATCACTGCGCGGCGCAGCGCGCCGGCCCAGAAGTGCTCGATCTGCAGCTGCGCCTGGCCCATATCGACCGTGCCCGCATCGAGCAGCTGGGCAACTTCGCGCTGCTTGGCGGTGAACTCCTCGGTGCCCTTGTTCTTGAGCGCCCGCACCGGGATCACCGGCAAGCGCGGATCGACCTGCACCGAAGCGATCGCATCGCGGGCATTGGCCCGGAAGAACGCTGCCTTGAACGCCGGGTGAGCAATCGATTCGCTGGCGCAGGCAAAGCGCGTGCCAAGCTGCACGCCGGAAGCACCCATCTCCAGATAGGCCGCGATCATGTCGCCGCGCCCGATCCCGCCGGCAACGAAGACGATGAAATCCCCGGCCAGCGAGGGCAGGAATTCCTGGGCCAGCACGCTGGTCGAAACCGGTCCGATGTGGCCGCCCGCTTCCATCCCCTCGATCACCAGCGCATCGGCGCCCGAGCGCAGCAGCCGCGACGCCAGCGCCAGAGTCGGCGCGAAAACCAGTACCTTCGCCCCGAACACCTTGATCGCCTCGACGCTGCCCTTGGGCGGTATTCCGCCGGCCAGCACCACGTGGCTGATGCCGTGCTTCTCGCAAACGCCGATCAGATCGAACAGATCGGGGTGCATGGTGATCAGGTTGACGCCGAAGGGCTTGCTCGTCAGCGCCTTGGTCCCGGTGATCTCGGTATCGAGCAGTTCGGGGGTCATCGCCCCGCAGGCAATCACCCCGAAGCCGCCGGCATTGCTGATCGCGGCGACGAGATTGCGCTCCGATACCCAGCTCATCGCCCCGCACAGGATGGCGTATTTGCTGCCGAGGAATTCGGCGCCGCGCGCCATGAGTGCAGAGGTCAGCGGGTATTCTGCCATGCGTGATTGTCCGGGATCAATGGAAAGGCTTTGCCCGCGCTTTATGCGGTGAGTGGCGAAGGGGCAAGCCGGTCCGGTTGATTGGCATCCTCAATCACTGTGACCATGATTGCCTGCTTCGTCCGGTGCCTGCCGAATGGTAGGGCTGAAACGCAACGACCAAAGGAGGCCCCCGATGAAAGGGTTTGTCGACGATATCGAGGAACTGACCCTCGGCAATGCCAATTTCCGTCAAGTGATCTACACCAGCAAGGAAATGCAGCTGGTGCTGATGGCGATCCAGCCGGGCGACGAGATCGGCGAGGAAGTGCATGACGATGTCAGCCAGTTCTTCCGCTTTGAGGCGGGTGAGGGCGAGGTCTGGATCGACGGGGTCTGCACCAAGGTCAAGGCCGACGATGTCGCCATCGTGCCGTCCGGTGCTCGCCATAACGTGAAATCGACCGGCGCCGAGCCGCTGCGGCTCTACACGATCTACACGCCACCCGAGCACATCGACGGGACGATCCACAAAACCCGCGCCGAGGCGCAGGCCGCGCATGAGCATTTCGACGGGCGGACGACGGAGTAGGACTTACTCCGCGTCCATCCCGTAAGCGGTGTGCAGCACGCGCACCGCCAGTTCGGTCTCGTCCTCGTCGATCAGCACCGAGGTCTTGATCTCGCTGGTCGAGATCGCCTGGATGTTGATGCCCCGATCGGCCAGCGCGCGGAACATGGTGGCGGCAACGCCGGCGTGGCTGCGCATGCCTACGCCCACGACCGAAACCTTGGCCACCTTGCTGTCGGCGATCATCCGGAAATAGCCGATCGCTTCCTGCTGCGCCTCAAGCATCGCCTGGGTGCGGGCAAGGTCGGCCCGGGTGACCGTGAAGGTCACATCGGTCTCGCCCTTATCCTTGGCGACATTTTGGATAATCATGTCGACGTTGATATTGGCTGCGGCGAGCGGCCCGAAGATCGTCGCCACGGCGCCCGGCCGGTCGGCGATGCGGGTCAGCGTGACCTTGGCCTCGTTCTTGTCAGCGGCAATGCCGGTGATCAGCTGGCTTTCCATTTCGAGGTCCCCTTGAATTCTGGCCAATTCCTCGTCCGAAACGATCATCGTGCCGGGCAAATTGTCGGCCGGCGGAGCGTCATCGTCGATAAAGCTTGAGAGCACCTGCACCCGCACGCCCTCCTTCATGGCGAGCGAAACAGAGCGGGTCTGCAGCACCTTCGAGCCGACCGAAGCCAGCTCGAGCATTTCCTCGTAAGTCACATATTCGAGCTTGCGCGCCTTGGCGACGATCCGCGGGTCGGTGGTGTAGACCCCGTCGACATCGGTGTAGATGTCGCAGCGATCCGCCCGCACCGCCGCCGCCACTGCGACCGCCGAAGTGTCGGAGCCACCGCGGCCCAGCGTCGTCACCCTGCCCTGGGGGGAGAGGCCCTGGAAGCCTGGGATCACCGCGATCTCGCCCGCCGCCATCGAGGCGAGCAGCGCAGCGGAATCGATCGATTCGATCCGCGCCTTGGCATGGGCATCATCGGTCCGCACCGGCAGCTGCCAGCCGAGCCAACTGCGCGCCTTGCAGCCCATCGCCTGCAGCGTCAGTGCCAGCAGGCCCGCAGTGATCTGCTCACCCGCGGCAACGACCACATCGTATTCCGCCGGATCGTAGAGCGCATTGGCCTCGCGGCAGAAGGTCACCAGCCGGTCGGTCTCGCCCGCCATGGCCGAAACCACCACCGCCACCTCGTGCCCGGCCGCCTGCTGGCGGCGCACGATATTGGCGACGCGGCGGATGCGCTCGGTGCCGGCCATCGAGGTGCCGCCGAATTTCATCACGATGCGGGCCAAGAGAAATGCTCCCGTGAAAAGATTCCGGCCTCTGGAGGCCGGGCGGGCGGACTGTTAGGGAGGTGGCATGGCGAATGCAACCATCAGACCATCAGAGGCCGAGCATTTCGGCAAGCTTGCCGCCGACTGGTGGGACCCGAAGGGGTCCTCGGCGATGCTCCACCGGCTCAATCCGGTGCGGCTGAGCTTCATCCGTGAATGCGTGGACCAGCACTGGCACGTCGATTCACGCAGTGTCCGGCCGCTGGCGGGCAAGCGCGCGCTGGATGTTGGTTGCGGTGCCGGGCTGCTGTGCGAACCGCTGTCCCGGCTCGGTGCGACGGTAACCGGCGTGGATGCGGCGGCGGAAAACATCGCGGCGGCGGAGGATCATGCCGAGGGTTCGGACCTTTCGATCGAGTACCGCCACGGCGAACTCGGCGCGCTGGGGCTGGGCCAGTTCGATCTCGTCACCGCGATGGAAGTGATCGAGCATGTCGCCGACAAGCCCGCCTTCATCGCCGCGCTGGCCGCCGCACTCGCGCCGGGTAGCCTGCTAGTGCTCTCCACCCCCAACCGCACCCCGCAATCCCGGCTCCTGCTGGTCGAAGGGGCCGAGCGGCTGGGCATGGTCCCGCGCGGCACGCATCACTGGGAGGATTTCGTCACCCCGGAGGAACTGCGCGAACTGCTGGCCGAAGCCGGGCTGGCCATGGCCGATCCGCGCGGCATCGCCTGGTCGCCGAGCCGGAGCCTGCACCTCTCGGCGGACACCGGGCTCAACTACATCGTCACCGCCACCAAGGGCTGACGCTCAGACCCCTTCGACCTTGCGGCTTTCCTCGACCAGCCCGGGCTCCATCGAGCCCATCAGGTGCTTGAGGTGCACCGCCTTCCTGAACAGCTCAAGCCGATCCACCTCACCGGCGGCAACCTTTGAGACCAGATCCGGATTGGCGATCAGCATTCGCCCGATCCCGGCGATGTCGAACTCCCCCGCTGGCCGGCGCCGCGCGAGTTCCGCGAGATCGGCGGCGATCTGCAGGCTGAGGTCCTGCTTGTCGAACAGGTCGGCGAAGATGTCGCTGGAAAGGCCGACGCTGCCGATGGTCATCACCGGCAAGCGGCCGAGTCGCTTGGCCCAGCCGGCGATGTTGAGCGTCGGCTCCTGATCCGGCCATTCCGGTTTGGTGAAGCGCCGCGACGAGACATTGAGCATGCTGATTCCGGCCGCTTCGGCCAGCGCCACGAAGCGCCCCAGCTCGTCGGGCGTAGCGAAGACGCGCGCGCCGTAATCCACCTCCTTGAACTGCGAGAAGCGGATCGAGATCACGAAGTCCGGCCCGCAGCGCGCCCGGATTTCCGACGCGATCGCCAGCGGATAGCGCGCCCGGTCTTCCAGCGCATCGCCACCAAAGCCATCGGCGCGGCCCGGATCAACGAGCTGGAAACGCTGCTGATGGTCACCAGCCTGCGCTGCCGCTCGATCGGGATCGACTTCCGCGATGAGCATGACCGGATGGTGGCCTCCTACAACCCGATGTTCGCCGCCGCGCAGGACCGGCTCAAACTGCATTTCGGCGGCAGCCAGCCGGCCGGGCGACAGGATTCCCAGCGCTATATCACTACCATCGCCAATCGCTATGGCACCGGCCAGGCCAACCCCGGCACCTGCCAGCGCTTCCAGATCATCCATCGCAAACTGGTCAAGGGACCGGCCAATCAGGATCTGCTGGCAACGATCGCCATGGCCATGGTCCGCGATCCCTTTCTCGATGGCCCGCGCTGCCCGGCGACTCAGGCCATTCGTTGAATCAGGCCAGCCGCTGAATCACCGCGCGGACCTGCGCCTCACGCTCCGCCCAACCGCCTGCGATCAGCTGATAGGGCACCCCGGCGCGTTGCAGCATCAGCTCGGCCTGCGCGGCAAAGCGGGCCCGGGCCGAAGCCGTGCCGAAGAACCGCGTGCCATCGTCGATCCAGGGCACCTCGGGCGAAGACAGCAGATAGAGCTCGGCCTTCACATAGCCCAGCAGCACCTCGGGAATTTCGCCGAACAGCATCTCCGCCCAGGCGGCGGTCATCAGCGGGTCGGTATCGAGGATCAGCAGCGGCGGGCGACTAGCAGCGGCGGCGCGCATCGCGGCATCCTGCCCTTCAGCGATGGCCTGCAGGTCGTCCATAGTGAAGGCCGTGCCGTGCGTCTCGGCATAGTTCCGTCCGAACTCGGGCACCCAGGGAAGGCCCATTTCTTCCGCCAGCTTTGCGGCGAGTGCGGATTTTCCGGTGCTTTCCGCCCCGTGAAAGCACAGGCGAATCATGCAGTGCGGACCTGCCGCTCCGCCATGATCCATTTGCGCAAGCCGAACAGGCTCATCACCAGCATCCCGCCGTAAAGCCCGGCGGTCGGGTAAAGCCCGCGATTGATGTAGAGGCCGACGGCCGCGACATCGATCAGGATCCAGACGATCCAGTTTTCGATCCGACGGAAGCCGAGCAGGATCTGCGCCGCCACGCTGGCCCCGGCAATCGCGCTGTCGGCATAGGGCATGGCGGCATTGGTGAAGCGGTAGAGCGCCCAGCCGAGATTGAGGCTGAGCGCGGCCGTCGCCACCGTCCAGACCACACGGCTGGGCCAGTCAAGCCAGCGCACCGGCACCCGGCTATCGTCGTCGCCGACCTTGTGCCACAGGTACCAGCCCCAGATCTGCGCGAGCACGAAGAACACCTGCAGTCCGGATTCGGCATAGAGCCGGCTCTCGAAGAACACGAAGATGTAGATCGCCACCGAGGCGATCCCGAAGGCGTAGTTCCACACGCTGCGCCACACCAGCAGCATGATGTTGACGATCCCGAGCCCCGCCGCGACCCATTCGAGGATCCGCATCAATTCCGAATCTAGTGCCATTCGCCTGTCCGACCCCGGGCGCTAAACCAGCGCAGTTTCCCATTCCGCCGGCTTGAACCCCACCAGCAACCCGGCAGGGTGTTCGACAATCGGCCGCCTTATGCAAGAGGGATTGGCAACCATCAGCGCGATTGCCCGCGCAGTGTCAAGATCGCGCGTCACCTCCTCGGGCAGCTTGCGGAAGGTCGTCCCGGCCCGGTTGAGCACCTTGTCAAGGCCGAGTGCGGCGATCCAGTCGGCGATCTTGTCTGCATCGGCGCCGGACTTTTTGTAGTCATGGAAGGTGTATGGGAGCCCGTGCCCGTCGAGCCAGACGCGGGCTTTCTTGACGGTGTCGCAGTTGGGGATGCCGTAGAGGGTGATCGTCACATTGGGCTCCTTGGCTGTTGAGGCTCAATATCGCGAGCGTGGCCGGGGGCAAGGCGCGCGAAAACACTCGGCACCTGAAAAGCTGCCGTCGCCCCGTGCTTGACACGGGGCCCCGCTACCTTTGCGCCCCATCGGCAGGGAACCATTCATCCCAGAGATCACGCCAATCGGGATTGTCCGCTTCGATCAATGCGAATTTCCACTCACGCCGCCATTTCTTGACCAGCTTCTCGCGGGCGATGGCCCAACCGATTTCCTCGTGCCTCTCGGCATAGACCAGTCGCGTTATGCCATATTCGGCAACATGCCGTGAACCGGTGCCCTCGCGGTGCTGGTGTGCTCTGCGAACCAGGTCGGAGGTCACGCCGACATACATGCCGCCACGGTAGCGGTCCGCCATGATGTAGACCCAGCCGCCCTTTTCCATAGCTGTATTATTGGTCAGCGCGGCGCAGAAGAAAAGCGGGGCCTCGTGTCAAGCACGGGGCGACGGGATTTGTGGTGTCGAAGAATGCGGATTCCGACCGAAGCTGCAACCGTGGCGATGGTCGCTGATCATCCACCAAACCGCCGCACCCGCGGCGCATCACACGTAAACAACGTATAGCTCTCGTAATACTCCTCCCGCCCGCGCCCCTGCACCTCGGCGTGTTCGGCATGACGCCCCCACTCCCGCGCCGAAGCCTCATCCCCCCATTCCGAAATCGCCACCACCTCGCCATCCTCCGCCGCATAGCTCTTGAACGAGAGGAAGCCCGGCTGGGCGCGGGCCAGCGCTTCCATTCGCGTGGCGTCGGCGGAATAGGCGGCGGCGTTTATGTCGGCGCGTTTGCGGTTGCGGAAGACGACGAGGAACATGGTGAGTGGACTTTTTCCGCCTTTGGCGACAAAGCGCAAGGCCATGAGCATAAACAGCTTCGGCCGCCTGCTGCGGTTCACCACCTGGGGCGAGAGCCACGGGCCGGCGCTGGGCGCCGTGGTCGATGGCTGCCCGCCGGGGCTGGCGATCGACGAAGGCTGGATCCAGCCCTTCCTCGACGCGCGGCGGCCCGGCCAATCGAAGTTCACCACCCAGCGGCAGGAACCGGACCAGGTCCGCATCCTCTCGGGCGTGTTCGCGGGAGAGGACGGGGTTACCCAGACGACCGGCACGCCGATCAGTCTGATGATCGAGAATGTCGATCAGCGCTCCAAGGACTATTCCGAAGTCGCCAAGGCCTATCGCCCCGGCCATGCCGACTATGCCTATGACGCCAAATACGGCCTGCGCGATTTTCGCGGCGGCGGGCGCAGCTCTGCGCGCGAGACGGCGGCGCGGGTCGCGGCGGGCGCGGTGGCGCGGCTGGTTATTCCGGAGGTGTCGATCCTCGGATATGTTTCCGAGATCGGCGGCGACGCGATTGACCGGGCAGCCTTCGATCCGGCCGAAATCCGCAACAATCCCTTCTTCTGCCCCGATGCCGCTGCGGCAGCCCGCTGGGAGAAGATCGTCGACGAAGCGCGGCTGGCCGGGTCCTCGGTCGGCGCGGTGGTCGAATGCATTGCCACGGGCGTTCCCGCCGGCTGGGGCGCGCCGCTTTATGGCAAGCTCGATGCCGATCTGGCGGCGGCGATGATGGGGATCAACGCGGTCAAGGGCGTGGAGATCGGCGACGGGTTCGCCGCCGCGCGGCTGACCGGCGAAGGCAATGCCGATCCGATGCGGCCGTCATCGGTTCTGGGTGCAGAAGGCCCGGAATTCCTCGCCAACCACGCCGGCGGCATCGCCGGGGGCATCGCCACCGGGCAGCCGGTGCTGGTGCGGGTGGCGTTCAAGCCGACCAGCTCGATCCTGACCCCGGTGGAAACCATCACCCGCGCAGGCGGAGCCTCGGAAATCCGCACCAAGGGGCGGCATGATCCCTGCGTCGGGATTCGCGGCGTGCCGGTGGTCGAGGCGATGATGGCGCTGGTGCTGGCCGACCACAAGCTGCTGCACCGGGGCCAGTGCGGGTAGCCGATCTGCGATGCGTTAAAAGTGGTAGCGGAGGAGGGACTCGAACCCCCGACACGCGGATTATGATTCCGCTGCTCTAACCAGCTGAGCTACTCCGCCCCAGGGGGGATGGCCCGGACCCTTGGCCCCGGACAGGCGGCGCACATAGGGTGCGCGGGGCACGGGGTCAACCACCCTGTTTGCCCCGAAACGGCCAGCGCCCGGCACTTTCCCAATGCGGTCCGCGATAGAGGTGGAGGCCCAGCGCGGGGAAGGCGAAGTCGCGCAGCGGGAGCACCGGGCCGAGCTCGGCCTGCAATGCCTTGGCCGCCGCCGGCGTCACCTTGTTCTGCACGGTGATATGGAGGCGCGGCGGGTGGACATCCTGCGCGGTCAGCGCGCCGTGGAAGTGCTCGGCGATCTCCTCGCGGATCGCACTCATCGCCGGACTCTCGATGGTGATCGCGGTGCCGCCACCGAGCGACATCAGGCCGGAAATCCGCGCCCTTGGCGGAGCATATTCCCCGGCCTGGCGCGACAGGACGCGGCGCAATTCATCGAGCAATGGCGGCGCCAGCGAATGGAACAGCGTGACATGCGCGGCGAGGTGATTTCGCTCGGGCGGGTAGTGACTGCGACGGAGGCCATCCGCCCAGGCCAGCACGTCTGGCGGGAGCTCGGCGGTGACGATGAAGGGCTCGTACGGCATTACAAGAAACGGTGTAGCATGCGGGCGGCGGGGCGAAAGGGGGAGGGCGCCGCCGCCACCCGCATGCAGTCGGCCTGAGAGGGATCAGGCCGGTTCGACCAGCTCCCCGGTCAACGCGGCAAGCAGCTTTTCGGGCGCAGTCTCGCCATAGGGATCGGCATCGGCGCCACTATCGTTGATGCCCGGCTCCTCGAACCAGTGAGTGATCGCATTGTCGTCGACGATCATCGCATAACGCCACGAGCGCATGCCGAAGCCGACGTGGTCCTTGTCGATCAGCATGCCCATGCGGCGCGTAAAGTGCCCCGAGCCATCGGGCAGCAGCTTGACGTTGCTGAGGCCGAGGCTCTTGCCCCACTGGAACATCACGAAGGCATCGTTGACCGAGATGCAGTAAACTTCGTCGACCCCGGCGGCCTTGAACACGTCATAGAGCCGCTCGTAATTCGGGCACTGCTCGTTGCTGCAGGTCGGGGTGAAGGCGCCGGGCAGCGAAAACACCGCGATCTTCTTGCCGGCAAAGTGCTCACGGACCTTGAAATCTTGCCAGCGGAAGGGGTTCGGCCCGCCAACACTCTCGTCGCGCACGCGGGTCTTCAGGGTCACGTCGGGGATGGTACGGTTCAGCATGATCGGGTTCCTCTGGATTTGATGAGGGAGAAATAGACAACGATCAAGCATCGATAAAGTTCATTAAAGCGGTCACTATGATCGGAATGAGCGATAATTCGCTGGGCGCTTGCCTCGCTGGCGCGACGGACGCAGAACAGCACGCAGGGAGAGTTGCGATGACTGACAAGCCCCGGCCGTTTGCCCTGACACTGGCCTTGCTGGCTCCGGCCCTGCTTGGCAACGCCGCGCCCGATATGTCGCCAAAACCTGCCTCGTCGGCGACGCTTGCAGCCCAGCGCGGGGTGCAGGCGACGCTACCGGCGGATGACGGGCAGGACGCCGAATTCGCCGCGCGCGGCTTCATCGCCACCAAGGCAGACCCGGTGATCAAGGATTCGGCGGGCAAACCGGTGTGGGACCTCGCCGCCTATGATTTCGTCAGCGGGCCGGCGCCGGCCACCGTCAATCCCTCCCTCTGGCGGCACGATGCGGTGCTGCGCAGACATGGCCTGTTCCGGGTCGCGGAAGGCGTGTGGCAAGTGCGCGGCTTCGACATCTCGAACATGACCGTGATCCGCGGCGCGAGCGGCTGGATCCTGATCGACCCTCTCACCGCCCGCGAGACCGCGGCAGCGGCGCTCGAACTTGTCAACCAGACGTTGGGCGTCCGGCCGGTCAGCGCGGTGATCTACAGCCATAGCCACGTAGACCATTTCGGCGGAGTGCGCGGGGTGGTGAACGAGGCGGATGTTACTGCGCACAGGGTGGCGATCATCGCCCCGGCGCGGTTCATGGATGAGGCTGCTTCAGAAAACATCATGGCTGGCGCGGCGATGGGGCGGCGGGCGGGCTATCAGTTCGGAGCCGGAATCGCACCCGGACCGCAGGGGAGTATGGGCAGCGGCATCGGGATGGGCGCGGCCTTGGGCGAGAACACGCTGATCGCCCCGACCGACACCATTTCCCGCACCGGCGAGACGCGCACGGTCGACGGAGTCCAGCTGGAATTCCAGATTGTCTCGGGGAGCGAAGCGCCGTCCGAGCTCAATGTCTACATCGTCCCGGCCCGCGCCTTCCTCTCGGCCGAAATGTCGACCTGCACCCTGCACAACATCCTCACCCCGCGCGGCGCCAAGGTGCGCGATGCCCATGCCTGGGCCGGCTATCTCGACGAGGCGCTGCAGCTTTACGGAGCGCGCAGCGATGCGCTGATTTCAAGCCACTGCTGGCCGCGCTTCGGGACCGGGGAGGTGTCCGGCTTCCTCGCCAGCCAGCGCGACAACTACCGCTACCTGCATGATCAGACGGTGCGGCTGATGAACCGGGGCGAGACCATGGCGGAGATCGCAGAGCAGCTGACGCAGCCACCGACACTAGCTGCGCGGTGGTCCGATCACGGCTATTACGGTACCTACAGCCACAATTCCAAGGCGATCTATCAGTTTTACCTCGGTTGGTACGATGCCGTGCCCGCGCATCTCAACCCGCACCCGCCGACCGAGCGTGCGACGCGGATGGTCGCGGCGATGGGCGGGGCGGGCAAGGTGCTGCGGCTGGCGAAGAAGGCGATGGCCGAAGGTGATTACCGCTGGTCCTCCGACCTGCTCGACACACTGGTCTTCGCGCAGCCAGGCAATGCCGCCGCCCGCGCGCTGCTCGCCGACAGCTATGAGCAACAGGGCTATCAGGCCGAGAGCGGGATCTGGCGCAACCAGTTCCTTGTCGCTGCACAGGAGTTGCGCCACGGCGTCCAGCCTGGGCTTTCGACCATGCGGACTGACCTGATCGGCGCGGTCCCGACGCAAGTGCTGCTCGATTCGGCGGCGACGCGGGTCGATCCCCGCAAATTGCGGGACCGTCGCCTTACCCTGAACCTCGTGCTCACCGACCGCAATGAGACCGCCGGGGTGGAGATCGACAGCGTCGCGATGATCGCTCGCATGGCGCCCGCGGCCAAGCCTGACGCGACGCTCACCGGTCCGCGCCGGCTGTTTCTGGGGTTGTTGTTCCTCAAACTACCACTGGCTCAACTCGAGAGCGCGGGACTGAAGGTCGAAGGAGACCGCTCTGCGGTGGAGGCCTGGGCTTCTGCGCTCGATCCGGTCTCAACCGGATTCAACATCGCCGAACCCTAAATCTCCCCCCGCGCCCTTCTCAGCGCGAACCACTTCTGCACATTGGCGTTATGCTCGGCCAGCGTCGCCGCAAAGGCATGTCCGCCGGTGCCGTCGGCAACCATGTAGAGCGCGCCGGTGTTGGCCGGGTGCAGCACGGCTTCGATCGCCGAGCGGCCGGGGTTGGTGATCGGGGCCTTGGGCAGCCCGATCATGGCATAGGTGTTGTAATCATTGACCGCCTGGATCTCCGACTGGCGGATGCGGCGGCCGAGCGGTTTGCCCTTGGTGATCGGGTAGATGATCGTGGGATCGGCCTGGAGCATGATCCCCTGCCGCAGCCGGTTGGAATAGAGCCCGGCGACCATCTGCCGTTCGGAGGGCTTGCCGGTTTCCTTCTCGACGATCGAGGCAAGGATCAGCGCCTCGCGCGGGGAGGAGACCGCGATCTGCGGGGCGTGCTTCTTCCACAGCGCATCCAGCGTGCGGACCATGGCGGCCTGCATCCGGTCCAGCACCGCCTGCCGGCTTTCGCCGCGCTCAAACTCATAGGTATCGGGCAGGACCGAGCCTTCGGCCGGGACCTTGATCGCGCCGGTGAGGTTGGGCTGGGCTAGCAGGCGTTCGTAGACCATGATCGAGGGCATGCCCTCCGGGATGGTCACGAAGCGGCGGATCACCTCGTCGCCGGTGACGATGGCGAGGATGCGCGAGGGGCTGGCGGCTTTGGGCAGGAGGAACTCGCCGGCCTTGATCGTGCGGCCCGCGCCGAAGATCCGGGCGCGCGCTTTGAAGGAGGCGGCGGAGGCGATTGCGCCCTTGCTCTCCAGCTGCCGGGCGACCGCCGAAAGGCTTGACCCATCGGCGACGATGAGCGGAGTGTCCTTGCTCAGCGGGCCGGCCATGAACCAGCCCGCCGCGAACCACCCCAGCAGCAGCACGGCCGCCAGGACGGCGGCCAGCACGCCGCGCCGGATCATCAGCCCTCGACCGCCTTGAGGATCACGCTGGCGTTGGTGCCGCCAAAGCCGAAGCTGTTGTTGAGCACGGCCCGGACCTTGCGCTTTTTCGCAACATGCGGGACCAGATCGACGCCCTCGGTGCCCTCGTCGGGATCGTCGAGATTGAGCGTGGGGGGCACGATCTGATCGCGGATCGCGAGGATGCAGAAGATCGCCTCGACCGCACCGGCCCCGCCGAGCAGATGGCCGATGGCAGACTTGGTGCTGCTCATCGAGGCGCCGCTCAGGTCATCGCCCAGCACCCGCTTGACCGCGGCCAGTTCGATCGTGTCGGCCATGGTCGAGGTGCCGTGGGCGTTGACATAATCGATGTCGCCCGGGCCCATCCCGGCCTTCTTCAGCGCCATGCGCATGGCGAGCTCCGCGCCCTTGCCTTCCGGGTGCGGGGCGGTGACGTGATAGGCATCGCCCGAGAGGCCATAGCCGACCACTTCGGCGTAGATCTTCGCGCCGCGGGCCTTGGCGTGCTCATATTCCTCGAGCACCACCACCCCGGCGCCCTCGCCCATGACGAAGCCGTCGCGGCCCTTGTCATAGGGGCGGCTGGCCGCTTCGGGGCGATCGTTGAAGCTGCAATTGAGCGCGCGGGCCTGGGCGAAGCCGGCGATGCCGATCGGGCAGATCGTGCCCTCGGCGCCGCCCGCGAGCATGATGTCGGCATCATCGTCACGGATCATGCGGGCGGCATCGCCGATCGAATGCGCGCCGGTCGAACAGGCAGTGACCACGGCGTGGTTCGGGCCCATCAACCCGTATTTGATCGAGACCTGCCCCGAGATCAGATTAATCAGGCGGCCATGGACGAAATGCGGCGAAACCCGGCTCGGGCCTTTTTCGGCCAGCACCAGCGATTCGCTTTCGATCCCCGGCAGGCCGCCGATGCCCGATCCGATCGAGCAACCGGCACGGAACCGGGTTTCCTCGTCCATTTCGGTCAGCCCGGCATCCTCGATCGCCTGCCCGGCAGCATCGATGCCGTAGATGATGAAGGGATCGACCTGGCGCTGGATCTTGTGATCGACCCGCTTGTTCGGATCGAAGCCATAGGGATGATCGGCCGGCTTCACCTCGCAGGCGATCAGGCACTTCTGATCCGAAGCATCGAATCTGGTGATCAGGCCCACGCCCGATTTGCTGGCGAGCAGATTTGCCCAGGTGGTTTCGACGTCCGCACCCAGCGGAGTAACAAGGCCCAGTCCGGTTACGACGACACGACGCATGCGATTCTCCAAATACGCAACAGGCCCAGCCGCACGAGGGGCCGAGCCTGTCGATAGTCAGTCCCTGATGCCCGGCAGCTCCTCGGCAGGCTCGGAGCGACGGGGGGAACGGGCCGGATCAGCCCTTGTTGTCGTTGATATATTTGATCGCATCGGCGACGGTACCGATCTTCTCGGCGGCGTCATCGGGGATCTCGACGCTGAATTCTTCTTCGAAGGCCATCACCAGCTCGACGATGTCGAGCGAGTCTGCGCCCAGATCATCGATGAAGCTGGCGTCTTCGTTGACCTTGTCGGCTTCGACGCCGAGGTGCTCGACAACGATCTTTTTGACCCGCTCAGCAGTGTCGCTCATCTAATTAGCCCCTTCAGAAACGGAGGATGGAAATATCGTCTGTCGCCCTAATGTCCCCGCGCCGCGCTGGCAAGGGTCAAGGCGGCAGATTGGCTCAGGACTTGGGTGGCTCAACCACGCGGATGTGCAACTCGCGCAGCTGCTTGAGCTCCGGAGCAGACGGCGCGCCCATCAGCAGGTCTTCGGCGCGCTGGTTCATCGGGAACAGCGTGATCTCGCGCAGGTTCTGCGCTCCGCACAGCAGCATCACCATCCGGTCGATCCCCGCCGCCATCCCGCCATGCGGCGGCGCGCCATACTGGAAGGCGCGGTACATGCCGCCGAAGCGGTCTTCGACGTCCTGCCGGGTCAGCCCGGTCAGTTCGAAGGCCTTGACCATCAGGTCCGGATGCTGGTTGCGGATCGAGCCCGAAGCGAGTTCGAAACCGTTGCAGACCATGTCGTACTGATAGGCCTTGATGGTGAGCGGATCCTGCGACTGCAGCGCTTCCAGCCCGCCCTGCGGCATCGAGAAGGGGTTGTGCGCGAAATCGACCTTCTTGTTATCCTCGTCCCATTCGTAAAACGGAAAGTCGACGATCCAGCAGAAGCGGAAGGCGCGCTTGTCGATCAGGTCGAGCTGCTCGGCAACGCGGGTGCGGGCTTGGCCGGCCAGCCTGGCGGCCTGCTCTTCCTTGCCGGCAGCGAAGAAGGCGCCGTCGTCCGGGCCGAGGCCCAGCGCATCCCACAGCACGGCCATCTTGTCCTCGCCGTGGTTCTTGGCGATCGGCCCGCCGAACACGCCCTGCTTGCGGGTGACATAGCCGAGCCCGGCATGGCCTTCGCTGCGCGCCCATTCGTTGGTGTCGTCGAAGAACTTGCGGCTGAGGCCGGCGGTGCCGGGCGCCGGGATCAGCCGGACCTTGCCGCCGCTGCCGACGATCTTCTCGAACAGGCCGAAGCCGGACTGGGTGAACTCGCCGGTGACATCGCGGATGATCAGCGGATTGCGCAGGTCGGGCTTGTCGGTGCCGTAGTCGAGCATCGCCTGGGCATAGGGGATGCGCGGAAACTCGCCCGCCGGGGTGACCGACTTGCCCTCGGCGAAGGCCTCGAAGATCCCGGCCATGACCGGCTCCATCGTCTCCCAGATCTCTTCCTGGGTGACGAAGCTCATCTCGAGATCGAGCTGGTAGAACTCGCCCGGCAGGCGATCGGCGCGCGGGTCCTCGTCGCGGAAGCAGGGGGCGATCTGGAAATAACGGTCGAAGCCCGCGACCATCAGCAGCTGCTTGTACTGCTGCGGCGCCTGCGGCAGCGCGAAGAACTTGCCGGGGTGGACACGGCTTGGCACCAGAAAATCGCGCGCGCCTTCGGGGCTGGAGGCGGTCAGGATCGGGGTCGAATATTCGGTGAAGCCGATGTCTTCCATCCGGCGGCGAGTCTCGCGGATGATCGCGGTGCGCTTGACGATGTTGGCATGCAGCGTGTCGCGGCGCAGGTCGAGGAAGCGATAGCGCAGGCGGATATCCTCGGGATATTCCTGCTCGCCGGCCACGGGCATCGGCAGCTCCTCGGCGCGGCTCAGCAGCGTCGCCCCGCGTGCATAGACCTCGATCGCACCGGTCGGCAGGTTCGGGTTCACGGTCGCCGCACTGCGGGCCTTGACCGCGCCGTCGATGGTCACGACCGATTCCACCCGGCAAGCCTCAAGCATGGCCAGCGCCGGGCTGTCGGCATCGGCGACGATCTGGGTCATGCCATAATGATCGCGCAGATCGACGAACAGCACGCCGCCATGATCGCGCTTGCGATGGACCCAGCCGGAGAGGCGGACGGTCTGCCCGACTTCGGCGGCGGACAAGGCGCCGCAGGTGTGGGAACGGTACGGATGCATCGAAACTCTTTCCAATCGTGCCGCAATAAGGCAGGGGGAAGTCGCGGCTAACAGGCGATGGCCGTGCATTTGTCAAGCCGCGGGTCCGAACGGGCTCACTTACAGAAAAGAACCATGAAGATACACCCGCTGATTACGACGAGCGAGGCCCTGGCCGACCTCTGCGCGCGTCTGGCCAAGGCCGACTTCGTCACGGTCGATACCGAATTTATGCGCGAGAGCACCTATTGGCCGGAGCTCTGCCTGATCCAGGTCGCCGATACCGAAGAGGCGGCGGCAATCGATCCCAAGGCCGACGGGCTCGACATGTTGCCCCTGCTCGACCTGCTGGTCGACAATGAGGACGTGCTCAAGGTCTTCCATGCCGGCGGGCAGGACGTCGAGATCATCTTCAATATCACCGGCCAGACCCCGCACCCGATCTTCGATACGCAGATCGCAATGATGGCGATCAGCCAGTCGGAGCAAATCGGCTATTCCAGCATGGTCGAGAGCTGGCTCGGCTTCGTGGTCGACAAGGGCGCGCGCTTTACCGACTGGTCGCGCCGCCCGCTCGACAAGCGCCAGATCGAATATGCCATCAACGACGTGACCCATCTCTCCAAGATCTTCCCCATGATCCTGAAGCGCCTGATGAAGACCGGGCGCGGCGAATGGCTCGACGCGGAGATGGAAAAGCTTGCCGACCCGGAGAACTACCGCAACGATCCTTCGCTGGCCTGGCAGCGGATCAAGGCCGCCGGGCGCAATCCGGCGATGCTCGGTCGGCTCAAGGCGATCGCCGCCTGGCGCGAGGTGGAAGCGCAGGACAAGAACATCCCGCGCGGCCGGATCGCCCGCGACGAGACGCTGGCCGACATTGCGGCGCATCCCCCCAAGCAACAGGCCGACCTTGCCAAGGTTCGCGGACTTTCCGCCGGATGGCGCGACAACGAGATCGGCCGGCGGCTGATGGCGGCGCTGGACGGCGCGAAACCGCTCGGCGACGAGGAACTGCCCCCCCGCACCCCGCGCGGTGCGCCGCTGGGCAAGGAGGGCGCGCTGGTCGCCGACCTGCTCAAGCTGCTGCTCAAGATTCGCAGCCGCGAGATCGACGTCGCATCCCGCCTGCTCGCCCGCAGTGATGAGCTCGAACTGCTCGCCGCCGGAGTGCGCAAGGACCTGCCGATCCTCGAAAGCTGGCGCTTTGATGCTTTCGGGCACGACGCGCTCGATCTGGTCGAAGGCAAGCTCGCCTTCGCGGTGGTGAACGGCAAGCTCAAGATGACCCATGTCGACGATGTGGTGGAGACAGCCGAGATAGCCGAGCCGGACGGCGCTCCGGCCGCTGTCACGGACGACGAATGACCGCCTACCACCCCACGCTCAAGCAGCTGCAATATCTCGTCGCGCTGCATGAGCATGGGCATTTTGGCCGCGCCGCCGACGCCTGCTTCATTTCGCAATCGACCCTTTCGGCTGGCCTGCGCGACCTCGAGACGCTGCTCGGGGTGACGCTGGTCGAACGCACCAAGCGCGCCTTGCGCTTCACCCCGCTCGGCAATGCCGTGGTCGCCAAGGCGCACCGCATCCTGCGCGAGGCGGAAGAGCTTTCGGACATGGTCCAGAGCGCCGGCCAGCCGCTCTCGGGCGAAGTGCGGATGAGCGTGATCCCGACCATCGCTCCCTTCCTGCTCCCGCGCATGCTGCCGCGCCTGCGCCGCGAACGCCCGGCGCTGAAACTTTACCTGCGCGAGGAAACCAGCGCGCAGGCGATCGAATCGCTGCACCACGGACGGGCCGACTGCGTGCTGCTGGCCCTGCCTTATCCCACCGGCGAGGTGGAAAAGGACTTGATCGAGCTCGACGCGCTGTTCGTGGCCTTCCCCAAGGATGATCCGCGCGATCCGCCAGCCGAAATCCCGCCCGAGCTGATCGACGAGACCCGCCTGCTGCTGCTCGAAGATGGCCATTGCCTCAAGGAACACGCGCTCGCCGCCTGCAACCGCCCCGAACTGCGCGCCTCGGCGACGATGATCGGAACCTCGCTGCACACGCTGGTGCAGATGGTCGACAACGGGCTGGGGCTGACGATGCTGCCCGAGATGGCGCTCGACGCGGGCATTCTCAACGGCACCGATGTGGTCGCCCGGCCGCTCAAGAGCGATAAGGCCAACCGCGAGATCACGCTGGTGTGGCGCAAGAACAGCCCGCGCACCGAAGAATTCCGGCTGCTCGCCGAGGAACTGCGGGCGGGCTGAAGCGCTCAAAACCCGTCGGGCAATTTGTCGCGCATCATCGCGCGACGGTCGAGATGTTCCCCGTCAACAATGAAGGTGCCGTCGCCAACGGCGTGCAGCAGACGCCGCTAGCGCCGCAACGCATCGGTCCAGGCCGCGATTCCCTGAAGGATGACGATGTTGTGCCGCTCCACGATGTCGACCACGCGGCATTCGATATTGGCGAGGCATTCCTCGATCAGCGGCGCGCCGGCCTTGCTCGCCTTGCGCGCGGTCAGGCCGAACTGGGCGAACTTGTCTGTATCCCGGCCCGAACACATCCCGATACCGACCACAGTGTCGAGCATATCGGCGGCGGGAATGGCGAGGACGCATTCGCGGGACTCGGTCAGCGCCTTCCAGGAATGATTCCACGGCCCGGTGGTGATCGCGAACTCGGCCTGGAAGCCGAGCACCATGGTCCAGGTAATGGTCATGATGTTGTTGCGTGCACCGTCGCTGGTCGTCACCAGTACGATCGGTCCCGGCTCGATCAGCGTGAAGGCCCGATGCAACGCCAGCGGTTCCATGCCGTGCTCCTTGTCGCGGACGACGCTCAGTCCATGTGCTTGAGGCCGACCCGCAGATAATCCCAGCCGGTCAGCATCGTCAGCGCGGCGGCGGCCCAAAGCGTGATGAAGCCGACGCTAGCCGGATTGACGTATCCGGCGGTAAAAGGAATGGCAAAGTCCGGCGCGCCGCCCAGCAGGATCAGCGCGCCAAGCGCGATCATCTGCAGCGCGGTCTTCCACTTGGCCAGCTGCGATACCGGGATCGACACCTTGAGCCCGGCCAGGAACTCGCGCAGCCCCGAGACCATGATCTCGCGCAGCAGGATCACCAGCGCGGCGATCATGTGGACACCCTCGATCTTGCCCTTGCCGACCAGCATCAGGATCACCGCCGCGACCATAACCTTGTCGGCGATCGGATCGAGGAACTGGCCGAGCTTCGAGACGGTGCCATAGGACCGGGCGAGGTAGCCGTCGAAATAATCGGTGATGCCCATCAGGCAATAGACGGCGAAGGCCAGCAGATAGCCCGTCTCCCAGCCCGGCCACCACATCAGCGCCAGCAGCGCCGGAACGGTGACAATGCGCGACAGCGTGAGGATGTTAGGCAGGTTCAGCATCGGAGCATCGGCATAGCGTTTAACCGTCCTGCAAAAAAGAGCGGATACAGGACTTGTGCGCAGCCGGTTCGCCGTTAGTTTCCGCGCACATTGAGAGGCTGCCAAAGTTCGCGGATGACGACCCAGTCCCACCTGATCCATAGTCGGCGCTTCCTGCCGTTGTTCGTCACCCAGTTGCTCGGCGCGTTCAACGATAATCTCTTCAAGAATGCCATGGTGCTGTACGTCGTCTACAGCGTGTACAATTCCGAGGCGGCCGAGGCGAAGTTCAGCGCGGTGGCGTCCGGGATCTTCATCCTGCCGTTTTTCCTGCTCTCGGCCTTGTCCGGCCAGCTCGCCGACATGCGCGACAAGGCGCGGATCATCCGCATCGTCAAGGCCTGCGAGATCGGCATCATGCTGGTCGGTGCGGTGGGGCTGGTGCTGGCGTGGAAGGGCTTTGCGGTCACCACACTGGCGATCCCGCTGATGCTGCTGGCGCTGTTCGGGATGGGGATCCATTCTACCTTCTTCGGCCCGATCAAATACGCGATCCTGCCGCAGCACCTGCACAAGGACGAGGTCCTCGCCGGGACCGGACTGGTCGAGGCTGGGACCTATATCGCGATCCTGGCGGGCACGATTCTGGCCGGCTGGATTCCGGTGGAATGGGCTGCGGTCGGGGTGATCGTCACCGCGCTGATCGGCTATGCGACCGGCCGGCAAGTCCCCCCAGCCCCGCCCGAGGCGCAAGGGATGCCGCTCGATTTCCATTTCGTGCGCAGCTCCATCGCGCTGGTCCGCAACACCAGCCATGATCGCCGGGTGTTCCTGGCAATCATGGCGATCAGCTTCTTCTGGACCATCGGCGCGGTGTTGTTCATCCAGTTCCCGCCGCTGGCCAAGAATGTCCTGACCGCCAGCAAGGAGGTTGCGAGTCTGTTCCTGGTGATCTTCTCGGTGGGCGTCGCAGCCGGCTCGATCTCGATCAATGCCCTGCTCAAGGGCACCGTTTCAGCCCGCTTTGCACCGGTCTCGGTGATCGCCATGGGGTGTTTCGTCGTGATGTTCTACCTCGTCTGCCGGCAGTGGACGACCGACAATGGCGGCGCCTTGCTGAACGTCTCGCAGTTCATCGTCCATCCCATGGCAATCCCGCTGATGGTCTCGCTGCTGGGGATCGCGGTGTCGGGCGGCATGTTCGTGGTGCCGCTCTATGCCTTCCTCACCACCTTCGTCGAACGCTCGCAAACCGCGCGTACGATTGCAGCGAACAATATCGTCAATTCGGGCGCGATGGTGGTTGGTTCAACGCTGGCCGTGGGCCTCTCGGCGGCGGGTGTGTCGATCACCGACCAACTGCTGCTCAGCGCAGCCATGTGCCTTGTCGCGGCCTGGCTCGGGAAGTGCCTCTACCGGGCCGAATGTGCGAGATGCTGAAGCGCCTGCTGGTCAGAAAATGAACAGCCCTACGACCACCACCCCGGCAACATAGGTCAGCAGGAACTGGCGCAGCCAGACTGACTTGCGGGCATAGGCGCGCAGCATTGGCACGGCGGCGATCCCGCGCCGGATGTGCGGCGGCAGGCTGGCCAGAAACGGGTGGTTGGCAGTATCGTCGGTAACGACCAGGGCTCTTCTCACGAAGCCTCTCCTCTTCAGTTCTGAGGCGGGCTTAAGAATTGATTCACCACCGCACCACCCAGAAAAACGTGGTGAATGGGGGGCTTCCCGTTTCGGGACGGTAATTGGTCCGGGTGTTGCAGCAACCGTGATGGTTGCCGGTGCAACCACCTGCCGCTAAGCTGCGGAAATGACAGAAGACACGATGATTAACGGCGGCCGCCTGCTGGTGGACTGCCTCCTCGCCCAGGGTTGCGACCGCATATTTACCGTGCCCGGAGAAAGCTTCCTCGCGGTGCTTGATGCCCTGCATGACAGCCCGGGAATCGAAACCGTGGTGTGCCGGCAGGAAGGCGGCGCTGCCTTCATGGCCTGCGCTGACGGTTCGATGACTGGCCGCCCCGGCGCCGCTTTCGTCACCCGCGGCCCCGGCGCCACCAATGCCTCGATCGGGGTGCATGTGGCGATGCAGGATTCGCAGCCGATGGTGCTGTTCATCGGCGATGTCGATCGCGGCAT
>CANJSX010000002.1 GCA_947477055.1 Sphingomonadaceae bacterium | reverse complement strand
AGCGCGAAAGGATCAAGCGACAGACCATCGAGCATCGACGCTTGCAACACCGCAAGCTCGCAGCCTAACATCAACCCCCAGACGAGGCCCGCACTCCGCTAATCCAAGCCGCGATCTGCGCCAAATGTTCTGACGACGGACAACTTCGGGCAAAATGGTTAAAATCCGGTCACCCGAGCGCGAATTGCGACGGAGCGGTGGAAAGAAATTGTTTGGCAAGCACCCACAGCCCCGCCGAAGCGATGGCCAGGCCATAGGGAATCGCGAGCTTTTCCTTCTGGCGGCGAGCGATGTGCCAGGCACCGAACACGATGGTCAGCACCCCGCCGATCAGCGCCATCAGGACAGCCAGCTTGAGAAACAGCATGGGCGGGAACCACAGCGCGAGCGCGGTCAGCAGTTTGACGTCACCGCCGCCCATCTGGCCCAGCGCGAAAAGTCCGCAGCAAATCCCGAAGCACAGCACGGTAATGCCGAGCTGGGTCGCTATCCCCGGCCACAGCGGCAAGCCACTGGCGATCCAGAAGATCGGCGCGGCAACCGCGACAGTTACAGTCAGCCAATTGTAGATCTGGCGGCTGCGCAGGTCGGTAAAGGCGGCAATCGCCAGTGCGATTGCCAAGCCCGTCAGCAGTCCGTAAACGATCAGTCCACCCGGCATGGGATGCCCGCCTTGGTACAGGATCATCACTAGAGGCCATGGCTTACTAAAAAGTAACCAAGCGGATCAGCCGGGAATTATCCATATGACCACGCAAGGAAGCCCCAGCTTCGATCGCCGCGCCATTCCGGCAGATGCGTTTGAAAGCCGCTGGAATGCGCCCGACGGCCAGGCCATCCGCCGGATCGACTGGCCGGCGGGCGAACAGGGCTGTCGTGGTTCGCTGCTGTTCTTTCCCGGTCGCGGCGATCACTATGAAAAATACCTCGAGACGCTTGACCACTGGCACCGGCAGGGCTGGCGAGTGACTGCGGCTGATTGGCGCGGGCAGGCCTGCTCGGGCCGGCTCGGCGCCGATGCCGTTACCGGGCATGTCGCTGATTTTTCCATCTGGGTGGACGATCTTGCCGCTTTCTGGGCGGGTTGGAAGCAGCAGACGCCCGGCCCGCATGTGCTGGCCGGGCATTCGATGGGCGGGCATCTCGTGCTGCGCGCCTTGGCGGAACGACGGGTCGATCCCGACGCGCTGGTGCTTTCCGCGCCGATGCTGGGTTTCCTCAACGGCGGCGTGCCGGTGGCCGTGCTGCATGCGGCGGCGCGACTGATGTGCCGGATCGGGGATCCGCGCCGGCCGGCGTGGAAATGGAGCGAGAAGCCCGGTCAGCTTCCAGAGAACCGCACCGCCTTGCTGACGCATGATCTTGATCGCTATGCCGACGAAGTGTGGTGGCGCGAGCATCGCCCCGAGGTGGCGATGGGTCCGGGCAGCTGGGGCTGGGTCGAACGGGCCTACGCCTCGGTGCGCGAGCTGGACCGGGCAGGGCTGCTCGAAGCCGTGCAGACTCCGATCTGCATTATCGGCACCGATCATGACCAGCTGGTCAATCCCGCAGCGATCCGCCGCGCCGCCGAACGGTTGCCACGGGCCGAGCTGACAATGCTCGGCAGCGAGGCGCGTCATGAGGTGCTGCGCGAGAGCGACGCTGTGCGCGACCGCGCGCTGACCGCGATCGACGGCTTTCTCGATCGGGTGGTGCCCGCCCGGCTGTGACGATGGATCGAATGTTCGATATCGCCATTGTTGGCGCGGGGATGGCCGGTGCTTCGCTGGCCGCGGAGCTGGCCCCGCATGCCCGGGTACTGCTGCTCGAGGCCGAGGCCGCGCCGGGCTATCATGCCACCGGTCGCTCCGCCGCCTTCTGGACCGAAAGCTACGGCGGCCCCGGCGTGCAGCCGCTGACGACCGCCTCCGGCCCCTGGCTGCGCGAGCGGGGCTTCCTTACCCCGCGCGGCGCGCTGACCATCGCGCGGGAGGAGGGGCGGGCCAGACTTGAAAGCTTTGCCGAGAGTTTCGCTACATTGGGTGTCCGGATCGAGCGGCTCGATCGCGCCGCGCTGGGAATGCGAATCTCCGGCTTGCGCTCTGAGTGGGTGCTCGGTGCGCTGGAGCCGGATTGCTGCGATATCGACGTCGCCGCCCTGCACCAGCACTACCTCGCCGCCGCGCGCAAGGCGGGAACGCAGCTGTGGTGCGCAGCGCGTCTGGCCCGGGCTGAGCACGGGACTGGCGCGTGGTCGCTGACGATGGAGGATGGGCGCTCGGCCAGGGCGGCACTGCTGGTCGACGCGGCGGGTGCCTGGGCCGATGCCGTGGCGCAGCTGGCCGGCGCGCGGAAGCTCGGTTTCCAGGCCTACCGTCGCACCATCGCTCAATTGCGGACTGCACCGGCCGCCCCGGTCGATCTGCCGCTGGTGCTCGATCTTGACGAGCAGTTCTATTTCAAGCCCGATGCCGGGCGAGTTTGGCTTAGCCCGCACGATGAAACCCTTAGCGTGCCCTGCGATGCCGCGCCCGATGAGCTGGACGTCGCCACCGCAATCGACCGGTTCGAGCAGGTGGTCGATTGGCGCATCGAGCGGCTGGAGCATCGTTGGGCCGGGCTGAGGACCTTCGCGCCCGATCGCTTGCCGGTCTATGGCTTCGATCCTGCGGTGCCGGGCTTCTTCTGGTTTGCCGGCCAAGGCGGGTTTGGCATTCAAACCGCCCCCGCTGCGGCCCAGCTTGCCGCCGCCCAGCTGCTTGGCCGCACACCCGGTACGGTTGATCCCGCACCCTTCCAGGCAACAAGATTTTACTAGCGAATCAAGAGACTTGAACTAGCTTCCACGCGGCGTTTTCGCCGAATGAAGGAGAGAGTCGATGGCGCATCGTTTCGAGATCCGCAAAAACAAGGCCGGCGAGTTCGTGGCCTATTTCTGCTACAATGCCGAAACCATCTTCTGGACCGAAGGCTACACCAACAAGGCCAGCGCGCAGAACGCGATTGATTCGATCCTCAAGAACGGCCCCGGCGCCGAAGTGGTCGACAAGAGCGCGGGCTGATCGCGGCAACGGGGCAGGGACACCGTGCCCTGCCTCACACCCTAGATTTCGGCCGGGGGAGGCAGCTGTTCTACCGCTGCCTGCTCCTTCTCCTCGCGCCGTTCGCCTAGCCACATGACGATCAGCGAGCCTTCGAACAGCAACAGCATCGGCACCAGCAGCATCAGCTGCGAGACGACGTCGGGCGGGGTGATGACCGCCGCCACCGCGGTGATCGCGACGATCACGTAGCGCCGCATGCCTGACAGCTGCTTGCGGCTAACGATGCCCGCACGGTTGAGCAGCAGCAGCAGCACCGGCAGCAGAAAGCTGATCCCGAAGGCCAGGATGAACTGCATCACTAGGCTCAGATAATCGCCGGTGGACGGCAGCGCCTCGACCTTGAGCCCGCCTTTCATGCCCTGGAACCCCAGCATCCAGCGGAAGGCGGTGGGCATGACGATGAAATAGGCAAGGCTCGTCCCAGCGCCGAACAGGACCGGCGTGGTGATGAGGAAGGGCAGGAAGGCCTTCTTCTCCTTGGTGTAGAGTCCTGGTGCGACGAAGGCCCACAGCTGGTTGGCGATGATCGGGAAGCTGATGCAGAAGGCCCCGAACATGGCGACCTTGAGCTCGACGAAGAAGGCTTCGTAGAGCTTGGTATAGACCAACCGGCCTTCTCCGGGCGGGAACGCCGCGGTCAGCGGGCGCACCAGCAAACCGAAGATGTCACTCGCGAAATAGAGGCAGATGCAGAACGTCACCGCCAGCGCGAGGATGCAGCGCATCAGCCGGGTGCGCAGCTCGACCAGGTGATCGAGCAGCGGGGCCTGCGTCTCGTCGATATCGTGAAGCTTGAAGGCCATGGCGCGCTCAGGCCTTGCTCGGTTCGGCGTCGGGTTCGGCGGGCCGGGTCAGCGCCGCCTCGGCCGAAGCCGGCGCGGGATCGCTCGGCGCCGGATCAGTTGGGGCGTGCTCGGCGATCAAGGGATCGGGCTCTTCGGGCGGCGAGGCCTGCATGATCGCCGCGTTCTGCTCGCGCCACTTCTTCTCCATCTCGTCGAGCTCGGCCTCGCGGATCATGGTCTCGACGCCGGTGCGGAAATGGCCGGAGACGCGGCGGACCTTGCCGATCCAGCGCCCGGCGGTGCGCAGTGCCAGCGGTAGGTCCTTAGGCCCGATCACCACGATCGCGACGATCGCCGTGAGCAGCATTTCATCCCAGCCGATGTCGAACATTGCGGTGCCTCCGCGAGAAGCGGAAGTTACTGCGACTTGGTGGTCTGGTCGACCGTCTGGTCGGTCGCTGGAGCAGCGGTCTGCCCGGGGGTCTGGACAGGGATCTGCGCGGGCGGCGGGGTGACCGGGCGATCAGTCGTCTCTTCGGTCATGCCCTGCTTGAAGCTCTTGATGCCCTTGCCGAAGTCTCCCATCATTTCGGAGATACGGCCACGGCCGAACAGCACCAGCACCACTACGGCCAGCACCAGAATGTGCGGAAGCGACAGACCCATCGAACTACTCCTGAATTGCGGCCGCACTTGCGATTGCTCTCAGCCGCGCGCCCCTCAAACGCCTATCTAGGCGCTTTCCTCGTCTTCTGCCAGTGGCTCCGAGGATTCAACTATTTCCTCAGGAGGTCCGGCCATCGCCGCTTCGAGGGCATCCTCGACCGGATCGAGCAGGCCGGCGGCGCGCAATTCGTCGATATCCGGCAGGTCGCGGCGCGATTGCAGGCCGAAATGGGCGAGGAATTCGGGGGTGGTGGCATAGATCACCGGCCGCCCCGGCACCTCGCGCCGCCCGGCGATGCGCACCCATCCGGCCTCCATCAGCACATCAAGCGTGCCCTTGGCGGTCTGTACGCCGCGGATCGCCTCGATCTCGGCGCGGCTGACCGGCTCGTGATAGGAGACGATCGCCAGCACCTCGGTCGCCGCTCGGGACAAGCGTCGCACCTCCTCACGCTCGCGCCGGAGCAGATGGGCCATGTCGGGCGCAGTTTGAAAGTGCCAACGCTTGCCGCGTTCGACCAGATTCACGCCTCGGCCTTCGTAATCACCCGCCAGCGCCGCCAGCGCCTCGCGCACATCGGCGCCGTTCAGATGCGCGGAGATCGCCTCGGTGCTCATCGGTTCCTGAGCAGCGAACAAGGTCGCCTCGACCGCGCGGACGAGATCATCCATTCCGATCATCCTGAGCTGGTCGAAGGACGGGACGGTTCAAGGCTTGGTGCCTCGCAGCTGCAACGGCCCGAAGGTTACGTCCTGTCGCATCTCCGCCTTGCCCAGCCGCGCCAGTTCGAGCGCGGCGACGAAGCTGGACGCCAGCGCCGAGCGGCGCAGCTTCGGCTCGGCATGGGGGGGCAAGAAATCGCGCAGGTCCATCCAGTCAAGCGCGACGCCGAGCATGGCGGAGACCCGGGCCAATGCCGAATCGAGCGTCATCACCATCCGGTCGCGCACCATGTGGACCACTGGTTGGGTCCGCAGCTTGACCTGGCCATAGGCCTGCAACAGCGAGAACATGTCGCATTGCCACAGGTTCTTGCGGTCGATCCTGAGCCCTTCCGGCGCCCCGCGTGCAAACACATCGCGCCCGAGCCGGTCACGCCCCATCAGCCGCGCCGCGGCATCGCGCATCGCGGCTAGGCGCTGGAGACGCAGTTGCAGGCGCAGCGCCAGTTCTTCGGGGCTCGGGTCTTCCTGCTCCTCGCGCGGGAGCAGCAGCGCCGATTTGAGGTAGGCTAGCCAGGCCGCCATCACGAGGTAGTCTGCCGCCAGTTCCAGCCGCAGCGCTTCGGCGCGCTCGATATAGGTGAGGTACTGATCGACCAGATCTAGGATCGAGAGCTTTCGCAGGTCGACCTTCTGCCGCCGCGCCAGATCGAGCAGCAGGTCGAGCGGGCCTTCCCAGCCGTCGAGCTCGAGATAGAGCGCGCTGTCGTCGGTCGGGGCGGAGGCGGGGCCATCCCAATCGGGTTCGCCGGCAAAGAGCGCGGCCTGTTCCGGTTTGAGGATCATGCCCGCCGCTCCACCGGTTCGACCAGCGCCAGCAGCGCATCGCGCTTGGCGGCGAGAGCTGCGCTGTCGTCGGTGCGATTCGTCACCCCCACACCGGCCAGCGCGTGTTCGAGCCGGGCAGCACCAGCCTCGCCCAGCGCGGGGAGGCGTTCGCAGATGCCCACCATGTCGTCCATGTCTGCCCAGCAGTTGAGCGCGATGTCGCAGCCTGCGGCGATGGCGCGTTCGGCGCGTTCGGGCACGGTGCCGCTCAGCGCATCCATATCGAGATCGTCGGTCAGCAGCAGCCCGTCGAAGCCGATCCGGCGGCGAATCACTTCGCCGATCACGAAGGGTGAGAGCGTCGCGGGGTTGTCGCGGTCCCATGCGGTGAACAGCAGGTGCCCGGTCATGCCGATCAGTGCCTGATTGAGCGCGCGGAACGGAGCGAGATCGCTTTCCAGCTCGGCCTCGCTGGCGGTCACGGTCGGCATCGCCTTGTGCGTATCGACAGTGGTGCGCCCATGCCCCGGCATATGCTTGACCGTCCCGACCACGCCGGCCCGGGCCAGCCCGTCGAGCACCGCCCGGCCGATCGCCGCGACCCGCAGCGGCTCGAAGCCATAGGCGCGGTCGCCGATCACGCCATGCGCGCCGGCCTGGCGCACATCGAGCACGGGGGCGTGGGTGCAGCTGATCCCGACTTCGGCCAGCTCGGCGCCGAGCGCCTCGGCATTGGCGCGGGCGGCTTCGATTGCGCTGGCAGGGGCAATTTCGAACAGGCGGTCGAATGGTGCCCCGGCCGGGAAGGCCGACCACACCGGCGGCTTCAACCGCGCGACGCGGCCGCCTTCCTGATCGATGGTGATCAGCAGCTTCTCGCGCCCGTGGATCGTGCGCAGCGCATCGGTCAGAGCGCGCAACTGCTCGCGGCTTTCGACATTGCGCCCGAACAGGATGTAGCCCGCCGGATCGGCATCGGCGAAAAAGGCGCGCTCGTCCGCGCTCAGCGTCAGTCCGGAAAGGCCAAAGATCGCAGGGGTCATGCCGACAAGGCTCGCAGGTACGCGTGATTCCCGCAAGCGTGCGGGTTTCGGCGCATGTGGATTACCGGCTCACTTGACCTGGCAGGAAATCCCCGCGCCCTTGAGCTTGCCGCACAGGGCACTAGCTGCGGCGGCATCGCCCGCTACTGCCTGCAGGCGATAGACCGTGCCGATGTCGGCCTTACCCTCGACAATCCGGTGCGAGACGCCCGAAAGCGCCGAGGATTGCGCGGAGAGCCGCGTCCATGCTGCTTCGGCTGTGGCTCGCGAGGAAAACGCCCCGACCTGCACGCCCACACCCGTCGTCGCGGGAGCAGCGGCAGCGGTTGCGGCCGGCTTTGGCGTGGCGGCGGCAGCGGTCGGAGCGGGCTGGCCCGGTGGAGCTACGGCCGGACCGCCGTCGCTGCCTTCACCCAGCTTGGCGGGGCGGGTCTGGCCCTCGGACACGGCAAAGCTCGAATCGCCCGTGCCGTCGAAGGTCTTGCCGCCCGGAGCCTTGGGCGCTTCCTTGTACGGAGTAGCTGGCGCCGCGATCACATCGCCATTGGCGGCCAGTGACGGGTCCGACTGGCGGTTGTTGTACCACCACAGCCCGCCGACCACCACGACCAGCGCCACCAGCGCGACCAAGGCCAGCGCGAGGATGCGGCCGGCATCATGGCCTTCATCTGCCTCGAGATCGTCATCGGCGTCGAGCCAGGGCAGCGATTCTTCGCGGTCGTCCAGCGCCAGGCGCTCGGTATCGAGCGCGTCGTCGTCCTCGAGGTCGTATCTCTCGTCGCCACCTGCGGTCATGGCTACATTTCCTCCACTGCCTCAACCCCCAGCAGGGCAAGGCCATTGCGGACAAGCTGCCCGATTTGCTGTGCAAGATAAAGTCTAGCGCCGGAAAGGTTAGCATCCTGCGAAAGGATGATGCGTTTTTCCGGCTTGTCGTTGCCGAGATTCCAGTAGGCATGGAACGCAGCGGCCAGATCGCCGAGGAAAAACGCCACCCGGTGCGGCTCGCGCGCGGCGGCGGCGGCTTCGACCAGCCGGGGGAACTGCGCCGCCTGCTTGATCAAGGTGAGATCTTCCTCGCCAAGCAATTCCAGCGCAGAATTGGACGGAACGAGGCCTTCCGCCGCGCCCTTGCGCAGGGTCGAGCGGATCCGGGCGTGCGCATACTGCACATAGAACACCGGATTGTCCTTGCTCGCTTCCACCACCTTGGCGAAGTCGAAGTCCATCTGCGCCTCGGGCTTGCGGGTCAGCATGGTGAAGCGCACCACGTCCTTGCCCACTTCCTCGACCACTTCGGCCAGCGTGACGAAAGTCCCGGCGCGCTTGGACATCTTCACCGGTTCGCCGTCGCGCAGCAGCTGGACCATCTGCACCAGCTTGACCTCGAACGGCTTGGGCTGGCCGGTGCCTGCGGTCATCGCCGCGACGGCGGCCTTGATCCGCTTGACCGTGCCGGCATGGTCCGCGCCCCAGATGTCGACCAACGCATCGGCGCTCTCGGCCTTCTGGAAATGATAGGCGAGGTCGGCGCCGAAATAGGTCCAGCTGCCGTCGCTCTTCTTGATCGGGCGATCCTGATCGTCGCCGAACTTGGTCGAGCGGAACAGCGGCAGGGCCACTGGTTCCCAATCGTCGAGCGTCTTGCCCTTGGGCGCCTCAAGCACCCCGTCATAGACGAGATCATGCGCGCGCAGCCACTGCTCGGCCTGTTCGGGCTTGCCGGCGGCCTGGAGTTCAGCCTCAGAGCTGAACAGATCGTGCTTGATGCCGAGCAGCGCCAGATCGGCGCGGATCATCACCAGCATCGCCGCCACCGCGCGGGTGCGGAACAGGACGAGCCATTCGCTCTCCGGTGCTGCAACAAAGCGGTCGCCGAATCCGGTCGCCAGCTCGTTGCCGATCGGGACGAGATAATCGCCCGGGTAGAGCCCCTCGGGGATCTCTCCCACGGCCTCGCCCAGCGCCTCACGGTAGCGGATGTGGACCGAGCGGGCGAGGACATCGACCTGCGCCCCGGCATCGTTGACGTAATACTCGCGGATCACCTTGTGCCCGGCGAATTCAAGCAGGCTGGCCAGCGCATCGCCCACCACCGCGCCCCGGCAATGGCCCATGTGCATCGGCCCGGTCGGGTTGGCCGAGACATATTCGACATTGACCGTGGTGCCGCCGCCAACGGCAGAGCGGCCATAGTCGGCACCTAGCGCGGCAATGGCACGCAGTTCCTCCAGCCAGGGCAAAGCCGCCAGCCGCAGGTTGATGAAGCCCGGCCCGGCAATTTCGGCGCTGGTCACGCCGGGGGCCTTGGCCAGCTGCGCGCACAGTGCCTCGGCCAGCTGGCGCGGGTTCATCCCCGCACCCTTGGCCAGCACCATCGCGGCGTTGGTGGAAAGATCGCCATGCGCGGCATCGCGCGGCGGCTCGATCGTCACGGCGGCGCGGTTCAGGCCGGCCGGCAGGGTTCCCGCGGCTTCCAGCGCATCGAGCGCGGCGGCGATATGGCCGGCATAGGCGGCGTATAGGGTTGTCGATTGTGTCATGGCTGGGCGGTTAGCGGGTTTGGGGCCAATTTGAAATCCTCCTCGAGCTTGTCTCGGGGAGGGGGACCGCGACACGCTTGTGTCGTGGTGGAGGGGGAATGTCTCGACCCTTCCGTCAGTCCCGTGCGGGACTGCCACCTCCCCGAGCAAGCTCGGGGAGGAATAGAAGGAATTACCGCGTGGCGTTGTAGGCGAGCTGGCGATCATCCAGCTGGAAACCGACCAGCACTTCGAAGGTCGCCCGCGCCACTGCCGCCTTCACGTCGGGCGCGGAGAGCGGATCGACTGCGGCGTCGGAATCGCCGGCGCGGCGCTTGCGGGTAAGGCGCTGGCGGATTTCAGCCGGCAGGGTAGCTTCGGAGCGATCGACATAGGAGACGCCGCGCCCGCTGGCGCTGGCGCGTTCCTGCCCATCGGCGAAGTTCAGCGTGACATTGGCGATGCGCTTGGTGATCACCGCGCTGCCGCCGCGCAGGACAGTGACGAAATAGGGCACAGTCACGCTGCGCGCACCGCGCGTGTCGGTGCGGCGGGCGAGGACGTCAAAAGTGACGTTGGAATAGACCTTGTCGGAGGTTTCGTCGCAGCTGCTGCGCACATTGGTCATCGCGGCAACCACGTCGATAGAGCCCGCATCGGTGGCGCCGGGGGTGCGCATCAGGGTGATGTCGCCGGTGTACTCGGGGATGCCGACGGCCGGGCAGGCGCTGCGAACGGCGGTGATGCCAACGCCTTCGTCCACGACAATATCGCCTTTCGATGTGCACCCGGCCAGCGCGGCGGTGATCAGCAGAGCGGTAAGCAGCGGTTTGCGGGCATTCATCGAAAAGGTCCTCGGCAGGTGTTTCGCTGCCCTAGCGGCACGCGCCGCAAAGCGCTAGGGGGCGCTTGATGAACCAGCCCTTTCCAGCCGGCAGCAAGCCGCTCCTCCGCCTCCTGATCGCGGCCCCGCGCGGATTCTGCGCTGGGGTGGATCGGGCGATCGAGATCGTCGAACGGTCGATCCGGCGCTATGGCGCCCCGGTCTATGTCCGCCACGAGATCGTCCACAATCGCTTCGTGGTCGATAGTCTCAAGGCCAAGGGCGCGATCTTCGTGGAAGAGCTGGACGAAGTGCCGGACGGCGTCCCGGTGATCTTCAGCGCGCATGGCGTGCCCAAGGCGGTGCCCGCAGAGGCCACCGCCCGGGGGCTCGAATGGCTCGACGCCACCTGCCCGCTGGTCAGCAAGGTTCACCGCCAGGCCGAGCGGCAGATCGAGGCGGGGCGGCATATCGTCTTCGTCGGCCACAAGGGCCATCCCGAGGTGATCGGCACGCTCGGCCAGGTCCCTGCCGGCTCGATCACGCTGGTCGAAACCGAAGCGGATGTTGCCACGCTGGATTTCCCGCCCGAAACACAGCTGTCCTTCCTGACGCAGACGACACTTTCAGTCGACGACACGGCGGCGATCATCGCCGCATTGCGGGCGCGTTATCCCACCATCGCCGGGCCCAAGGCTGAGGACATCTGCTACGCCACCTCCAACCGCCAGGCTGCGGTCAAGGCGATCGCCCCGCAATGTCAGCTGGTGCTGGTGATCGGCGCGCCGAACAGTTCCAATTCGGTGCGGCTGGTCGAGGTGGCGGAGCGCTGCGGGGCAGTGGCGCGGCTGGTCCAGCGCGGCAGCGATATTGCGCCCGAATGGCTCGACGGCGTCACCACGCTCGGCCTCACCGCCGGGGCCTCGGCGCCGGAGAAACTGGTGCGCGAATTGGTCGCCCGGATCGCCGAATGGCGCGAAGTCACCGAAGAGTCGGTGGTGACCACCGAGGAGCATATGGTGTTCAAGCTTCCCCGCCAGCTCGCCGGTGAGGACTGAGTAAGTGGCCGTCTACACCCAGCTCGGCGCGGAAGTGCTGGCCATCCTGATCGCCGAGTTCGATGTCGGCGCGCTGATCTCGGCCAAGGGCATTGCCGAGGGTGTCTCCAATTCCAACTGGCTGCTCGAGACCGAGGGGCGGGACGGACGCGGCGCGCGTTTCATCCTGACGATGTACGAATTCCGCATCGACATCACCGAACTGCCCTTCTTCCTCGGCCTGCTCGATCACCTCGCCGAACGCGGCTGCCCGGTGCCGCGCACCATCCACGACCGCGAGGGCCGACTTTACCGGATGCTGGACGGCAAGGCGCTGGCGCTGATCGAGTTTCTGCCCGGCGTCTCGGTCTCGCAGCCGACCCCGGCGCAGGCTCGGGCAGTAGGCGGGGCGCTGGCGCGGATGCATCTGGCGGCGGCGGACTATTCCGGCACCCGCGCCAATGGGCTGGGGCTGGAGGAGTGGAAGCGGTTGGCGGAGGCGTGCGGATCGCAAGGGCTAGCTTCGATAGATCCTTCGCTTGCTGCGCTGGTGGAACGCGAGCTTCCCTTGCTCGAACGCGACTGGCCGACCGACCTGCCGCGCTCGGTGATTCACGCCGATCTCTTTCCGGACAATGTGCTGATGCTGGGCGACAAGGTTTCCGGCCTGATCGACTTCTACTTCGCTTGCACCGACATCACCGCCTACGATGTCGCCGTCACCCATGCCGCCTGGTGCTTCGATGCCGAGGGTCGGCACTTCGACCCGGCGCTGTCGGCGGGTTTGCTGGCTGGCTACGAAGCGGTCCGCCCGCTCTCTACTGCCGAACGGGCGGCGCTGCCCCTGCTCGCACGCGGAGCGGCGATGCGTTTCACCATGACCCGGGCCTATGATCTGATGAACACCCCCGCCGATGCGCTGGTCACCCGCAAGGACCCGCTGGCCTTCGCCCGCCGGCTGGAATTCTACGCCGATCCAGCCAACGCCGCAGTGTTCGCCGCGTCGTGAAAAAGCGCGTCGAGATCTTCACCGACGGTGCCTGCAAGGGCAATCCCGGCCCGGGCGGCTGGGGCGCGATCCTGCGCATGGGGACGCATGAGAGGGAATTCTCCGGGAGCGAGCCGGACACCACCAACAACCGGATGGAGATGACCGCCGCGATCGAAGGGTTGCGCGCGCTCAAGTCGCCCTGCGATGTCGCGCTGCATACCGACAGCCGCTATGTGATCGACGGGATCACCAAATGGATCTTCGGCTGGGAGAAGAACGGCTGGAAAAACGCTGCGAAAAAGCCCGTCGCCAATGCCGATCTGTGGCAGGATCTGGTCGTCGCCGCCCGCCCTCACCAGATCGACTGGGTCTGGGTCAAGGGCCACGACGGTCATCCCGAAAACGAGCGTGCCGACAAGCTGGCCAGCGACGAGGCGCTGGCAGTCAAGCGCTAGCGCTTGCGCTCCCAGGCTTTGCGGCCGCCGATCCAGACTTCCTGCACTTCCGTTGCCGCCAGCTCGCTGGGTGAAGCGAGCATCGGGTCGCGGTCGACGAAGATGAAATCCGCCTGAAGCCCCGGCGCGATGCGGCCGAAGCGGCGTTCGGCGAAGCCTGCATAGGCCGCGCCAGTCGTATAGGCCGCCAGTGCCTCCTCGCGGGTGACGCGCTCCTGCGGCTGCCAGCCACCGAAGGGCTGGCCGTCCGGCCCGGTGCGGCTGATCGCGGCAGCCATGCCGGCGAAGGGATCGGGCTTTTCCACCGGTGCGTCGGAACCGAAGGCCAGCGTTGCCCCGGCGGCCTTCAGCGAATGCCAGGCGTAGGCCCCGGCCAGCCGCGCGGGGCCGAGCCGGGCCTCGGCCATCAGTCGGTCCGAGGTCTGATGCACCGGCTGCATCGAGGCGATCACGCCGTGCTGGCCGAAGCGCGGGATATCGGCGGGATCGACGATCTGGGCATGCTCGATCCGCCAGCGCCGGTCGCCCTTGTAGGTTTGCGCAAGCTCGTCGATCGCGTTCAGCACTTCGACATTGGCCGAATCGCCGATGGCGTGCACCGCGATCTGGAAATTGTCGATCGCGGCGCGGCTCATCAGGTTGCGCAGCTGCACCGGGGTGGTGATGAAATGGCCCTTGTTGGCCGGATCATCGGCATAAGGCGCCTTCAGTGCGGCCCCGCGCGAACCGAGCGCGCCATCGGCGACCAGCTTCACCCCGCCCATGCGCAGGCGATCGTCGTAGAGCCACGGCGTGGGGCCGGGACCGGCGATCAGCTCCATCGCTTCGGTGCCCAGAGCATAGGCCATGATCCGGATGCGCAGCGAACCAAGATCACCGGCGCGGCGAAAGGTCTGCCAGTCTTCGATGCGGGTGCCCATGTCGGCGACGGCGGTGAGGCCACGCGACAGCAACAGAGTCTGCGCCTCGCCCAGCGCAAGATCGCGGTCTTCGGGGCGTGGTTGCGGGACGATGCGGGTGATCAGCGTCTTTGCCGTATCGACGAATACGCCGGCGGGTTTTCCGCCGGGCGCGATGCGCTCGATCCTGCCGCCTGCCGGGTCCTTCATCGCCGCAGTCACGCCGGCAGCTGTGATGGCGGCGCTATTGGCCCAGCCGGCATGGCCATCGACCCGTTCGAGCCAGACCGGGCGATCGCTCACCGCCGCATCGAGTTCGGCAGCGGTGGGAAAACGGCCAAGGCCCCATTTCTCCTGATTCCAGCCGCGCCCGATTATCCAAGGCTGGCCGGGATGGGCGGCCGCCCAAGCCGCGATCCGCGCCTGCGCTTCGGCGAGCGACCTGGTGGCGGAGAGATCGAGCGTCAGCGCGCCGATGCCGATTTTCATAACGTGGGCATGGGCGTCGATCAGCCCCGGCATCACCACCCGGCCTTGCCCGTCGAGCTTGTAATCCACCCGGGCGGGGCGCTTGTCACCGCGATGCAGGACCATGGCGATGTGGCCGTCATTGCCGATAACGAAGCCGTCGAAGCGCTCGATCCGGCCGGTGTCGTCGAGGGTCAGTCCCTCCACGTTGTCGATCAGCGTGTCGGCAAGGGCGGGGGCAGGGAAAAGCAGGCCAAGCAGCGCCAGTATCCTCCCCCACCGGGGGAGGGGGACCATGCGAAGCATGGTGGAGGGGCAGGTGCGGTGTTTCACGGCGTTGAGAAGCTGCGGCAACCTGCCTGTGCCCCTCCACCACTTCGTGGTCCCCCTCCCCGAATCGGGGAGGATCACTTCTTCTCGCCCCGGCGCGGCAGGCGGCGGACCAGTGCGCTGGTATCCTGCCGACCGCCGCCCAGCGCCTGCACATCGGCATAGAACTGGTCGATGAGGCCCGTCACTGGCAGCGACAGCCCCAGCCCGCGCCCTTCCTCAAGTGCGAGGCCGAGGTCCTTGCGCATCCAGTCGACCGCGAAGCCGAAATCGAAGCTGTCGTCCGACATGGTCTTCCAGCGGTTGTCCATCTGCCAGCTCTGCGCCGCCCCGCCGGAGATCGCCTCATAGACCTTGTCGATATCGAGATGCGCACCCTGCGCCACGCGGACAGCTTCGGCCAGGCCGGCGACCACGCTGGCCAGGCAGATCTGGTTGCACATCTTGGCGAGCTGCCCCGCGCCGGCCTTGCCGATGTGGACGATCCGGCGCGAATAGGCCTCCATCACCGCCCGCGCCGCCTCGATCGCCTCGGGCCGACCGCCGCACATCAGGGTGAGGGTGCCGTTCTCCGCGCCGATCTGCGATCCGGTCATCGGCGCATCGACGCAGTGCACTTCCTTGTCGCGCGCCTCGACCGCGATCTGGCGGGCGATCCGGGCGGAAACGGTGGTGTGGTCGACGAACACCCGGCCCCGGCGCAGCGTGGTGAACACGCCCTGCGGACCGAGCACGACATCCGCAAGGTCATCGTCATTGCCGACGCAGGTGATCACCAGATCGGCATCGGCGGCGGCGTCGGCCGGGCTGGTGACGACGGTGACCGCGATCCCGGGGTTGGCCTCGCGCCATTTGTCGGCGCGGGCCGGGGTGCGGTTGTAGATCGTCAGCTCGTGCCCGGCAGTGCCGACATGCCGCGCGATCGGGCCGCCCATCACGCCCAGGCCGATGATCGATACTTTGCGTTTTTCGCTCATCGCGCTTTCTTAGCCGCTTCGCCGGAGCGCGCCAGCCCTTGTCGCGGCGAAAGCAGGCGCTAGAGTGCGTTCGGATTTGATAGAATCAAATCCGGCGCTCTAGGTTTTTGTTTTGTCGTGATTTCCGAGCCGTGAAATGTTCCATTTCACTCTAAATCACTCTAGCGCAGCAACCATGTCCGTACTAGCCGACCCGCGCTTCCAGCGCGCCGCCCGCACCGCCTTCTGGCTCGCCTGCCTCTTCGCTATCGTCATGGCGCTGCTGCCGAGGCCGCCCCAGCTACCGACCGACCGGCTGGGCGACAAGGTTCAGCACATGATCGCCTTCGCCACGCTGACCAGCCTCGCGGGCCTCGGCTTTGCGCGGGAGCTGCGCTGGCGGACGGCGGAGCGGTTGTCGTTCCTGGGGGCGATGGTCGAGGTGGCGCAGTCCTTTCCCGCTCTGCACCGCGATTGCCAGTTTACCGACTGGGTCGCCGATACGGTGGTTGTCGTCGCGGTCACGCTGCTGCTGGCATGGCTGCTGCCAGCCGGCGAAGCGTCTTAGTTGTATTCAAGGTTGACCGAGAAGTTGCCGCTGTAGACCCCCGCCGCTTGGCCGGGGTTCACATGGAGCTTGGCCCCGAAATAGACCACCGCCAGCCCCCCGGTAAGGGTGATGATCGACCCTTGCCCGCCCGGAAACTGCGGTTCCGCCGTCATCGGATCGCCCGGTCCGGTCAACTGGAAGCTGGGATCGTAGTTCACGATCGCATTGGCATCCGATCCCATCAACCGCAGCTGCGAAAGGGCATGGCTGCCGACGCAGGCGAGACCGGGGTCGCAGGTGAGGTTGCCGCTCGATGGGTTGAAATCGAGCACGCCGCCAGCGGTGTTGCTGGTGGTGGCGATCTGGCCCAGGTTCATGTCGAGCAGCACCGCAAAGCTGATCTTCTCGAGAATCTGCGCCTGACTGCTGGCCGGTGTAGCGGTTGCGGCCATGGCGCCGGTCGGGGCGAGCCCGGCCAATATCCCGGCTGCGCCCAGTGCGATTCCCACGCGGCTGTTCATTCCTGCCCCCGAAACTTGCCTGCCCGAAATGGGCCAGCAGCAATCCGACTAGCAGGGCAAGTCTAACGCTGTGCCCAAGGCATGTGGTTAAGAACGGATGATTGCGCGGGTGGCGGCGCACGCAGGTTTGCATGGTGCAAGGCTTTCCGTTAGGGCGCGCAGGCCATGAACACCACTGTATCCACCGCCGCACCGGGAGTGTCCGCGCTCCTCACCCTCGCCGATATTCGCGCGGCGGCGGAGCGGATTGCCGGCTCGGTGGTGCGCACCACCACCGAGCATTCGCGCACGCTCAGCGCCATCACCGGCGCCGAGATCTGGCTGAAGTTCGAGAACCTGCAATTCACTGCGGCCTACAAGGAACGCGGCGCGCTGAATGCGATGCTGCTGCTCGGCGGTGAAAAGTGCAATCGCGGCTTGATCGCGGCTTCGGCCGGCAATCATGCCCAGGGTCTGTCGTATCACGGCACGCGCCTTGGCGTTCCCGTCACTATCGTCATGCCGCGCACCACCCCGACGGTGAAGGTGATGCAGACCGAGAGCGTCGGTGGGCAGGTCGTGCTGCACGGCGAAACCTTCGATGAAGCCTATGCCTATGCCCGGCAGCTGGAAGAAGAACTCGGACTGACTTTCGTCCACCCCTTCGACGATCCGCATGTCGCCGCCGGGCAGGGCACGGTGGCGCTCGAAATGCTCGAGGACGTGCCGGATCTCGACATGCTGGTGATTCCGATCGGCGGCGGCGGCCTCGCTTCGGGCATGGGCACGGCGGCGCGTGCGCTCAAGCCCGATATCGGACTGGTCGGGGTGCAGGCCGAGCTGTTCCCGTCGATGTATGACAAGCTCAAGGGCAAGTCGCTGCCCTGCGCCGGCGACACGCTGGCCGAAGGCATCGCGGTGAAGGAGCCGGGCGAATTTACCTCGGCGGTGCTCGCCGGCCTGCTCGATGATATCGTGCTGGTCTCCGAGGCGCAGCTCGAGGGGGCAGTGGCGCTGCTGCTGCAGATCGAGAAGACCGTGGCCGAAGGCGCCGGTGCGGCCGGGCTGGCTGCGGTGCTGGCCAATCCCGACATGTTCCGCGGCCGCAAGGTCGGCATCCCCATCACCGGCGGGAATATCGATACGCGGCTGCTCGCCAACGTGCTGCTGCGCGATCTTGCGCGCTCGGGGCGCCTCGCCCGCCTGCGGCTGACCCTGCAGGACCGGCCGGGTGCGCTGTTCAAGGTGATGGAGGAGTTCAACCGCCTCAACGTCAACATCATCGAAATCTGGCATCAGCGCATCTTCACCCACCTGCCGGCGAAGGGCCTGATCACCGACATCGAGTGCGAAGCGCGCGACAAGGACCAGCTCGATGCGCTGGTCGCCGCGCTGCGGGCCAAGGGTTATGCCGTTAGTCAGGTGGAACTGAACTAACCCTCTGCGAGACAGCTCTCGCATTCACGTCCCGACTGTGCAAAATAACCTTCGATTAACCCTGTATCGTGGTTAAAAGACTTTTATCGGTCGACCCCGGGCGGCATAGTCCTTCGCAGAGCACGCGGAGTCCCTTGCACAGCACGGGGGCGAATCCGCCATCAGGCAAGAGGATACAGCACAGAGGTGACGGCACCCGTCCGCTTTCCACGATTCTTCGTCACCAGCCCCTCGCCGTGTCCCTATCTTCCTGGCCGCAGCGAGCGGAAGGTGTTTACGGAGCTCAGGGGGCCGCATGCCGACGCTCTGAACGATGCGCTAGGGCGGATCGGCTTCCGCCGCAGTCAGACCGTCGCCTATCGCCCGTCCTGCCTCGATTGCACGGCCTGCGTATCGGTGCGCGTGGTGGCGGGCGAGTTCGACGCCTCCTCGGCCCAGCGCCGCAATCTCAAGCGCAACGGCGATCTGATCGTTACCGCCTGCCGCCCCTGGTCGACCGCGGAACAGTTCGAGCTGCTGCAGCGATATCTCGGCGCACGCCACCCCGGCGGTGGCATGGCCTCGATGGACGACAGCGATTTCGCCGACATGGTGGAACACACGCCCGTCACCAGCTATGTCTATGAATATCGGGAGCCCTCGCCCGATGGGGTAACGCCCGGCCGACTGGTCGGAGCCTGCCTCACCGACCGGCAGGGCGACGGGTTGTCGATGATATATTCCTTCTACGACCCGGAACATGAAACGCGGACCGGGCTTGGCAACTTCATCATCCTCGATCACATCCGGCGCGCTGCTCGCGAAGCTGTGCCCTATGTCTATCTCGGCTATTGGGTCGAAGGCTCGGCCCGGATGCAGTATAAAATCCGCTATCGCCCGATGGAGCGGCTGGGCCGCAGTGGCTGGGAGCGGATTGCCGCAGTCGAGCAGGACCGGCTCATCACCGAATCCATGCACCGGCTTGGACGGGGCAGTTCGCCGCCCGGAAGCACCAAAGACGGTATGCCGGGCGGGCAGGATCAGTACCGCCTGGTTGACTGACCTCACGCGGCCCATCGGGGCTGCGTGCCTTGCCCTGCTGCTGCTCGCCAATCCGGCTGCCGCGCAGCAATTCCCGGTCGATCCCGAACTTGAGGCGCTGATACCCGATAGCGCGGTGGCGAATCCGGAAGGCTGGGCCAAGGGCGCAGAATCCCCTGCTGACGACAGCGCGATCACGCCCACCTCGCCGCTTGCGGCGATGCCGGAACTGACGTTGCCCTGGCCCGATGAGGCGATTGAGCTGCCCGAACTGGCCGAGCTTGATCCCGAAACCGATCTGGCCAGCCTGCCGACCGATCCGGACGCGCAAGCGCCGACAGCGACTGGCGACGTGGCCGCGATCAATCCGCGCCTGTCGCTGGTTTTTCCGGCTGATCCCGCCGCCTTCCCGGATCGGCAGGGCTTCCTCGACCGCTTCCGGATGCTCTCGTCGCTGGTCACGCTGGGCGGCAAGGAAGACAACGTCTCGCAGATCGCCGTGCGCGCGCGCAGCGATCGCGAATTACTGGTCCGGCTTCTGCGGATATGTGGCTATTATGACGGCGAGGTGATGCAGGCGATCGGCGGGATCGCGCCCGGGCAGGATCAGGCAGCCGGGCCGATCACGGTGCGCTTCGAGGTGTTTCCGGGCCATCGTTACCAGGTCGGGGCAGTCGCGCTGGGTGATCTCGATTCGACCGGGCAGGACTTTCCGATGCTGCGAGGCAGCTTCGCGATCTGGCCGAAGGATCCGGTCAACAGCGACAACATTACTCGCGCCGTTACCGATCTCGGCACGGCGCTGGCCAACAATGGCTATGCCTTCGCCCGCACCGGCGAGCCGGACCTGCTGGTCGATCATGCCCGCGAGCAGGGCGACCTTTCGCTGCCGGTCCATGTCGACGGCAAATATGTGATCGGGCCGATCACCAGCGATCTCGAACACTACATGTCCGCGGATCATCTCGCCGAGATTGCGCGCTTCCGCACCGGCGATGTCTACAAGCGCAGCGAGATCGACGATCTGCGCCGCGCGGTGCTGGCGACCGGGCTGGTGGCCAGTGTCAACGTCACTCCGCGCAAACTGTCACCGCCAGCGGATGGCAAGCCGGGCGTGGTCGCACTCGATGTCAGCATGGCAAAGGCCCCGCAACGCACCATCTCAGGCGCCATCGGCTACGACACCGGCGACGGGTTCCGGCTCGAAGCAGCATGGGAGCATCGCAACCTCTTCCCGCCAGAGGGCATGTTGCGGCTGCGCGGGATTGTCGGAACCAAGGAACAGCTGGCGGGCGTCACCTTCCGCCGCAACAACTTCCGCGGCCGCGATCAGGTGCTCACGCTCGACCTCTATGCCAACAATGTCACCCGCACCGCCTATGAGGCCCGCACGGTCGCCTTCAGTGGCACGTTCGAGAAGCTGACCACGCTGATCTTCCAGAAGCCGTGGGTGTGGTCGGTCGGGATCGAGGTGCTGGCGACCAACGAGCGCGAAGGCGCCGTCGGCGGCGTGAATAGCGCGCGCCAGTCCTATTACATTGCCGCGCTGCCGGTGCGAGCGGCGTTTGACAGCAGCGACGATCTGCTCGATCCCGCGCGCGGCTTCCGGGCGGCACTGCGGCTTTCACCGGAGCTCTCGACCGAATCCGGCCAGCACTCCAGCTATGTGCGGGTCCAGGGCGATCTCAGCGCCTATCTGCTACTTGGCAAGGGCGTGGTGCTGGCGGCGCGCACCCGGATCGGCTCGATCCCGGGCGCGCCGATCACGGAAATTGCCCCGTCGCGGCGGTTTTACGCCGGCGGCGGTGGCTCGGTGCGCGGCTATGGCTACCAGCTGATCGGCCCGCGCGACATGCTTGGCCAGCCGAGCGGTGGGCGCTCGCTCAGCGAATTCTCGTTCGAGGCGCGGGTCAAGACCGGGCTGATGGGCGGTGCGGTTTCGGTGGTGCCGTTCGTCGATGCCGGTTCGGTCGATGACAGCCCGGCGCCGCGCTTGCGCAACATGCGCTACGGCGCGGGGCTGGGGCTGCGTTACCAGACCGGCTTCGGCCCGATCCGCATCGATATTGGCACCCCGCTCAAGCGCCGGCCGGGCGAAAGCCGGATCGGGGTTTACGTCGCACTGGGTCAGGCGTTCTGATGAGCGACGAGGAAGCCCTTCCCGTGGGCCGCCGCCCTTGGCTTTCGGGCTGGCGCAAGGCGCTGGCGGTGCTGGCGCTGGGCATCGCCGCGCTGCTGGCGCTCGGTGTGGTCCTGATCGAAAGTCCGATCGGTCATCGCTTTGTTGCCGATCGGATTGCCGCCTATGCCCCGGCCTCCGGCTTGCGGATTTCGGTCGGGCGGATCGAGGGCTCGCTCTCGCGGCGCGCGGTGCTGCGCCATGTCACCTTTTCCGATCCGCAAGGACCGTTCCTCACCGTACCCGAAGTGCGGCTCGACTGGCGGCCGCTGCACTGGTTCACCAGCGGGATCGACGTGCGCGAACTGGTGCTGGCGCGCGGAACGCTACAGCGTCTGCCGCACCTCCGCCCGGGCCGCAAGGATGCGCCGATCCTCCCGAACTTCGACATAAGGGTCGACCGGTTCGAAGTTGATCGCCTGACCGTGGCGCAGGGAGTTGCGGGGGCCGAGCGTCGGATCGACCTCTCGGGCCGGGTGGACATTCACGATGCCCGCGCACTGGTCCGGCTGGACGGCAAGCTGGGCGGGAGCGACCGGCTGGCCATGCTGCTCGACGCCGAACCAGCGCGCGACCGGTTTGACCTTGAACTGACCTACGCAGCGCCGAAGGACGGCCTGCTTGCCGGCCTCACGGGCATGAAGCAAGCGAGCGAACTCACCATCACCGGCAAGGGCGCCTGGCATGACTGGCGCGGGGCGCTGCTCGCCCGGCTCGATGGCAGTAACCTCGCCGCGCTGCGGCTGCACAACCGCACTGCGGGGATGTCCGTTCTCGGGCTGATCTGGCCGCGCGGGCTTCCGGCGGTCGCGGCCCCCGCGGCGGGACGCGAAGTGGCGCTGACCGGAACCGGATCGCTGCGCAGCCGCCGCCTCGCCGGGCACTTCGCCGCGCTCGGCAAGGGCTTGCGGCTGGTCGGCTACGGCGCCGCTGACCTGACCGACAACCGCTTCGACAAATTGGCGCTCGACGCGACGATAGTTGATCCCGAACTGCTTGGCGGCGGGACGAGGATCGAAGGCGGCCGGCTTACCGCATTGCTCGACGGGCCGTTCCGGGAAGTGCGGATCGAGCACAGCCTCGCGGCGCGCAGCCTCGCCTTTGGAACAACGCGGATCGAGGGGCTGGCCAATCGCGGCACGATCCGGCGCGAGGACGCCAGCTGGCGCATCCCGATTGACCTGACTGCCGCGCGGGTGCTGACCGGCAATCCAGCCATCGACTCGCGGTTCGCCCCGGCGCGCGGCTCTGGCGAACTGGTGCTGCGCGGGCAGGTGCTGTCGGCGGACGAACTGGTGCTGGCCGGGCAGGGCGTCACCGCCCGGCTCGCCCTGCGCGGCGATCTCGCCAAGGGTGGCTATGCGCTGGCCGGGCCGGTGACCTTGCGCGGCTGGCCAGTCGACAGTGTCGGACTGGCCGATGCCGATGCGCGGATCGTGCTCGGCTTCGGCAATGCGCCCTGGCGGCTGCAGGCCAGCCTGACCGGGCGGCTGGCGCGGACCGACAATGCCACGATCGAGAATTTCGCCGGAACCGGCCTCCGCTTCGCCGCTGATCTGACGGCGGAGCGCGGCGGGCTGCTGGCGGTGAACTGGGCGAGCCTCAACGGCAGCAAACTCTCGTTCGCCCTGACAGGCCGGCGGCAGGCGGATGGGCGCGCGACGCTCGCGGGTTCAGGCAGTCACGCGGATTACGGCCCCTTCACGCTGGAAGCGAATATCGCCAGCGACGGTCCCCGCGCCGTGCTGGTGCTGGCCGATCCCTTGCCGGTCGCCCGGCTGCGCGATTTGCGGCTGGCGCTTGCACCGGAGGGCGAGGGCTTCCGGATCGACACCTCCGGATCCTCGCCGCTCGGCCCGTTCGACGGCAACCTCCGCCTCGTCGCCGCGCGCGGGCAGCCGGTGCGGATTGCGGTCAACCGGCTGGCCTTTTCAGAGTCGGTGCTGAGCGGTAATCTCCTGCTGGTCCGGGGCGGAGCGCTCGGCGAACTGCGTCTTGCCGGTGGAGGCACGGGCGGTACGATCCGGCTGGAGCCGCGTGGTGGCGGGCAGGGCATCGACCTCGCGTTGACGGCGCATAACGCCCACTTCGGCGGCACCGACCCGCTCGGCGTCACCAGCGGCAAGCTGCAGCTAAGCGGGCAGTTCGCGCATGGGCGCTCCTCGATGACCGGCAGTCTCGAAGGGGTCGGCATCGCCCAGGGCAATCTGTTCCTTGGCCGGATCACCGCCAACGGCCAGATGAACGACGGCAAGGGCAGCTTTTCCGCCGCGCTCACCGGGCACCGCGGTAGTCGCTTCAATCTGCGCCTCGCTGGCGACATCGCGCCGCAGCGTCTCGCCATTCTCGCTGGGGGGGATTTCGCCGGGCAGCGCATCGCCATGCCGCGCCGCGCCGTGTTTGAGCAACGCGATGACGGCTGGCGCCTTGCGCCCACCCAGTTCGATTTCGGGGGAGGGCGGGTGATCGCCTCCGGCACGGTCGGCCGGCGAGATACCGAGCTCGACCTCGCGCTGGCCCGCCTGCCGCTCTCGCTGGCGGATGTGGTGCTGGCCGATGCCGGCCTAGGCGGCACTGGATCGGGGCTGATTGCCTACCGCCACCACCACGGCAGCGCCGCAACGGGCAGTGCGCGCCTGCAGGTGCTGGGCCTGACCCGCTCCGGGCTGGTGCTGACCTCGCGTCCGGTCGACGCCGATCTCGTTGCCGAGCTTGCCCCCGGCGCGGTGCAGGCGCGGGCGGTGGTGCGCGAGGGCGGGGCAGTGCGCGGGCGCATCCAGGGGCGGATCGCTGCGCTGCCCGCTGACGGCACGCTGCGGGACCGCCTGCGCGCTGGGCAGCTCTTCGCGCAAATGCGCTATGAGGGGCCGGCCGATGCGGTCTGGCGGCTGGTCGCGCTCGAAGCCTTCGACCTCACCGGCAATATCGCCCTCGCCGCCGATGTTACCGGCAGCCTCGACAACCCCGCGATCCGCGGTTCGCTCGGTAGCAGCGGCCTGCGCCTCCAGAGCGCGCTGACCGGCACCGACATTTCCGGCATTTCCGTGGCCGGGCGCTTTGCCGGATCGCGGCTCGATCTGACCACCATCTCGGGACGAGCGGCCAATGGCGGGCAAGTCACCGGGTCGGGCAGCATTGATTTCACGGGCATCGGCACCCATCCCCCCGCGCTCGACCTGAAGCTCGCGGCGCGCGATGCGCAGGTGCTGGCGCGCTCGGACATGTCGGCCTCGGTCTCCGGACCATTGCGGATCGTTTCGGACGGGCAGGGCGGGACTATAGCCGGCCGGCTGCGGATCGAAAGCGCGCGCTGGCAGCTCGGCCGGGCGGCGGCGGTGGCGGAGCTGCCCAATATTCACACCACCGAGGTCAATCGCCGCGCCGATATCGCCCCGCCGCGCGCCCGCGCCGCGCCCTGGCGCTTCCTGATCGATGCGACCGGAGACAGTCGCGTCGCGGTGGAGGGGCTGGGCCTCGATAGCGAATGGGGCGCCAACGTGCGCATTCGCGGCACCACGGTGGCGCCGGCAATCCTCGGCCGGGCCGATCTGGTGCGCGGCGGCTACCAGTTCGCCGGCCAGCGCTTCGAGCTGAAGCGGGGCCGGATCAGCTTCGATGGCGGCAGCCCGCCCAACCCCCGGCTCGACATCCTGGCCGAGGCGCAGGTCACTGGCCTGTCGGCGCGGGTGACGGTGCAGGGCACTTCGCTACGGCCGGAAATCGCCTTCTCCTCGACTCCGGCCATGCCCGAAGAAGAACTGCTCGCCCGCCTGCTGTTCGGCAGCTCGATCACCCAGATCTCTGCGCCTGAGGCACTGCAACTGGGTGCGGCGCTGGCCAGCCTGCGCTCGGGCGGCGGGCTCGATCCGATCAACAAGCTGCGATCGGCGATCGGGCTTGACCGGCTTCGCTTCGTCTCCGCCGACGCGGCGCTGGGGCGCGGCACCGGGGTGGCGGCGGGCAAGTATCTCGGCCGGCGGGTCTATGCCGAGGTCATCACCGACGGACGCGGCTATTCGGCGACGGAACTTGAGTTCCGGGTGACCAGCTGGCTGTCAGTGCTGGGTTCGGTCTCGACCATCGGCCGGCAGGGCGTGAATGTGAAGATCAGCAAGGACTAATGATTGTGGCCCTCGTTATTGCGAGCGCAGCGAAGCAATCCAGAGCCCAGTGGATGACGCTCTGGATTGCTTCGCTGCGCTCGCAATGACGAAGCGTCGGAACAGAGAAAGGGCGCCCGGATCGCTCCGGACGCCCCCTCGGTGATCTTGTGCGGCGTGGATCAGACGCTGTAGTACATGTCGAATTCGACCGCCGAAGGCGTGGTTTCCCAACGCATCACTTCGGGCCAGCGCAGCTCCATATAGGCTTCGATCTGGTCCTTGGTGAAGACGCCGCCCTGCAGCAGGAAGTCATGATCCGCAGCGAGACAATCGAGCGCCTCGCGCAGCGACGCGCAGACGGTCGGCACCTGGGCCAGTTCGGCCGGGGGCAGATCATAGAGGTTCTTGTCCATGGCTTCGCCCGGGTGGATCTTGTTCTTGATCCCGTCGAGACCGGCCATCAGCAGCGACGCGTAGCACAGGTAGGGGTTGGCCATCGCGTCGGGGAAACGGAATTCCACGCGCTTGGCCTTGTCGCCGGTGCCATAGGGAATGCGGCACGAAGCCGAACGGTTGCGCGCCGAATAGGCGAGCAGGACCGGGGCTTCATAGCCCGGCACCAGGCGCTTGTAGCTGTTGGTGGTCGGGTTGGTGAAGGCGTTGAGCGCCTTGGCATGCTTGATCACGCCGCCGATGAAGTAGAGGCACATGTCCGACAGGCCGGCGTAGCCGTTTCCGGCAAACATCGGCTTGCCTTCCTTCCAGATCGAGATGTGGGTGTGCATCCCCGATCCGTTGTCCTTCATGATCGGCTTGGGCATGAAGGTCGCGGTCTTGCCATAGGCCTGTGCGACCTGGTGCACGACATACTTGTAAACCTGCATACGGTCAGCCGTTTCGACCAGCGTGCCGAAGGTCAGGCCAAGCTCGTGCTGGGCGCTGGCGACTTCGTGGTGATGCTTGTCGCAGGGCAGGCCCATCTCGATCATGGTCGAAACCATCTCGCCACGGATGTCGACCAGGCTGTCGACCGGGGCGACCGGGAAGTAGCCACCCTTGGCGCGCGGACGGTGCGCAAGGTTGCCGCCGTCATATTCCCGGTTCGAGTTGGTCGGCAGCTCGATATCGTCGATCTTGAAGCCATTGCCGTCATAGCCGTCGTAGAAGCGCACGTCGTCGAACACGAAGAACTCGGCTTCCGGACCGACATAGACGGTGTCGCCAACACCAGTGGTCTTGAGGAAGGCCTCGGCGCGCTTCGCGGTCGAGCGCGGATCGCGGGCGTAGAGTTCGCCGGTCGACGGTTCGACGATGTCGCAGTTGACGATCATCATCGGGGTCGCGCTGAACGGATCGATATAGATCGCATCGAGATCGGGCTTGAGGATCATGTCCGACTCGTTGATCGCCTTCCAGCCCTCGATCGAGGATCCGTCAAACATCAGGCCGTCGTCGAGCTCATCTTCGGTGATCCGCGCGGCGACCATGGTGAGGTGCTGCCACTTGCCCTTGGGGTCGGTGAAGCGGAGATCGAGCCATTCGATCTCTTCGTCCTTGATGCGCTTAACGATGTCCTTTGCCTTGGCCATGGTTCTTCCTTTTAGTGCTTCCCCTGACGCATCGCGGAAGGGGGTTTTCGTTTCCCCTCCCGCCCTGTGAGAGGGGTTAGGGGAGGGCTTGTTTTTGGGTGGGTTCGGGCAACAGGCCCTCCCCCGGCGCCTCCCGCGAGCGGGAGGAGAGTCTGTGGAACTTTGTAGGTTCTAGATTGCGTCGTCGTCGCGCTCGCCGGTGCGGATGCGGACGGCTTTCTCGACCGGGATGACGAAGATCTTGCCGTCGCCGATGCGCCCCGTCTGGGCGGCGCTAGCGATCGCTTCCACCGTGCGGTCGGCCATATCGTCGGAAACGACAACCTCGAGCTTAACCTTGGGCAGAAAGTCGACGACATATTCCGCGCCGCGATAGAGTTCGGTGTGCCCCTTCTGGCGCCCGAAGCCTTTGGCTTCGGTGACGGTGATGCCCGATACGCCGACTTCGTGCAGCGCTTCCTTCACTTCGTCGAGCTTGAAGGGCTTGATGATGGCCTCGATCTTTTTCACTTGGCTGTCGTCCCCTGCACATGGACCCGGAACCGCGTGTGCGGCCCGGCTGCCGTTGGATGCCCCTGCCAAGCTTCTATCAAGAATCGTGCCAGCGACGCTTTTCCGGACCTAGGCGATGTGCGGCCTGTGGAAAAGGGTGGAATCGCAAGATTTGGCACCGCGATTGCGGTCCGACATGCAAAATGATGCGCAAGGCGCGCGAATTCTTGCAACAAATTTGAGCAACGCCGCCCAATAATTAGGCATCAGAGGCTGAGCCCGGCAATTTCGTCCAGACCAGCCATCAGATTCAGGCTTTGCACCGCCGCACCGCTCGCGCCTTTGCCGAGATTGTCGAGTCGGGCGATCAGCCGCGCCTGGGTGCCATCCTGCGATCCGAACACGAACAGGTCGAGCCGGTCGGACGGCTGCATCGAACGGCGCAGCAGCAATTCGTCGGGCGTCTCGTCATGCACGGTGACGATCCGGCTGGTGCTGTAGAAATCGGCCAGCGCGAGGCGCAGCACCTCGGGCGATCCGGCCATCGGCATATGCGCCAGCGGTAGCGGCACCTCTACCACCATGCCGCGATGCGCCGGGATCACCGAGGGCGCGAACAGTGGCGGGATCGACAACCCGCAGCGCGCTTGCATCTCCGGCACATGCTTGTGCCCGAGGCCCAGCGCATAGGTGCGGAAGGCAATGTCGGTATCGTCCGCGAAGCGCGCGATCATTGCCTTGCCGCCGCCCGAATAGCCGGAAACGGCATTGCAGCTGTAGGGCCAGTCGAACGGTAGCAGTCCGGCGCGCAACAGCGGCGCGATCAGTGCGATGAAGCCGGTGGAATAGCAGCCCGGGTTGCTCACCCGCTCCGCGTTGGCGATCGCCTCGCGGCCTTCGACTTCCGGGAAGCCATAGACCCAGCCCGGGGCGACACGGTGCGCGGTCGAGGCGTCGATGATCCGCACCTTGCTGCCCTCGGCCAGCGCTATCGCTTCACGTGCGGCATCGTCAGGCAGGCACAGCACTGCGAAATCGGCGGCGCGGAAGGCATCGCCCCGGGCGCCGGGGTCCTTGCGCTGCTGCTCGTCGAGCAGGATCAGCTCGAATTCGGCGCGCGGGGCGAGCCGTTCGACGATCTCGAGCCCGGTGGTGCCGGCGGCGCCGTCGATGAAGACCTTGCGGCTCATGGCTCGAGCACATCCATCGGCAAATAGCCGACAAAGCCATCCTCGCCGACCTGACCCCAGGCCCAGCCACCGGAAATATCGAGCACGTTGAACAGGGTGCCGCCCGCCAGCTCGTCGCGGACTTCCGCTGCGGTATTGTCGGCGATCCGCAGGCTTGCGCCCGGTGCCGCCACATGATGCTCCATCGGCACGGCATAATACGGCACGAAGCAGCGGCCGGCGAGGCGGATATGCGCAAGGTCGCCGCGCACCGGCCAATGCGCCGCGTCGAGCTTTTCGCTCGGCCCGGAAAGCGAAAGCTGTCCGGTAGGGATGGCGGCGGCGGTCAAGGCATCAGGTCCCCGAAACTGGAAGAGCGGGCGATTAGCGGCGGCGGGTTCGTCTCGCAAGTATTCCATGTCACCTGTCCCGTTTTGTGCGCTTGTCGCGGCGAGGGCAAGGCCGGGTCGCGAGTTGGCCACACCTGCTTGACGCGGGTCAAATCAAACAAAATTGGTTTGCGTTACTTACTAATTTGCGGCAATCTTGTGGCACTAAAAAAGGAGAGGTTTCATGGCTCGCATCGTAGGCGGAATCGCCACTTCGCACACGCCCACTATCGCGTTCGCCAAGGATGCCGGGAAGCAGGACGACCCCGTCTGGAAGCCGATCTTCGAAGGCTATGAGCCGGTGCAGCAGTGGCTGCGCGAGAAGGCGCCCGATGTGATCGTCTATATCTACAACGATCACATGACCGCTTTTTTCGATCATTATTCGCACTTTGCGCTGGGCGTGGGCGAGAGCTTTGCCGCAGCCGATGAAGGCGGCGGCCCGCGCGATATTCCGGCGATCATGGGCGATCCGAAATTCGCCGAACATGTTGCCAAGGTGATGGTCGCCGATGAATTCGACCTGTCCTATTTCCAGGGCAAGAATCTGGATCACGGCGCCTTTTCACCGCTGTCGGTGATGGTGGATCATGACAGCAACGGCTGGGCTACGAAGATCCTGCCGATCGTCTGCGGTGTGCTGACCGTGCCGCTGCCTTCGGCGCGGCGCTTCTACAAATTCGGCAAAAGCCTGCGCCGGGCGATCCAGTCCTACCCCGAAGATATCAAGGTGGCGATCGCAGGCACCGGCGGTCTTTCGCATCAGGTCCACGGCGAAGGCTGCGGCTTCAACAATCCCGATTGGGACATGAAGTTCATGGAGCTGCTGGAAAAGGATCCCGAAAGCCTGCTGGATTATCCGATCGCCAAGCTGGCCGAACTGGGCGGCTGGGAAGGCGCCGAAGTGGTGATGTGGCTGATGATGCGCGGGGCGCTGTCGCAAGAGGTCGAGTGCACCCATAAGACCTATTTTCTCCCCTCGATGTGCCCGATCGCGACCATGATTCTGGAAGAGCGTTCGACCGAGGCCCCGGCCGAAAGCGATGAAGCCTTGCGCACCAGGATCGAATGGGACTGGAAGGGGGCCGAACAGCTCGCCGGAACCTATCCCTTCACGATCGAACGTGCGGTCAAGGGCTTCCGCATCAATCACTTCCTCCATTCGCTGACCGATCCGGACATCCGCGCCCGCTTCAAGGCTGACGAGGAAGCGACACTCGCCGCCGCCGATCTGAGCGACGAGGAACGCGGCCTGATCCGCACCCGCGACTGGATCGGGATGATCCATTACGGCGTGATCTTCTTCATGCTGGAAAAACTCGGCGCGGTGACCGGTGTCGGCAACATCGACATCTACGCCGCGATGAAGGGCCTGAGCGTCCCGGACTTCCAGAAGACCCGCAATGCCGCGATCAACTATGGCGTGGCGGGCAAGGAAAAGTAGGGCGCGTGGCGACGGTCAGTCGCCGCGTCATGTTCGTGCAGCCTGATCCGTCACCCCGGGCTTGACCCGGGGTCCCGCTGCCTCGCGAGGTCAGCGAAGAAAAGCGGGATCCCGGGTCAAGCCAGGGATGACGAACGCTGCGGGGAATCTCAAGGGTTTTAGGTCACACCGGATCGGCCGGGTTCACCCGATCCGGGTTGATGTCCGGCAGCACGTCCCAGTGCTCGGCAATCTTGCCGTTCTCGATCCGGAAGACATCGACCGTTACCCAGCCGGCGTCGCCTTCGAAGCGGCGCGCGTGGTAATGCGCGGCGACCATATCACCATCGACCAGGATCCGCTTGATGTCGTGGACTGACTGCGGGTTGATCTCCCTGATGTGGCGGATCAGGCCCTTGAGCGGTTCGCACCCGCCGGTATGCTCCTGATTGTGCTGGATATAGTTCTCATGCATGAACTCATCGACTTTGTCGGGATCGAGCGGATTGAGGCATTCGTTGTAAAGGCGCTGGATCAGTGTGAGATTGGCCTGTTCCTCAGGGCTGTATTCGCGGGGCATGGGAAGAGTCTTTCAGAAGATGCCGTTGTCGTGCGGCAGGGTGGTCGGGATTTCCTGCAGAACCTCCCAGTGCTCGCGCACCTTGCCGTCCTCCATCCGGAAGATGTCCATGATCGACATGCCCGGATCGCCAGCGTGGCGGATGGTGTGGATGTGGAAGATGGTGAAATCGCCATCGGCAAAGGCGGCCTTGATCGCCATGCGGACATCGGGAAAGCGGTCGCCCCGATCGGGAAGAAAGCCCGCAGTCCTTCGCGTCCGCCACTCGCCGCAGTGGAGTGCTGGATGTAGTCCTCGGCAAGGAACTCGTCGATCAGCCCGGGATCGAACTTGAACAGCATTTCTGCATACATCCGCTCGCAGATCGCAAGGTTGCCTGCTTCGAGATCACTGTAGGCGCGCGGGCTGGTGCCCTTGCTATCGTATCTCATGGCGTCCTTCCCGTTTCCTTTGCCAGCTGTTCTCGCGCCGCGTGATAAGTGCTACGACGACAGCTCAAGCAACTATGCCCCTCGTCGAATGGCACATGCAAGGCCTTGAAATCGCTAACTGCAATTGCGACTGGGGATGCCCTTGCCAATTCAATGCTTTGCCGACTCGCGGCGATTGCCGCGCAATGACGGCGATGCGGGTCGATAGCGGCTATTTCGGCGACGTCGATCTTGCCGGCACAAAATGGGTCGGGATGTTCGGCTGGCCCGGCCCGATCCACGAGGGCGGGGGCGAGGCTTACGTCGTGATCGACAGCGCCGCCAGCGAGGCCCAGCGTGGTGCGCTGCTGACGATCCTTTCGGGCGGCGAGACCGAACCGGGGCGACCATTTTCAACGTTTTCGCGACGGTGATTGATACGATGCACGAACCGGCCTTCCTGCCGATCACCTTCGAGGTCGATATTGCCGCCGGCACGGGCCGTGTATCCGTGCCCGGGATCATCGCGACCGATGCCGAACCGATCAGCAATCCCATCACCGGGGAAGCACACCGCGCCCAGGTCGAGCTGCCCGGCGGCTTCGAATACCGGCTCGCGGAATTCGTCCGCGGGGCAACCCGGGCGACCGGCCCGGTTCCGCTGGAATGGAGCGGGCGCCATAACCATCTCGCCACACTAAATTTGTCGACGCATGGCGCTGCCTGAAGGGGAGGCCGAAGCAAGTCAGCCGCGCGCCCTGGCGGCGCAGGTTGCGTCGCGTGAGGGCTTGATCGTCCTGGCCTGTGTGCTGACGATGGCGGCGCTGGCGTGGTGGTGGCTGGTTGGACTGGAAGCCGAAATGGCGGCGATGGTGGCCGCCCCGATGGGCGGCATGGCGATGCATGGCATAACCATGCCGCCACCCGCTGAGCCGTTTTCAGTCCCGTATTTCGCGAGCACCTTCACAATGTGGGCGATCATGATGGTGGCGATGATGCTGCCGACCGCTGCGCCGATGATTGCGCTGCATGAGGTGTTCAGCCGCAAGAACGGTCAAGGGGGGCTAGCCACGGCGATGTTTGCCGGCGGCTACCTCGTTGTATGGACCTATTTTGCGGCTATGGCGGCGTTGATCCAGACGGCCCTGGTGGCGAAGGGTATGGTCGATGCGGCACAGTTGCAGTTTGGCAGCCATCGCCTATCGGCGCTCTTGCTGTTCGGCGCGGGAATCTACGAGCTCAGCCCGTTGAAGCGGGTTTGTCTCAGCAATTGCCAGTCGCCGGTCATCTTTCTCGTGCGCAACTGGCGCCCGGGCGTTGCGGGTGCGTTCCAGATGGGGCGGCGGCACGGGGCCTACTGCCTCGGTTGCTGCGCCGTGCTGATGCTGCTGCTGTTCGTCGGCGGGGTGATGAATCTGGCGTGGATCGCTTTGCTGACCGTCGTCGTGCTGGCCGAGAAATATGCGCCGCCGCGCTGGCGGGCCGACCGGATCCTCGCGGTGTGTCTGTTGGCGGCTGCCGTCGTGGTCTGGCTGTGCTAAGCTAGCCGCAACGCGCCCTTAGCATCCCCCAGGCGGCCCTTAGCCCCAGTGCCTCGCCGCCCTTGGGGCGTCCGGGCTTGGCCACCGGGCGCCAGGCGAAAGTGTCGAAATGTGCCCAGTCGATGCCTTCGGGAACGAAGCGATCGAGGAACAGTCCAGCGGCAGAAGCTCCGGCATAGCCGTTGTTCGGGCTGTTGTTGAGGTCGGCGATGTCGCTCTTGAGATACTCGCGGTAGCCTTCGAACAGCGGCAGGCGCCAGCAGGGATCGTCGGCCTCGAGCCCGGCGGCGATCAGCGCCGCGGCAGTCTCGTCGCGGCGGGTCATCAGCGCCGGCAGGTCTGGCCCGAGGGCGACCCGCGCCGCGCCGGTCAGGGTGGCGAAATCGATCACCAGCTCGGGCTTCTCCTCGCCTGCCCGGGCCAGCGCATCGGCCAGGATCAGCCGGCCTTCGGCATCTGTATTGCCGATCTCGACAGTCAGCCCGGCGCGGCTGCGCAGCACATCGCCGGGGCGGAAGGCGTTGCCCGAGACGGCATTCTCCACCGCCGGGATCAGCAGGTGCAGGCGGACCGGCAGCGCGTTTTCCATCACCAGCCGCGCCAAAGCCAGGGCATGCGCGGCGCCGCCCATGTCCTTCTTCATCAGCAGCATCGCCGAGGAGGGCTTGATATCGAGCCCGCCTGAATCGAAACAGACGCCCTTGCCGACGAGGGCGATCTTTGGGTGCTTGGGATCGCCCCAGACCAGCTCGATCATCCGCGGCGCATGCCCGCGCGAGGCGGCGCGGCCGACCATGTGGACCATCGGAAAGCCGCGCTCCAGCGCGTCGCCGCGGGTGACGTGGATGTCTGCCTTGAAGGCCTTGGCGATCAGTTCTGCCTCATGCTCGAGCTGGGAAGGGCCCATGTCCTCGGCCGGCGTATTGACGAGGTCGCGCACCAGCGCGGTTGCGTCGGCCTCGGCCAGCGCCGCCGCGATCGCCTTGGGCTGCTTGGAAAGCAGCACGCGCGGACCGGTGGTCGAGGGTTCGGAGCGGTAGCGGTCGAAGCGGTATTGCCCGGTTACCCAGCCGAACTTGGCCTTGGCGGCATCGCCGTGGGCGAGGCGGTAGGTGCCCTCGGGCAAGGTCTCGGCGAGCTTGCCCAGACACCAGCTCGACAGCGAATCCACTTTCGCCACCCCGGAGACGACGCACCAGCCCTCGCCGTCGGCCAGGATTGCATGTTCGTATCCGCCGGCCTCGAACTTCTGCGCCGCCAGCGCCGCGCGCTGCGGGGCGGAGAGGCCTTTGACGAAAGCCTCAAAGCCGGGCTTGTCGACGAGGTGGATCGCAATGGCCTGCTGGCCGCGATCGGGCTGGATAAGCGCATTCTTGTCAGTCATCGCCAGCCGCCATAGCGCGCCATGGCCCCGCGCCGCAACGCCGCGCTCGCATTTTGCCGCGTCTGTCGCTACATGGCAGGCGATGACTCAATACCAGACCATTACTTCCGCCGACACCGTCCTGCGCGACGGTACGATCAAGCTGCATGGCCCCGAGGGCTTCGAAGGCATGCGCCGTGCCGGGCGCCTCGCTGCGGAGATCCTCGATGTGCTGGTCGATGTGGTGCGCCCCGGCGTGACGACGGGCGAGATCGACGACATTGTCCGCGCGATGACCATCGCCGGCGGCGCGGTGCCCGCGACCATGGGCTATCGCGGGTTCGCCCACAGCTGCTGCACCTCGATCAACCATGTGGTGTGCCACGGCATCCCGGGGGACAAGGCCCTCAAGGACGGCGACATCGTCAATATCGACGTGACCCCGCTGCTCGATGGCTGGCACGGGGATTCGAGCCGGATGTACCTGGTCGGCGATGTGCCGCTGAAGGCGCGGCGGCTGGTCGAGGTGACTTACGAATGCCTGATGATCGGGATCGAGCAATCCCGCCCCGGAGCGCGGCTGGGCGATATCGGCGCGGCGATCCAGCGCCATGCCGAGGGCAATCGCTACGGCGTGGTGCGCGAGTTTTGCGGGCACGGCCTTGGCCGACTGTTCCATGATTCGCCGGAAGTGGTCCACGCTGCCCGCGCCGGAACCGGACCGGAGCTGCGCCCCGGCATGTTCTTCACGATCGAGCCGATGATCAATCTCGGCAAGGCACCGGTCAAGATGCTCGACGATGGTTGGACCGCCGTCACCCGCGACCGCTCACTCTCGGCCCAGTTCGAACACTCGATCGGCATCACCGAAGACGGCTGCGAGGTCTTCACGCTGAGCCCGAAGGGGCTGCACCAGTCGCCCTATTGAGAGGCGTATCGGAACTTCACCGATTGTTCCTCGTCAGCACCAATGGCCCAGATTTGAGGTTGTGATTTAAGGAGTGTTGGGGCTTCGTCGTAGTGACGAAGGAACGAAGATGAAGCCCCAACACTCCTTGAAAAAATCGTCTGTGAAGGCCCCTGCTGAGCGGGTGGTAAAAGAGACCCGGCGGCAGCGCCAAGCTCACGCCGCTCGACAAGGCGGTGAAGCCGCCGCTGACCGCGAGCAAGGACAGCTTCACCCCGGCCCAGCTGGCCGAGGGCGAGCGCTGGTACTTCACCTACTGCTCGATCTGCCACACCGGCCCGGTCAATCCGAACCTGATGCGCTCGGCGCTAGCTACGGACGCGCAGGCGTGGCAGTCCGTGGTCCATGGCGGCGCGCTCAAGGACAACGGCATGATCAGCTTCGCGCCTTACCTCTCCACCCAGCAGGTGGAATCAGTGCGCGGCTATGTGCTGGGTCAGGCGAAGAAGACCGCGGCCGAAGGACAGAAATGACGGGAGCGGGACATCATCGCTCGGGAGGAATTGCCATGAGAATCGCCAGTGTTTCGCTCGCCGTGCTGTTGCTGGCGCCCACCCAGCCAGCGCTGGCCAATCAGGCCAAGGACGGGATCGAACGCTGCGCCGCGATTGCCGAGCCCGGTGGTCGCCTTGCCAGCTTCGACGAACTGGCCCGCGTAATGCAGGCCCGCCATGGCGGGCGCGACCGGGATGCAATGCCAGCCACGGCTCCCGCCGCGCCGCCCTCGGATCGGCAGGCCCAGTTCGGGCTCGATCAACGCCAGATCCGCGCTCAGGATCCGACTCTCGAACAGCCGGTTGAGCAGATCACCGCGCAGGTCTCTTCGATTCAGATGTTCGGACCGGGCTATTGGACCATTGCCATGGCCGGTGGTGCCGTGTGGCGCACTACCGAGCTCGTGCCGAGCTTCCGCCAGCCGCGCGCCGGCCAGGCCGTGGTGGTGCGCAAGGGCGTTCTCGGCGACTACATGCTGGTGGTCGGCAACCAGGCGGCGATGCGGATCAACCGGATCAGGTAGACCAGATTACTGCCGAGGCGGTCTGCTCCCGGTCGCCTGATCGAGAAACTCGTCATTTGCTGCGGCCGGCTGGCCATCGGGTGCGGTCATCCGGTCGTCCGGCCCCTCCATTGGCGGTTCACCCGGTCCGGGATCCCTGTCGCTCGATCCGGGGACGAGGTTGCCCTGATCGTCGGTGTAGTAATACTCGCCCGGATTGCCGCGCATCGCCTCGTCATCGGGTTCGAGCTGCCATTCGGGCAGTTTGAGTTCGGTATCGAACTTCTCGATCGGGCGCTTGGCGGTTGCGACAGCCATGTACTGGGCGAAGGCGCGCGACGGGGCGGTGCCGCCCTGCAGGCCGGGCACGGGCTTGTCGTCGTCGCGGCCCATCCAAACGCCAGTTGTGACGCCGCTGGAGAAACCGAGGAACCAGCCGTCCTTGTTCGAGGTGGTGGTGCCGGTTTTGCCCGCGACCGGCCGGCCGATCTGCGCTGCCCGCCCGGAGCCGATGTTGACTGCAGTCTGCAGCAGATCGGTGATCCCGGCCGCGACATAGGGCGGGACCAAGGTCTGTCCCTGGATCGACTTGTGCTGGTAAAGCGTCCGTCCGTCGGTCGTCACGATCTTGGTGATGCCATAGGGCTCGACCGAGCTGCCCCGCGCCGAGACGGCGGCGAAGGCGCGGGTCATGTCGATCAGGCGCACCTCGTTGGTCCCCAGCACCATCGACGGCACGGTAGAAATCGGCGTCGAAATCCCGAAGCGGCGGGCCATCGAGGCGACGGCGGAAAAGCCGACCTCATTGCCCAGCTGCGCAGCGACCGTGTTCTTGGAAAAGGCGAAGGCGGTGCGCACGTCGATCTCGCCGGCGAAGGCGCCGTTGGAATTGCGCGGGCTCCAGCCTTCGATCGTCACCGGCTCGTCCTTGACCTTGGCATCGGGCGTGTAGCCGGCCTCTAGCGCGGCGAGATAGACGAACAACTTCCAGGCCGAGCCCGGCTGGCGCACCGCGTTGACTGCGCGGTTGTAGTTCGAGGTGACATAATCCGTGCCCCCGACCAGTGCCAGCACGGCCCCGTCGCGATCGAGGCTGACCAGCGCGCCCTGGGTGCCCTTGGGGGCGTTCTTGGCCACGGCATCCGTCGCGGCGCGCTGCATAGCGGGATCGAGCGTGGTCCACACCTCGATCGGCTCGCTGTTTTCGGGGAGCAGCAGGTCGAGCTGGGGCAGGGCCCAGTCGGTGAAATAGCGGACCGAGTTCTGGCCCTTTTCAGCGGCGAATTTCACCGACTTGAAGTTGACCGCCTCGGCTTCACTCGCGCTGATCACGCCGTTGCCCTGCATCAGCCCCAGCACCACCTGCGCGCGGCCAACCGCAGCCTCGGCATCGGCGGTGGGTGAATAATGCGATGGGGCCTTGACCAGCCCGGCGATGATCGCCGCCTCGGGCAGCGTTAGTTCCTCGCCCGGATGGCCGAAGAACTTGCGGCTGGCGGAATCCACGCCATAGGCGCCGCCACCGAAATAGACCTTGTTGAGATAGAGCTCGAGCACTTGGTCCTTGGAGAATTTCCACTCCAGCGCCATGGCCAGCACCATCTCGCGCAGCTTGCGGCTCCAGGTCTTGTCGTTGTTGAGGAAGACCGTGCGCGCCAGCTGCTGGGTGATGGTCGAGCCGCCCTGCTTGAAGCGCCCTTCGCGCAGCCGCACATACAGGCTGCGGGCGACGCCGACCGGATCGATGCCGATATGGCTGCGAAAGCGCTTGTCCTCGGTGGACAGCATCGCATCCTTCATTACCTGCGGAATCTGGTTGTATGTCAGCCATTTGCCGTAGCTTGGCCCGAGCGAGACCAGCTCGGTCCCGTCGCGGGCGCGCACGACGATCATCTGGCCGTTCTGGCTCGATTTGAGCTCTTCGATTTCGGGGAGCGACGAAGCCGCGACACCGACCGAGATGCCGACAACGATAGCAACCAGCAGGAAGGAGGCCAGGCCCCAGACGAACAGCCGGCGCAGGAAGCGGCGTCCACCCGAGCGCTGAGGCTTTCCGCCGCCGGAAGAGCTGCTCATGCGGCGCCGGCCGTTGTTTCTGGGGTCCGTGTTTCTGGCCATTGTGTCGTCACGTTCCCAGTAGCATCCGGATTAGCCGATACAGCACGGCCCTGTGCATAGGCCATTCGTAACGCAGGGTTAACACCGGAATTCGGTGGGGCTAGTCCTTCGGTTCAAAATCGAGGCTGGCGCTGTTGATGCAATAGCGCAGCCCGCCCGGACCGGGGCCATCGGGGAAGACATGGCCAAGATGCCCGTCGCACTTGGCGCAGCGCACTTCGGTGCGGACCATGCCGAGCGACACGTCGCGTATCTCGTCGACCGCATCGCCTTCGAGCGGCGCGGTATAGCTCGGCCAGCCGGAACCTGAGTTGTATTTGGTATCGCTGGCGAACAGCGGTGCACCGCAGCCGGCGCACATATAGACACCGGTCGCCTTGTTGGCCTCATACTTGCCGGTAAAGGCGCGCTCGGTGCCGTGCTGGCGCAGGATCTGGTACTGCTCGGGGGATAGCCGCTCGCGCCATTCGGCTTCGGTGAGCTTGAGCTTGTCGGTCATGGCAAGTTCCTTCAGTCAGTCGGCCCCCGCCGTAGCACGCAATATGGGGTCAGTGCAGGTGCTCGACAAGCAGCACCACGCCATCATGGCCGGTTACCCGCATCCTAGTGCCTGGTTCGGCATCCGGGCCCTTGACCAGCCATTCGCTGTCGGCAAGCTTGACCTTGCCGTGTCCGCCATCGATCGCATGGGTCACCAGCACCAGCTCACCCACTGCGCGGGCGCCGCGGTCGTTCATCAGCGGGTCGGCGGATTCAACCGGATGGCGGCGCAGCCAATTGCGGCCGGCAAAAACCGAAATCAGCGCTAGCGCGGCGAAAATCACCACCTGCACCTCGATAGACAGCGGCACCACCCAGGCCAGCAGGCCGGTGACGATCGCCGCCCCGGCCAGCCAGATCAGGAAGACCCCGGGAATGGTCATCTCCCCGATCGCCAGCACAAGGCCCAGCGCGAGCCAGCCCCAATGGGTTTCAAAGCTCACTTGCCGCCCTTTCCGCCCTGCGGCCCCAGCGCATCCTTCACCAGTTCGCCGATCCCGCCGATCGTGCCGATCAGCTGCGTCGCCTCGATCGGGAAAAGGATGGTCTTGGCGTTGGGCGAATTGGCGAAACCGGCCACGGCCTCGGTATATTTCTGGGCGATGAAGTAGTTGAGCGCCTGCGAGCCCGAGCTGGCGATGGCTTCGGACACCGAGCGCGTCGCCTCGGCTTCGGCTTGCGCCGAACGCTCACGCGCCTCGGCATCGCGGAAGGCCGCTTCCTTGCGGCCCTCGGCGGACAGGATCTGCGCCTGCTTGTCACCCTCGGCCTTGAGGATAGCGGAAGCGCGCAGCCCCTCGGCCTCGAGAATCTGGGCACGCTTTTCGCGTTCGGCAATCATCTGGCGGGCCATCGCATTCGAAATGTCGATCGGCGGGCGGATGTCCTTGATTTCGATCCGGGTGATCTTCACCCCCCACGGCTCGGTGGCATGATCGATTACCTGCAGCAGCTTGCCATTGATCTCGTCGCGCTTGGACAGTGTCTCGTCGAGGTCCATCGACCCCATCACGGTGCGCAGATTGGTGGTCGTCAGCTGCATGATCGCGACATAGAGGTTGGACACCTCATAGGCCGCCTTGCCGGCATCGAGCACCTGGAAAAAGACGATCGCATCGACCCCGACCATGGCGTTATCGCGGGTAATGATCTCCTGGCCCGGGATATCGAGCACCTGCTCCATCATGTTCACCTTGTGACCGACCCGGTCGATGAAGGGGATGATGATGTGCAGCCCGGGCGTCGCCGCCAGCGCATACTTGCCTAGCCGCTCGATGGTGTAGACGTAGCCCTGCCGGACGACGCGCACGCCCATCAGCAGGAAGCAGAAGACCAGCAGTACCAGCGCGATCAGAAATTCACCCATGGTCTATCTCCACCGTGGCAGGGAAGCGCATGTTAGCGCGGGCAGGGCCAGGGGCAAGCGGAAGTGGCGCGAGATCGGAGTTGGGCGCGCTGGCTGTCGCCGGAATGCCTCGGAAGAGGTATCATATGTCGGCAAAGTAATCTGATCTTAGCCTTCTCGCCCTAATCAGCCGTCTTCCGGAGCAGGTTGGATGATCGTGAAAGGGTTTAGGTCGGTTGTTGCCACATTGGCGATCTGCGCAATGCTTGGTGCATGTTCGGGCGGTGCCACGCCAGCAGGCAAGGGCAAGTCGGACAAGCCGCACGCCAATCCCTGGGCTGTGAAGCCCAAGCAGCCGTAAGTCGGCCGCAGCCCTCAATCCGCCCAGTAAAGCGCCTCGGGATTGTCGATCAGCAGCAGGCGCTGCAACTCGTCGGTGGGGGCGATGCGGGGGATCATGTCGACCAGATGGCCATCGTCCGAGATCGCGCTTTCCATCGTCGGGTGCGGCCAGTCGGTGCCCCAGATCGCGCGGGTCGGGTAATCTGCCACCAATGGCGCGACGCTTTCGGCGAACATGTCCCAGGGATCGCCAGAGGGATCGAGCCGGTCGGGGCAGGTGGCCTTGAACCAGATGTCCTCACGTGAATCCAGGAAGCGGCGGAAGGCCTTTATGTCGGCTCCGTCCGGCCCTTGCGTCACGTCGGGGCGGCCCATGTGATCGATCACCAGCGGCACGGGGATGGCGTCGAAGAAGGGGCGCAGCTCCTCGAGGATATCGGCCTCGAAATAGACCACGACATGCCAGCCGGTCGGCAGGCGGCGGGCGAGGTCGAGGAACTTGTCCTTGGGGGCATCGTCGACCAGCCGCTTGAGGAAATTGAAGCGCACGCCGCGCATCCCGCCCTCGTGCATAGCCTGAAGTTCGGCGTCGTGGATCGCCGGATCGACCACCGCGACCCCGCGCGCCTTACCGTTCGACTGGGCGATGGCGTCAATCGTGGCGGTATTGTCGGTCCCGTGGCAGCTGGCCTGCACGATCACGTTGCGGTCGAAGCCGAGCATGTCGCGCAGTGCGAAGAGCTGCTCGGCCCCGGCGTCCTCGGGCAAATACTTGGCCTTGGCGCTGAACGGGAACTTCGCCATCGGCCCGAACACATGGCAATGCGCGTCGATCGCGCCCGGCGGCGGAATGTAGAGCGGCTTCGACGGGTTGGCGTGCCAGCTGATGATACGATCACTCATGCGAAACAAACTCCGAAACCAGTGCTCGCTCCCCTTCAGGGGAGAGATACGAAGGCTTGGCAACTTGCTGCCTAGCCGCAGTTGAGAGGGGCTTAGCCGCGCGGCCCCCTCTCCCAACCCTCTCCCCTGAAGGGGAGAGGACTTTAGACGAAAACCACTCCATCCATCAGTTTGCGCGCGGTGCGCAGCAGGGCCGACGACACGACATCACCGGCCTCGTTGGTTTCAAGCACGCAGCTCATCTCGCCGGTCGGATGTTCGACCGAGAGCGTCTTGCGCCGGCCATCGGGCACCAGCGCCACTTCGGCGGCGGGCGAACCGGGGATCAGGCAGGCAGTCGCCACGCTGACCGCGCCGAGCACGCCGATCGTGGCATGGGCGCGGTGCGGAATGAAGCTGCGCACGCAGACCGCGCCGCCCGCCACGGGTGGGGCGACCAGCATCATCTTGGGGACGGACTTGTCTGTGACGTCGCCGAGGTTCATCCGCTCGCCCACAGCCAGCCGGATCGCCTCGATCCGCGCCTTGAGCTCAGTATTGGCGTCGAGCCAGTCGCGGTCCTCATAGCCGGTGATGCCAACGTCCGCCGCCTTCATCACCACGCAGGGCATGCCGTTGTCGATCAGGGTGACGCGCACGCCGTTGACCACATCGACCGCGTTGCCCGAGGGCAGCAGCGCCCCGCACGAGGAGCCGGCGGTGTCGCGGAACTCGGTCGGGATCGGAGCATGGGTGCCGGGGACGCCATCGATCGCGGCATCGCCATCGTAGGTCATTTTACCGTCCGGCGTCTGCACTGTGGCGACCGCGACCTGGCCGGTGTTCTCCATGAAGATTGCCACGCGGGTCTCGTCGCCCGTCGCTGCCACGAGACCGCGTTCCAGCGCGAAGGGGCCGACCCCGGAGAGAATATTTCCGCAATTCTGCGCGTCGGTGACGATCGCCTGGTCGACGAAGACCTGCAGGAACAGGTAATCGACGTCGATTCCCGCGCGGGCCGACTTCGAGACAACTGCAACCTTGCTGGTCAGCGGATCGGCCCCGCCCATCCCGTCGATCTGGCGCGGGTCGGGGCTGCCCATCACGCCGAGCAGCAAGGCATTGCGCGCGGCAGTGTCGGCGGGCAGGTCATCCTTGAGGAAGTAGCCGCCCTTGGAAGTGCCGCCGCGCATCCACATGCACGGTACGCCATCAGACATACTTCAGCCCTTCCTTCTCCAGTCGCTCGCGAAACTTGTATATCCGCAGCTTCGCCGCAATGCGACCGGCCATGCGCCTGCGCGCGCTGCATGGCCTAATGCGAAGTTGTCGCTGCCCATAATAATTTGCTAATCGAGTGGCTGTGTTCGAGCGCCCGCCCAATATCCGCCACTTCGCCGCTTTCGCTGCGACTGTGCGCCACGGCAGCCTCAGCAGGGCGGCGCGGGCGGTCAACCTCTCGCAACCCGCGCTGACCCAGGCAATCACCGGGTTGGAAGCGAGCCTCGGCGTTGCCCTGTTCGAGCGCGGGCCATCGGGGATGAGCCCGACCGAGCCGGCGCTGCTGCTCGCCCCGCGCGCCGAGGCGGCGATCGCCCATGTCGGCAGCCCGCGCGTCACGGGTACGCAATTGCGCGCCTTCCTCGCCGTGGTGCGCGCGGGGTCCTATGCGGCGGCGGCCGAGGCGACGGGGATCTCGCCAGCCTCGCTGCACCGCGCGGTGGCGGACCTCTCGGTCGCGCTCGGCCAGCGCCTGATCGACCGACGCGGGCGCAGCCTGGCGCTGACGACCGCCGGGGAGCGGCGCGCGCGCGGTTTCGGGCTGGCGATGGCGGAACTGCGGGCCGGACTGTCCGAAATCGCGGCCTGGCAGGGCAAGGCCGGCGGGCGTATCTCGGTCGGCGCGATGCCGCTTTCGCGGGCGCGCTGGCTGCCGGAAGTGGTCGCGCGGTTCGTCGCGGACTGGCCGGGGATCGACATCACCGTGCACGAAGGCAGTCATTCCGAGCTGGTCGGCCCGCTCCGCGATGGTGAGATCGATCTGATGCTCGGCGCGCTGCGCGAAGGGGCGTTTGCCGAGGACCTCGATCAGGTCGCCGTGTTCGAGGACCGCCCCAGCATCATCATGCGCGCCGGCCACCCGCTGCTTGCCGCGCTGGACCCGGCGACGACGATGTTCGCCTATCCGTGGATCCTGCCGGACCGCGACACCCCGCTGCGCCGCTATTGGCAGGGCATGGTCGAGGCGCTCGGGCGCCCGGTGCCTCACGTCGGCGTGGAATGCGGCTCGGTTATGATGATCCGGCAGCTGCTGCTGGCGGGGGAAGGGCTGACGCTGCTGTCCCCGGACCAGGTCTCGGTCGAACTGGATGCCGGCGTGCTGGCGAGTTTGCCGACCCCGGTGCCGGTGACCCGGACGATCGGCATCACCACGCGTCCGGGCTGGCGGCCGACGCCGGCACAGGGAGCGTTCCTGACCTTGCTCCTGGAGGTCGGGCGAGCGCTCTGATCCTCCCCCTCGGGGGAGGGGGACCACCGAAGGTGGTGGAGGGGCACGGGCGAGTGGTCCTGGCGGCGAAAAGTCGCGATCACTGCACGTGCCCCTCCACCCCCCGCTTCGCGGGCGGTCCCCCTCCCCGTGCCGGGGAGGATTCGCAAAAACCGATACCATGGCGCTTCTATCGATTTGCCTGTCACCGCGCCGCGCGCGCATGGCGGCGACGGATGCCATGTGAAGTTGCCCTGATCGGATTCGGTGAGGCCGGATCGACCTTTGCCGCCGCGGGCGGATGGGAAGGGCGCGCCAGTGCCTACGACATCGCACTGGCCCGGCTTGAGGCTGCAGGCGCAATGGCTCGCCCTTCCGCTGCCGAGGCGCTTGCTGGCGTTCCGCTGGTGATCTCGCTGGTCACTGCCGACTCCGCGCTCCCCGCCGCGCGCGACGATGCCGCGCTGCTCGCCCCCGGGGTGATCTGGTGCGACGGGAATTCGGTCGCGCCGGAAACCAAGCGCTCCGCTGCCGAGGCGATCGAGGCCGCAGGCGGGCGATATGTCGACCTCGCGATCCTCGCCCCGGTCAATCCGGCGCGCATGGCAGTGCCACTGTTGCTTTCCGGCAAGGCTGCCGCCGAGGCGGAAGCCCGCCTGCGCGCACTCGGCTTCACCAATATCCGCATCGTCGGCGACGAGGTCGGCCGGGCCAGCGCGATCAAGATGATCCGCTCGGTCATGGTCAAGGGGATCGAGGCGCTGACCGACGAGATGATGGCCGCCGCCCGCGCCGCGGGGGTCGAGGACGAGGTGCTCGCCTCGCTCGACGCCAGTGAGAAGCAGGTTTCCTGGGAAACGCGCGCAGCCTATAATCTCGAACGGATGGAGACGCACGGATTGCGCCGTGCCGCCGAGATGGACGAATCTGCCAAGACATTGCTGGCGCTGGGCGTCGACCCGGTGATGACGCGCGGCACCGTGCTGCGCCAGCGCCAGGCACCCGGACGAAAGGGAGAGACTGCGTGACCATGATTATTGACTGCCACGGCCACTACACCGTGCTGCCCAAGGCTCACGACGAATGGCGCGAGGCGCAGAAGGCCGGGTTCAAGGCCGGGCAACCGACCCCGCCCTATCCCGATATTTCCGACGCCGAAATCCGCGAAACAATTGAATCCAACCAGCTGCGCCTGCTCAAGGAACGCGGCGCGGACATGACGATCTTCTCGCCCCGCGCCAGCACCATGGCCCCGCATGTCGGTGACCAGACCGTCGCCGTGCCGTGGGCGCGGGCCTGCAACGATCTGATCGCGCGGGTCGTGGGGCTCTATCCCGAGACCTT
>CANJSX010000001.1 GCA_947477055.1 Sphingomonadaceae bacterium | reverse complement strand
TGCCCCGCACGACGTTGAGCACGGCAAAGGCAAGGCCGACCAGCAGGCCGATCTGGGTATCGGTGAGCGCAAACTCCTTGCGGAGCGGCTCGACCAGCACGTTCATGATGATCCGGTCGACGAAGCCGATCGTGCTGATCGCGGTCAGCAGGAACAGTGCGAGGGCAGGGGAATCGCGGCGCAAGTCAGGCGCCCGCCCGGTAATCGGCAGTGATTGCCCCGCAGGCGGCAAGCTCTTCCTCGTGGCTCACCTCGCGCCAGGTCTCGGCCAGCGCCGCGGCTTCCCATTGCTGCATGGCGGGGTGGGCGATGATGTGGCGGGTCCAGCCCTGCCCCTCTCCGACATCTAGTCCGTAGGTGCGGATGCGCCAGGCGACCGGGGCGTAGAAGGCATCCACCGCACCGAACTCAGCCCCGGCCAGCCAGGGTCCGCCGAAGCGGGCAAGGCCGGTCTCGAAGATTTCGCGGACACGCTCTACGTTGCGCCGCAGGCCCAGCGACATCGGCTTGGGCTTCACCCGCACCCCGACGTTCATCGTGCAATCGCCTCGCAAATGGCCGAAGCCGCCACGCATTTCCGCGACTGCACCCTGCGCGAAGACCCGCGCATCCTCGCCTTCGGGCCAGATGCCCGGGTGCCGATCGGCGAGGTACAGCGCAATGCCGAGCGAATCCGGGATCACCCGCTCGCCGTCGATCAGCACCGGCACCTGCCCGGTCGGCGAGAAGCTGCGGAAATCGTCGTAGTTGTCTGGCTTGGTGAAAGGCTCGAGCCGGTCCTCAAAGGGAATACCCAGAGCTTTCATCAGCACCCAGGGGCGCAGGCTCCAGCTCGAATAATTGCGGTTGGCGGTGATCAGGGTGTAGCCCATGCCCGCCAGCCTAAGGCGCGGCGCTGCAAGGTCAATGGACGGGAATTTCGTCGGGCCAGTGCTTGAGCCGCGGCGCGCTGCGATTGAGGAACAGTGCCGGCAGCCTCACCAGCATCAGCACCTTGTGGATCCACCAGTCGGCCGCGCGTTCGTTCCAGCTGGCCTGCACCCGCCCATTGCGTTCGAGCCAGCGTTGGTAAGGCAGGAAATGGTCCGGCTCGTCCCGATGCACCACCTCGAAGATCCGGGTCAGCGCGCGATCGGATTGCACGTGCCGGTCCCTGAGCAGCACCTCGACCTGCCGCAGCCCGCGCTGTTCGGTCAGCATGATCACCCGGCACAGCTGCTCGAAGTGTTCGGCCGAGGCCACGGTCTCGGCGGTATCCAGCTCCTCGATCGAGCAGCGGAAGATCCACTGGACGAAGCGGTCGATATGCCCGCAGCTGTGATCGACCCGCAGTGGCATCCGGCCTTGCCGCTGGAACCAGCGCCGGAACATCACGTAGTGCTTATGCTCGTCGGCGCGGTGGCTGATCACTTCCGCGAGGAAGGCGTCCTCGCCGGGGCCGCGCTGCCACACCGCTTCGATCACGCGGTCAAGCGAGGTATAACCGCGATGCTCGTTGTAGATATAGATCGACGCCAGCACATCGAGGTATCGATCACGGAAGGCGGCGGACAAGTCCATGTCCGCCATTCTCCCATAATGCCGGTCGGGGACAAACCCTATTCGACGTAATGCGCCGTGGTGCGGGCCCGCACGTCTTCCTTGGTCACGCCGGGCGCGCATTCGATCAGGCGGAACGGCGAGGCGTGATCCGGGCGCTGGAACACGCACAGGTCCGTGACGATCATGTCGACCACGTTCCTGCCAGTCAGCGGCAAGGTGCAGGCCGGCACGAACTTGGCGCTGCCATCCTTGGCGCAGTGCTCCATGATGACGATGATCTTCTTGACGCCGGCGACGAGATCCATCGCCCCGCCCATGCCCTTGATCATCTTGCCCGGGATCATCCAGTTGGCGATGTCGCCATTCTCGGCCACTTCCATCGCGCCGAGCACAGCAAGGTCGATATGCCCGCCGCGGATCATGGCGAAAGACTGCGCGCTGTCGAAAAAGGCCGAATGCGGCAATTCGCTCACGGTCTGCTTGCCGGCGTTGATCAGGTCGGGATCGACCTCGTCGTCATAGGGGAATGGCCCGATGCCGAGCATCCCGTTCTCGCTCTGCAGCGTCACCAGGATGCCTTCGGGCACATGGTTGGCCACCAGCGTCGGGATGCCGATGCCGAGGTTCACATAATAGCCGTCCTGCAGTTCCTGCGCGGCGCGGGCGGCCATCTGGTCGCGGCTCCAGCCCTTGGTGATTCCGTCATGCGTGGTCATCAGACGGTCTCCCCATTGGCTGTTTCACGAGGCCGGGTGGTGCGGAACTCGATCTTCTTGTCGTAAGGCGCGCCGACGAAGACGCGCTGGACGTAGATGCCCGGCAGGTGGATGCAGTCCGGATCGAGCGAGCCGGTTTCGACAACTTCTTCCACCTCGACCAAACAGACCTTGCCGCAGGTTGCCGCCGGCACGTTGAAGTTGCGGGCGGTCTTGCGGAACATGACGTTGCCGGTGGTGTCAGCCTTCCATGCCTTGACCAGGCTGAGGTCAGCGAAGATCCCGCGCTCGAGGATATATTCCTCGCCGTCGAACATCTTCACTTCCTTGCCTTCGGCCACCAGCGTGCCGACCCCGGTCTTGGTGTAGAAGCCGGGGATGCCGGCGCCGCCGGCGCGCATCCGCTCGGCCAGGGTGCCTTGCGGGGAGAATTCCACCTCAAGCTCGCCCGAGAGATACTGCCGCTCAAATTCCTTGTTCTCGCCGACATAGGACGAGATCATCTTCTTGACCTGATGGGTGCGCAGCAGCTTGCCGATGCCCTCGCCGTCGATGCCGGCATTGTTGCTGGCAAACGTCAGTCCGGTAACCCCGCTTTCGCAGATCGCCTCAAGCAGCCGCTCGGGCACGCCAGCCAGGCCGAAGCCGCCGCAGGCGATGAGCAGATCATTCTTCAGCAGGCCGTCGAGCGCCGCTTTGGCGCTCGGGTAAAGCTTGTTCATCAGGCACCCCTTCCTGGTCGACGGAGCCGCCTAGCCCATCGGGACCGGTACCGCAATTGCGCGCGGCGCAGCGGTGATTGCGCGGGGCGCAACCGGCGGCACGAAAAGCTGATCCGGATGTCGTGCTTCCGGCTCATTCGCAAAGATTGATGCTGATCATGGATATGTCCCCCGGGCAGGAGCATACAACTCTCACCAAAGGGAGTTTGGATCATGCGTTCGATTCTTGTTTTCGCCGACCGCTCTGGCGCTATGTCGCCGCGCCTCGAAACCGCACTCGCGCTGGCACGGGCAGATAAGGGCCATGTGACCGTGCTGGTCGATACGCCGATATCGCGCTACATCGCGATGGATCCGATGGGCGGCAGCTATGTTGCCTCCGATGCGCTGAAGGAAGCGCTTGAGGCCGACGACGCCTTCGCTGCCGAGATCGTCACCCATCTGCAGCGCGAGGACGTCCCGTTCGATGTCCAGCACAGCGAGGACGACCCATCCGAGGCGCTGGCGGCCTCGGCGCGGCTGGCTGACATCTCGGTGGTCTCGCACGGCAGCCTGTTCGCCGGGCAGCTGGCGATGATTGCGCGCGGCCCGGTGATGGTGGTGCGCAAGGACAAGCCGCTGGCCGTGCCGGTCGGCACCGTCTGTATCGCCTGGGATGGCGGCGACGAGGCGGCGCTGGCGCTGCGCTCGTCGATCTCGCTGCTGGCCGGCGCCGGCGCAGTGCACGTGCTGACAGTCGGGGAAAAGCCCGGCGGCTTCGAGGCGGCCGACGCGATGAGCTACCTTTCGCGGCATGGCGTCAAGGCCGAGCTGCATGTGCTGAAGCGCTCCGGCACCACCGAGGAGACGCTGGCGGCCGCAGTCGCCCGCCTTCGCGCCGACCTGCTTGTGATGGGTGCCTTCGGGCACAGCCGGATGCGCGAATTCCTGTTCAGCGGGGTCACGCGCTACTTCCTCGAGGATGACGGCGCACCGACGCTCTTGCTGTCGCACTAGGCCCTCTGATAGGCTCCCGGCCGGGCACGCGCGGAACCGCCGCCGGCCCGGCCGGGAGATTTCCATGAAACTTCGCTTCGTCCTGCTGACGTTGGGTCTTGCCTTGTCAGCTCCGCTGGCCGCTGCGCCGTCCGATTATGCCGGCGTAATCGCCGATCGCACCCGCCAGACCGAGAACCGCGCACTCGACGAGGGGCGCATGCCTGCCGCCGTGCTCGACTTTTCAGGCATCAAGCGCGGCGATACCGTGGCCGACTGGCAGGCGGGCGAGGGCTATTACACCGAGCTGCTCTCACGCATCGTCGGGCCGAAGGGCCGGGTCTACGGCGTGTTCAACGTCGCTTTCTTCAAGCCGGACGAGTGGGCCAAGGTGTCCAAGGGCCGGCCGAACGTCGCTGTACTCGCCGCGCTACCACAAGCGCTCCAGTTTGCCCCCGGTAGCCTCGATGCGATCTTCACGCATCTGACCTTCCATGACCTGTTCCTCGGCACCAACCGTGCCGGTGTCGCCCTGCCGAACCCGCAAGGCGTGCTGGCCAACTGGTTCGCCGCACTGAAGCCCGGCGGGGTGGTGATCGTGGCCGATCATGCTGGCCCATCGGGCGACATCACCGCCATCGCCAAGCGGTTGCACCGCATTTCCGCCAATGCCGTGAAAGCTGAAATGGCCCGCGACGGGTTTGTTTTCGTCGCCGAGAGCGACGTGCTGCATCGCAGCGAAGATGGCCATGAGACCGGTGTGTTCGATCTGTCGATCCGGGGGCACACTGATCGTATCTTGTTGAAATTCAATAAATCGTAAGCTTTTTACAACCACAATTGCGAAATTTGCAACCATCATTCACCATTTCGCGCTTGCACAAATTTGGTGAGCGAGACATACAGATCCTGCCTTTCAGGCATCCTCTCCCAAAACTTCCAAGGCCCGGTCGGCAACGCCCGGGCCTTTTTTCTTGTCTCGTGCGAGCGGCTTGTCTCGTGCGAGCGGTTCGTTGGTTTGCAATTGCCCGCCCGAGTTCCTAGCTTCCCTTAAGCCCAACAGGGCGCAGGACAGGAACAGCTAATGGCGGACAAGGACGCGGATACGATGGCGCGCGAGGTGCGGCTGCAGGTCGCAGCGGCGCGGCAGGAAGAAAGCGGCCAGGGCATCGCCCGGCTGCCCAAATCCGCGCTGGGCGCGCTCGGGATCACAGAGGGCGATACGATCGAGATCGTCGGCAAGCGGGCCACGGCGGCCCGTGCGGTGCTGGCCTATACCGAGGACGAGGCGCTCGAGGTGATTCGCCTCGACGGGTTGCAGCGCGCCAATGCCGAAATCGGCGCGGGCGATCACGTTACCGTCCGCAAGGCCGAATCCCGCCCGGCGCAGCGCGTCATCTTCGCCCCGGCGCAGAAGGAAATGCGCCTCCAGGGGCCGACCGAGGCGCTCAAGCGCAACTTCTTTGCCCGTCCGCTGGTCGCCGGCGATGTCGTCGCCACCACCGGGCAGCAGCAGGTCCGCGACATGCCGCCGCAGGTGGCGCGGATGTTCAACGCCCCGGCCTATGCGCTGACGCAAATCCGCCTGACCGTGGTCTCGACCGTGCCCAAGGGCATCGTCCATATTGACGAGAACACTGAGGTCGAGCTGCGCGAGGAGTTCGAGGAAGCGCGCGGTAACCGGGCCGATGTGAACTATGACGATGTCGGCGGGATCGGCGACACCATCCGCCAGCTGCGCGAGATGGTCGAGCTGCCGCTGCGCTATCCCGAGCTGTTCACCCGGCTCGGGGTCGATCCGCCCAAGGGCGTGCTGCTGCACGGCCCGCCGGGCACCGGCAAGACCCGCCTCGCCAAGGCCGTCGCCAATGAGAGCGAGGCGAGCTTCTTCACGATCAACGGGCCCGAGATCATGGGCAGCGCCTATGGCGAGAGCGAAAAGCGCCTGCGCGACGTGTTCGAGGAAGCCGCGCGTTCGGGGCCCTCGATCATTTTCATCGACGAGATCGATTCGATCGCCCCCAAGCGCGAGCAGGTGCATGGCGAGGCGGAGAAGCGGCTGGTTGCCCAGCTGCTGACGCTGATGGATGGGCTGCATACCCGTTCGAACATCGTCGTGATCGCCGCCACCAACCGCCCCGACGCGATCGACGAGGCGCTGCGCCGCCCCGGCCGGTTCGATCGCGAGATCGTGATCGGCGTGCCCGACGAGGCCGGCCGCCGCGAGATCCTGGGCATTCACACCCGCGGCATGCCGCTGGCGGAAGATGTCGATCTGAACGAGCTGGCACGCACCACCCACGGCTTCGTCGGCGCCGATATTGCCGCGCTGGCCCGCGAGGCGGCGATTGATGCCGTCCGCCGGATCATGCCGCAGCTCGATCTCGAGGCGCAGACGATCCCCGCCGAGGTGCTCGAAAACCTCTCGGTGACGCGCGATGATTTCCTCGCCGCGCTCAAGCGCGTCCAGCCCTCCGCCATGCGCGAAGTGATGGTGCAGGTGCCGAACATCGGCTGGGCCGACATCGGCGGGCTCGACGAGGCGCAGCTCAAGCTCAAGGAAGGGATTGAGCTGCCCCTGCGCAACCCGGACGCCTTCCGCCGGCTCGGGATCCGCCCGGCCAAGGGGTTCCTGCTCTATGGCCCGCCCGGCACCGGCAAGACCCTGCTGGCCAAGGCCGTCGCCAAGGAGGCCGAGGCGAATTTCATCTCGATCAAGAGCTCGGACCTGCTGTCCAAATGGTATGGCGAGAGCGAGCAGCAGATCAGCCGACTGTTCGCCCGCGCCCGCGCGGTCGCGCCCTGCGTGATCTTCATCGATGAGATCGACAGCCTGGTCCCGGCCCGCGGCAGTTCCAACGCCAGCGAGCCGCAGGTCACGGCGCGGGTGGTCAACACCATCCTCGCCGAGATGGACGGGATGGAGGAGCTCTCCTCGGTCGTGCTGATCGGCGCGACCAACCGGCCGGGGCTGGTCGATCCGGCGCTGCTGCGCCCGGGCCGGCTGGATGAACTGGTCTATGTCGGCACGCCCAGCGCAGCCGGGCGCGAGCATATATTGAAGATCCACACCGCGAAGATGCCGCTGGCCGATGACGTCAAGCTCACCAGCATCGCCGCCCAGACCGAACGCTTCACCGGCGCCGACCTCGAAGACGTGGTGCGCCGCGCCGGCCTCGCCGCGATCCGCAAGCATGGCGAGGCCGCCGATACGGTCGACGCTTCGGACTTCACCGACGCGCTGGCCGATTCCCGCGCCACTGTGACGGCGGAAATGGAGGCGGAGTATGCCAAAATGAAGGGTGAGCTGAAGATGCGGGCGATGGCGGTCAATCCGATCGGCTTCATCGCACCGGGCATGGTCAGCTCGACTCGCGACAAGAAGCACGACTGAGCCGATGCTGCGCCGCGCCGTCCTCGCCGCCATGGCGCTAGCGTTGCTGACGGGGGCAGCGCCGCGCAAGCGCCGTCCGGCGCCGCCCCCACCGCCGCCAATCGGCGATACGGTGCGGGTGGCGCTCACCACCGACATGGGAGTGATCGAGCTCGAACTCGATCACAAGCGCGCGCCGCTCACCACCGAGAACTTCATCGCCTACGTCGACCAGCGCCGGCTCGACGGGGCGGTGTTCTATCGTTCGATGCACCTGCCGTGGGGCACGCCGCCGAACGGGCTGATCCAGGGCGGGCTGCAGGGCCATCCGCTCAAGGTGCTGAAGCCGGTGGCGCATGAGCCGACCAGCCAGACCGGCATTTCGCATGTCGCGGGCACGATCTCAATGGCCCGCTTCGCGCCGGGCACCGCGACGGCGGATTTCTCGATCCTGCTCTCGGACCTGACCCAGCTCGACGCCGATCCCAAGGCGACAACGCCCGATGGCCAGGCCAGCTTCGCCGCCTTCGGTCATATCGTCTCGGGGATGGAGGTGGTACGCAAGATCTACGACGCGCCGATCTCGGCCACGAAAGGTGATGGAGTGATGCGCGGGCAGATGATCGACGTACCAGTGAAGATCATCACCGCGCGGCGCATGTCTTAGCGCATGACCACCCCGCTCACCCTCTCGTTCCACGGGGCGGCCTGGACCGTCACCGGCTCCTGCATGCTGCTCGAGCTGGGATCGAGCCGCATCCTCGTCGATTGCGGGCTGTTCCAGGGCTCGCGCTCGCTCGAAGTGCTCAACACCGGCGAATTCGCCTTCGATCCACGCTCGATCGATGCGGTGGTGCTGACCCATGCCCATATCGACCACTCGGGCCTGTTGCCGCGGCTGGTTGCCAAGGGCTTCACCGGCGCGATCCATTGCACCGCAGCGACCCGCGACCTGCTGGAATACATGCTCGCCGATGCCGGCCGCATCCAGGAGGCCGACACTGCCCGCCGCAATCGCCGGCGTGACCGCGCGGGCGATCCGGGCTTCGAGCCGCTCTATACCGAGATGGATGCCATCGCCGCCTGGAAGCAGGCGCAGGTGCACGCGCTGGAAGAATGGTTCGAACCCGCCAAGGGCTTCCGGGCGCGGTTCTGGAACGCCGGCCATATCCTCGGCGCGGCTTCGGCGGAAATCGAGGCCGGCGGGGTCAAGCTGATATGCTCGGGCGACATCGGGCCTGAGAACAAGGCGTTCCAGGCCGATCCCGAGGGGCCATGCTGTTTCGATCACGTGGTCTGCGAGAGTACCTATGGTGACCGCACCCGCGAGAAGGTTACGATTCCCGAACGGCGCAAGCTGCTCGAGGCCGAAATCCGGGGCGCCATCGTGCGCGGCGGCAATCTCGTCATCCCCTCCTTCGCGCTGGAGCGCACACAGGAGTTGCTGCTCGATATCGCGATGCTGATGGATGCGGGGAACCTGCCCGACATCCCGGTGTTCATCGATTCCCCCCTGGCGACCCGCGCCACCAGCGTGTTCTCGCGCTATTCGGCCGAGCTGGAAGATACCGCCGGGCGCGACATCTTCCGCCATCCCAACTTCCATTTTGTCGAGGATGTCGCCCAGTCAATCCGGCTCAACTCTGTGTCGGGGGCGATCATTCTGGCCGCTTCGGGCATGTGCGAAGCGGGGCGGATCCGGCATCACCTGATCCACAACCTCCACCGCCGGGATTCGACCGTGCTGTTCGTGGGCTTCCAGGCGCAGGGCAGCCTTGGCCGGGTGATCCTCGACGGTGCACAGCGGGTGCGGATCTCGGGCGAGGACGTGACGGTGCGGGCCGCGATCCGGCGGATCGATCACTATTCCGCCCATGCCGACCAGCAGGAGCTGCTGAAATGGATCGAAGGGAGGGGGCCGATTGCCGGCACGCTGTTCCTCGATCACGGCGAGGAGGGTGCGCTGGAGGAGCTGCGCCGCCAGGTTCAGTCGCATTTGCCGGAGCAGGCCGTGACCTTGCCGCAGATCGGCGAGGCCTATGCGCTCGAACCGGGCAAACCGGCGAAGCGCATTCGCACCGGCCGTGCTGACCTCAGCCAGGCTCTGGGACGCGACTGGCAGAACAGCTACGCCGACTTCGCCACCGGTCTGAAGCGCGAACTTTCGCGGATCCGGGACGATGCGGCGCGGCAGAAGGCGATCGAGGGAATGCGCAAGGTGCTCGATAGCTATGCGGACCATCGCCAGCGCCGGAAGGCCCGGCGCTGACGGTTTGAGGTCACTTGGCGCCCACGCAATCAGCGCAGCGGCAATTGGGGCCGCAGTTGCAAGACGGGGCGCAGCGGCAGCTCTGCTGAGCCGTGGCGCAGTTGCAGGGGTTGCAGGTGCAAGGGTTGCATTGGCAGGTCTTGGTCATGGTGAACTCCTGTGGTTCGGTTGGTGGTGAAGCCCTGCTACATTGCGAATCGCATGGGGAATTGAACGCAGCGGCTGACTTGGGGTGGGCATGACATGGCAGTCGTCGGCCAGGGACGGATCATGGTCTGGGAGGCCGCGAGCCTCTGGATCCTTGAGAATGCCGATCGCATCGCCGAAGTGGAGCCGCACGCGCATCACGCGATCCAGCTGACCGTCCCCTTGCGCGGCAGCTTCGAGATAGGGGTTGAGCGTGAAACGCTCTCGGGCGCCGTTACCGCCGTCGCCTCGGATCAGCGCCACACCTTTCGCGGCAGCGGGGCGGTCGCCTTCCTGTTCGTGGCGCCGGAAAGCCAGGCGGGGCGGGCGCTGATTGCGGCGCACCTCACCGCGCGACCCTGGGTGGCGGAAGATCGCGGTCCGCTGGCGGATGCGGTCGGGCAGCTGCGCGAGGGATTTGCGCGCAACCTGTCGGCGCAGGAATTTCGGGAGCTGGGCCAAAGCGTCGTGGCCGCGCTCGCGCAGGTCGCGCGCCCCGATCTGCCCGACTGGCGCGTGCTGGCGATGATCGATTTCGCCCGGAGCCGGCTCGACGGCACCGTCACGCTCCCCGCTTCGGCGGCGCAGGTCCATCTCTCCGAAGGCCGGGCGCGGCATCTGTTTGCCGAGCATACGCAAATGCCGTTCAAGGCCTATGTCCTGTGGCTGCGGCTCGAGCGTGCGGTCGAGCTCTATGCGCGGGGCTGCTCACTGACCGAGGCGGCGCATGAGGCCGGCTTTGCGGATTCGGCGCATCTCAGCCGCACTTTCCGGCGGACCTTCGGCCTGCCCGCCGCCGCGCTGCGCCTGACGCAGGATTGATCCCCCGCCTCTGAACTCTTCCGCATCCCGGCCGTCCTTGTTCCTGAACGGCGCAGGGGGATGACAGGATGGCCACTTACGATTTCGTCGTGCTCGGCAGCGGACCGGCCGGGCGCAGGGCGGCGATTCAGGCGGCCAAGCTGGGGCGCAGCGTGCTGGTGGTCGATGACCGGGCGCGAGTTGGCGGGGTTTCGGTGCACACCGGGACGATCCCGTCCAAGACGCTACGCGAGACCGTGCTCAATCTCTCCGGCTGGCGCGAGCGCGGATTTTATGGCGCTTCCTACCGGGTCAAGGCCGAGATCGGCGCCGGCGACCTTGCCGCCCGGCTCGGCCAGACGCTGGAGCACGAAATCGCCGTGCTCGAGCATCAGTTCGCCCGCAACGGGGTGCGCACCGCAGTAGGTAGCGCGCGGTTCATCGGCAGCCACGAGATTTCCCTTACTTCGGAGGTCGGCGGGCGGTCCGTCGAAGAGATTGTGCAAGCCGAGAAACTGCTGATCGCCACCGGAACCGAACCCTTCCGCCCGGCGCATATCCCCTTCAACGCGACCAACGTGCTCGACAGCGACGATTTCATCCGCGCCCCGCGCGTGCCGCGTAGCCTGGCGGTGATTGGCGCGGGGGTGATCGGGCTTGAATATGCCACGATCTTTTCCGCCATGGACATTCCCGTCACCCTGATCGAGCCGCGCGCGAGCTTTCTCGACTTCCTCGACGGAGAGATCGTCGCCAACCTGACCTACCAGATGCGCGATCGCGGGATAGCGATCCGGCTCTCGGGCGAGGTGCGCAAGATCGCGTTCGACGATGGCGGCGCGCCGATCTGGCACCTGGCCGACGGGCGGCAGGTGCGGTCCGAGATCGTGCTGTTCACCGCCGGCCGGATGGGCGCGACCGCGCGATTGGGGCTGGAGGCCTGCGGGATCGCGACCGACCACCGCGGTCGGATCGCGGTCGATCCCGAAAAATACCAGACCGTCGTGCCGCATATCTACGCCGCCGGAGACGTGATCGGCTTTCCCAGCCTGGCCTCGACCTCGATGGAGCAGGGGCGCACCGCCGCCTGCCATGCCTTCGGCGCGGCCTCGCCCGCCGTGGGGGAGTGCTTTCCCTTCGGCGTCTATGCCGTGCCCGAACTGTCCTCGGTCGGTCTGACCGAAGAGCAGGTGCGCGAGAAGGGCCTGTCTTACGAAGTTGGCATCGCCCGCTTCCGCGAAACCTCGCGCGGGCACATCATGGGGCTGGACGCGGGGATGCTCAAACTGCTGATCGACCGCGACACCCGCCGCGTGCTGGGCGTCCACATCATCGGCGAAGGCGCGACCGAACTGATTCATATCGGCCAGGCGGTGACCAATCTGGGCGGAACGATCGACTATTTCATCGATAACAGCTTCAATTATCCGACGCTGGCCGAAGCCTACAAGGTCGCCGCGCTCGATGCCTGGAACCGCTTGAGCGCCATGCCGTCAGCGGTCGTGCCGCTGCGGCGGGCGAAGGCTTTCTGAGCCGCATCACTGCGCTGTGGGGGTAACCCCCAGCAGCGGCAGGCAGGCATCGACCTTCGCGGCCAGCGCCTTGTCTGTATCGGGCGCGCCGCTGAGTTCACCGGTGAGGGCGATGGCCATCCCGATCGAAGCGGAGCGCAGCTGGTCGCGGGTCATGCCGGTGTCGTCCATCGCCTTGGCTCCGGCGCGGGCGAAGAACTCGCGGCCGCGCGTGGCGAGGCCGGTCCAGCCTGCGCTGCCCGGCGCGCCGCGTTCCTGTGCCTTGGCGCCAAGGGCGAAGATCACTCCGCAGCGCAGCGCGACTTCATCCTCGGGCGGGAGCGGCTTTACCACCGGGGCGACCGCTGCCGGCGGATCGGCGGCCCGCGCAGCCTGGGGGAGCAGGACGCAAAGGGCGATAGCGAGCGGGGCGATGGCGATCAGGCTGCGGTTCATCATGTCACCGCAATAGCGATGGCTGCCTGAACCGCAACCGACCCGATCACTCCGCCGCGAGCGATTTGCGCCGGGTTTCGACCCCGGCATCGTAGCGGAACTTCTCGAAGGCGATCCGCTGGTCGAAGCCGGGATCCTTCGGATAGTCGCGATAATGCGCCAGAATATAGTCGAACACCTCGCGCAGCTCGTCCTTATGGTCGGGGTGTGAGAAGATGTAGAGGCTGTTGTCCTTGATCCCCTGGATCGCCCGGGCACCGATCACGTCGGGCTCCATGCCATAGTCGTGAACCCCGGCGAGGCGTTCGACGGCGCCCTTGTCGACCGGCTTCATCGCGCTCTTGAGTGCATCGGGGCGGATGTCGTCGCTGGCGTAGATGTAGCTCTTCACGAGGCCCGGGCAGAGCACCGAAACGCCGATGCCATATTGCAGCAGGCTGTAGCGCAGCGATTCCGAAAGCGCGCGCACTGCCGCCTTGGTGGTGTTGTAGATACCGGGCGCGCCGGACGAGAGGAAGGCAGCCATCGAGGCGGTGTTGAGCACATGGCCGCCCTGCTGCGTCCCGGCCTTCACCCGCTCGACCATGCGCGGCACGAAGGTGCCGACGCCGTTGATCACACCCTGGAGGTTGACCCCCATCAGCCAGTCCCAATCGTCGAAGCTGCTTTCCTCAATCGGCTGGAACAGGTTGACCCCGGCGTTGTTGCACAGGATCGAGACCGGGCCGAGGCGGGCCTCGACCTCGTCGGCCGCCGTCTTGTAGTCAGCGCGATTGGCGATATCGAGCTGGACGCCCATCACTTCGCGGTTGTCGAGCGTCTTGAGTGCATGGTCGATCGAATCCTGCCTGATATCGGCGATGGCGACCTTGCATCCCTCGTTCAGTAGCGCCCGCACCAGGCCGATGCCGACGCCATTGGCGCCGCCAGTGACAAAGGCCGTGCGGCCGGCAAAATCCTTCATCTGGGCATTCCCTCTTCGCGGATCGGATTGAGCGCTGCCGCGGTGCGTCCCGGCAGGAATTCGTTGTAGACCTTGCGGCGCTTGAACAGCCAGCGGCCACCCTGGCGCACCAGCGCATCCTCGTAATGGCCGAAGCTGGCCTTGCCGAAGCCGTCGTCGCGGCGCGCCACCTCGAACCAGATCGCGCGGCACTGCGCGGTATCGCCGGTCACGGTGATTGCGGTCTGGGCGAGGAAGTGGCGGTGCGGGACGTCGCCCATGATCTTGGAGATGTGCTCCTTGAACCCGGCGCACATCGCCTTGAGCGCGGCGTGGCCCTTGGTGGTTTCGCGAGCCCAGTCCACCTCGCCGTCCTCGGTGAAGCAGGCGATATAGGCATCGCCATCACCCCAGTCGAAGGCGAACAGGTAGCGGGCCATGAGGTCTTCGATTTCGGCGCGGTCTTCGGCGTAGCTGGGCATGGCATCACTCCTGGCGTTGGGCCTTCAGTCGCTTCTGCCGCTCGATCTCCTCGGTGATCGCGGGGTTGCGGAACAGCATCGCGAAGATGGCCTTGTATTCGGCGTTTTCCGGCAGGTGATCCTGCACCGCCAGGGTCGTCGCTTCGCCGCGTTCGCGCACACCGTCAATAAATTCGCTGTGGGTGAGGATATAGAGTTCGTCGTTGCGGATACCCCGCAGCACGCGCTGGCCGACCTCTTCCTTGGTCTGGAACAGGTGGCTGAGGTCGCCCGCCGACTGCCGGGGCCGGTCGGCGGCGGCAAGGCCGGCGTCGGAGAGTTCTGGGGGGCGGGTCTTGCCCGACTGGGCGATATTGGTCTGGACCGCGCCGGGGCAGAAGGCGGCGGTGATCACGCCCCGGGACTCAAGCTCGGTGCGCATGCATTCCATCATCGAGCAGACATAGGCCTTGCCCGCACAATAGATCGTCGAGCCGCCGACCGGCACCAGCGCGCCCATCGAGGCGGTGCTGACAATGTGCCCGCCTTCGCCATGCGCGAGGATGCGCGGCAGGATGATCGCCACGCCGTTGATTACGCCGCCGACATTGACGCCGTTGACCCAGTCCCAGTCGTTGAAGCTCGCCAGCTCGGTCGGCCCGCCGAGGCCGACCCCGGCGTTGTTGACGAGTATGTGGATCTTGCCGAACTTCGCCTCGGCGGCATCCGCCGCAGCAGCATAAGCTTGGCGATTCGTCACGTCGAGCTTCAGGGCGAGGACCCGGTCGCCGCCATCCAGTTCCTTCACCGCTGCGTCCAGATGGTCGTCACGGATGTCGGCGATCACCACATTTGACCCCGCGCCCAGTAGTGCCTTGGCAATGCCGAGGCCGATGCCCGAGGCGCCGCCGGTCACAAATGAGGTCTTGCCTGCCACGTCAGTCATGCTCACTCCCCATGCTGTGCCGCTCCCTTGGGGAAGCCGGCATATTTTTTGCTCGCCTTTTTGTATTGTATACTTACAAATTTCCGGGACGCAACGACAGGGATAAAAATCCCTGCGATCGAGAGAGGAAGCAATTTCATGGCAGTTGGCCCGACTCCGGTCGCAACGGGTGACGACGGCACAGTAAGCCAACCATCCGAACGGCAGTGGCCCTCGACCGCCTCGGCCTATTGGGGGCTTACGGTGATCGTGCTCGCCACCGGCATGACCTTCTTCGACCAGGTCATCTTCGGCATGCTCGGTGAGCGGGTGAAGCATGATTTCGGGCTGACCGATTCGCAGCTCGGCTTTCTCGCCGGTCCGGCCGGGATCATCATCTATATCTTCGTCGGCATCCCGATCGCCCGGCTGGCGGATATCTATCCGCGCCGGCTGGTGCTGGCCAGCAGTGCAGTCGTGGTCGGCTCGATCATCTCGCTCGGCGGGTTTGCGCAGAATTTCTACCAGTTCATCGCCAGCCGCGTATTCCTCTCTGCTGGCGGATCGGCGCATGCGCCTTCGTCCTATTCGATTCTGGCCGATTCCTTTCCGCCCAAGAAGCTGACCCGCGCCTTCGCTCTGCTGCAATTCGGCTTCATCGGCGGCACCACGCTCGGGCCGCTGCTGGGCGGCTATCTGGTGATGACGATGGGCGGCTGGGAGCCGACTCACGTCGGCCCGCTGATGATTCGCGGCTGGCAGTGGATCCTGATCTTCGCCGGCCTGCCCTCGATCCTGATCGGACTGCTGTTCCTGACCGTCAAGGAGCCGCCCCGGCTGATACCGGCGACCGACACAGTGCAGCCGCCGTCCGATGCGCGGCTTTCGCGCCGGGTGCTGACTTTCATGGGGCTCGATGCATTTAAGGCGATCTTCAGCCGGCCCAAGGTCTATCTGCCGCTGTTCGGCGCTCTGGCGCTGAGTGCGGTCGACACTTTCGGGCTGCAATTCTGGCGCACCCCCTTCATGATTCGCACCTACGGCTGGAACGAGGGCGAGATCGGCGCGGCAATCGGCGCAATCACCCTCACGGCCTCGCTATCCGGGCTGGTAATCGGCGGCGTGCTGGTCGAATGGCTGGCCAAGAAGCACAAGGACGCCAATGTCCGCGCCGCGACGATCTGCTTCTCGATGGTCACGATCTGCGCGATTGCCGGGCCGCTGATGCCCAATGGCTGGGCGGCGCTGATCACCTTCGGGGTCGGCGCGATGTTCGGTCTGGCCGGAGCGGTGCCGCAGAACGCCGCGATCCAGCGCATCGCCCCCAACGCCATGCGCGGCCAGGTGACGGCGATCTATCTGTTCATGTTCACCTTCTTCGGCGCGATCGGCAGCTATGTCGTCGGGCTGGTGCAGGATCTCGTGGTCGGTGACGAACAGCAGCTGTGGAAGGCGCTGGTCATCACCGCCGTGGCGCTGCTGCCGCTTGCGACCTTCTTCATGTTCAAGGCGATCCGCCCCTACCGCGAGGAAGTGGAGCGGCTTGAGGCGCTGGGCGGTTGACTCGCATCGCCCGTGTCGCCACAAAACTAACAGATGTTATAAACACCGGAGGAATGCCTGATGTCTGAAGATCGCGTCGCCGCCCTGGAAACCAGGCTGGCAGACATGGAACGCCGCCTGCAGATCCGCGAGGATGAGCTCGATGTGCGCAAGTTGCAGTTCACCTATGGCTATCTGATCGACAAGTGCCTCTACAACGAGGTGATCGATCTGTTCACCGATGATGGTATGGTCACTTTCTTCGGCGGTACTTGGAAGGGCAAGGACGGCGCGCGCCGGCTCTATGTCGAACGCTTCCAGAAGCGTTTCACTCACGGCATCAACGGCCCGATCGACGGCTTTCTGCTCGATCACCCGCAGCTGCAGGACATCGTCACGATCCTGCCCGACGGCGTGACCGCCAAGGTCCGCGCCCGCTCGACCATGCAGGCCGGCCGCCACAAGGATTATACCGATCCGGAGAACCCCGCACTCGGCGTGCGCCAGTGGTGGGAAGGCGGCATCTATGAGAACACCTACAAGAAGGTGGACGGCAAGTGGCGCATCCACCACCTCAACTACTGGCCTCACTGGCATGCCGATTTCGAGACCGGCTGGGCCTATACCCCTGAGGAATATGTCCCGTTCCCGCGGATAACCTATCCGACCGACCCGACCGGTCCGGACGAGCTGGTCGACGACCACTGGCTGTGGCCGACTCACAAGCTGTTCCCGTTCCACTTCAAGCATCCGATCACCGGCGAAGAGATCGTCGCCGGACGTTGGCAGGGCGACATCGATCGCGAAAACGCCAAGAAAAAGGGCTGAGGCAGATTCCTTTGCCGCGCCGGGGTTGCAATTGCGGCCCCGGTGCGGAATTGCGGCCCCCGCGCGCAGTGCAGATGGCGCAACGGCGTATCGGCCAGGATGAGGAACAAGCATGACCTACCCCCAGCTCTATATGATCATCAATGGCGAGAAGGTGTCTGGCGGTGGCCGGCGGACCTTCACCGTGTTCAACCCCGCCACGGGCGATCCGCTGGGCGAACTGCCGCTGGCCGACCCGGCCGATCTTGACCGGGCGCTGGAAGTGGCGGAAGAAGGCTTCGCGATCTGGCGCAAGGCCCCGGCGGCCAAGCGTGCCGGTGTGCTGCAGGGCGCTGCCCGCCTGCTGCTGGAGCGGGCCGACGACATCGCCCGCGCCGCCACCATGGAAGAAGGCAAGACCTTTACCGAAGCCAAGGGCGAAGTCGGCATGGTCGCCGCCCTGTTCAATTTCTACGCGGGCGAATGCCAGCGGCTGTACGGCCGCATCCTGGTCCGCCCCGAAGGCCAGCGTTCCACCGTCACGCATGAGCCGGTCGGCGTGGTCGCCGCCTTTGCGCCGTGGAACTTCCCGATCGCCAATCCGGGCCGCAAGCTCGGCGGGCCGATCGCCGCGGGCTGCTCTGTCATCCTCAAATGCGCCGAGGAAACCCCGGCTTCGGCCCTCGCGGTGCTTCAGGCGCTGCTCGATGCCGGCCTGCCCCCGCAGGTGGCGCAGGCCGTGTACGGCGTGCCCGATGAGGTCAGCCGGCATCTGCTGGCGAGCCCGATCGTGCGCAAGCTCTCGTTCACTGGCTCGACCGTGGTCGGCAAGCACCTCGTCAAGCTCGCCGCAGACAACATGCTGCGCACCACGATGGAGCTGGGCGGGCATGGCCCGGTGCTGGTGTTCGGCGATTCCGATCTCGAACGCGCGCTCGATACGCTGGTCGCTTCCAAGACCCGCAACTGCGGCCAGGTCTGCGTCTCGCCGACCCGCTTCATCGTCGAGGAAGACGTGTTCGAGCGCTTCCGCGATGGCTTCGCCGCGCGGATGGGGGCGATCAAGGTCGGCAATGGCCTTGAAGACGGGGTGCAGATGGGCCCAATGGCCAATCCCCGCCGGCCCGAAGCGATGGAGCGGCTGGTCGCCGATGCCGTGGCGCGCGGCGCCAAGCTCCACACCGGCGGTGAGCGGATCGGCAACCGGGGCTTCTTCTTTGCCCCCACTGTGCTCTCCGAGATCCCGCTCGATGCCATGGCGATGAACGAGGAACCCTTCGGCCCGGTCGCGCTGATCAACCCGTTCAAGGGTGAAGAGGCGATGATCGCCGAGGCCAACCGGCTGCCCTATGGCCTCGCCGCCTATGCCTGGACCGGCAATGAGCGCCGCAAGCAGCGGCTCTCGAGCGACCTCGAGTCCGGCATGATCGCGCTCAACACCGGCATGGTCGCTTCGGCCGACGCGCCGTTCGGCGGGGTCCGCTGGTCTGGCCACGGGGCCGAGGACGGGCCGGAGGGCGTGCTCGCCTGCATGGCCACGCGCTCGATCCACGAAGGCATCTGAGAATATAATCGGGGAGGATTTATGACTCACGAACTCAAGACCGGCGGGGACCGCGGTTACCTGCGCATCGCCGCCGAGGAAGCCTTCGCCACCCGCGAGCAGATCGACGTCTATGTCCGCATGGTCAGGGACGGCACTGCCGACAAGGCGACCACCTCGCTGTGGGGCTTCTACGCCACCAGCACCTCGGAACGCGCCCAGTTGATCATGGACCGGCTGATGGACCTTGGCGAACGCCGCATCGCCGATATGGATTCGACCGGGATCGACAAGGCGATCCTCTCCTTCACCTCGCCCGGCGTCCAGCCGATGCTCGATGCGGATGAGGCCAAGGGCATCGTCAGCCGGGCCAACGACAAGCTGGGGGACGCTTGCGAACGCTATCCGACCCGCTTCTACGGCATGACCAGCATCGCCCCGCAGGACGCGGCATGGTCGGCGCAGGAGATCCGGCGCGGGGCGCAGGAGCTCGGCTTTAAGGGCGTGATGGTCAACAGCCACACCCAGGGGCACTATCTCGATGAGCCGCAGTTCGATGCGATCCTGAGGGCCTGCGTCGAGGCGGACCAGGTGCTCTATATCCACCCGCAATCGCCGCCCGATGCGATGATCGGCACCATGGTCGAGGCCGGGCTGGATGGCGCGGCGTTCGGCTTCGGGGTTGAGACTGCCTTTCACCTGCTGCGGCTGCTGACCGCCGGGGTGTTCGATCGCTATCCCACGCTGCAAGTGATGGCCGGGCATGGCTGCGAGGCGCTGCCCTACTGGCTCTACCGCACCAATTACATGCATCTCGCCGGGGTGCGCTCGCAGCGGTATCCGGCGATCAAGCCGCTGGAGCATGACCTGTTCCACTACATGCGCAACAATATCCTCGGCACCACCAGCGGCATGCCGTTTGAACCCGCGATCAAGCTGATGATCGAGGTGATGGGCGAGGACCGGGTGCTCTACGCGATGGATTACCCTTACGAATACGTCGCCGACGAAGTGCGGATGCACGACGATCTGGCGATCACTGACGCGCAGAAGAAGAAGCTGATGCAGACCAACGCCGAGCGCTGGTTCAAGCTCTAGAAACAAGGGCCGGCACGGACCGGTTACGGAAGAGGACAGGACATGGAAGCACCACCGCGGATCATCACGCCCACTGCGCGCTATGCGCTGTTGCTGGTCGCGTTGACCCAGGCGGTGAGCCTGCTTGACCGGCAGATCCTGGCCATCCTCGCTCCGGCGATCAAGGCCGATCTCGGTGTCGGCGATGCCGAGATGGGGCTGCTGTATGGCACCGTGTTCGGCCTGTTCTACGCGCTGTTTTCGCTGCCGCTGGGGCGGCTGGCGGACGGCTGGAGCCGGGTCAAGCTGCTCTCGATCTCGCTTGCCTTCTGGTCGGGCGCGACCGCCTTCGGGGCCATGGCCTCGGGCTTTGCGATGCTGGCTGTTTCGCGGCTCGGAGTCGGGATCGGCGAGGCCAGTTCGCAGCCGGCCGGCACCTCGATGCTTTATGACTACTGGCCCAAGCATCGCCGGGGGTTTGTCATGGCGGTGCTGTCGTCGGCGATCTCGCTGGGGATCGGCGGCTCGCTGGTACTCGGCGGGGTGGCCGCTGCCTGGTGGGGCAATGCCTATCCCGGCGGCACCGCGCCGCTCGGGCTGAAGGGCTGGCAGTTTGCCTTCCTCGTCGCTTCGGTGCCGGGCTTCGTGCTGTCGCTCTTCATGTGGCGGCTGCAGGAGCCGGAGCGCGGGGCGATGGACGGCATCTCAACCCCGCCCGATCCCGCGCCGTTCCGCGCCAGCTGGAACGTCTTTGCGGCGGTCCTGCCGGTGTTCAGCTGGCTGGCGATGGCCCGCGGCAAGGCGAGCGGGGCGCAATGGCGCCGCAACCTCGGCCTGATCGGCCTGATCGTGGCGGCGATGTGGGGGCTCTATCACCTGTGCAGCGACTTTGCCCCGCGTCCCTCGCTCGATTTCGGGGTGTTCAGCATGAGCCCGCATGCGCTGCAGTGGGGCGTGATCGGGTTTGGCCTGATTGCGCTGGTCAACATGGTCCAGAACATGGTCCGGACTGATCCCCAAGCCTACCGCGTCATCGCCAAATCGCCGACGCTGATCATGTGCATGGCGGTCGGCTCGCTGCAGTCGGTGGTCAATTACGGGATGATGGGCTTCAATCCCAGCTTCCTGATGCGCACCTATGGCCTCTCGACCCAGGACACCGCGCTGCAGTTCGGCCTGCTTTCGGCGGCGAGCGGGATCTTCGGCCATCTGATCTGGGGCATCCTCTCCGACTGGCTGCAGCTGCGCCTGCCGGGCCGGGGCCGGGCCTGGGTATCGCTCTTCGCCATGGGGGTTTCGCCGGTCATGGCGATCTGGGTCTATCACGCGCCCGATCCCACCAGCTTCTACCTGCGCTTCATCCCCTACAGCCTGATCCTCACCGGCTGGCTGCCGCCGCTCTATGCGATCATGTATGAGCAGGTGTTGCCGCGGATGCGTGCGGTGATGGGCAGCGTCTATCTGCTCGCGGCGACGATTACCGGGCTCGGCATCGGGCCTTATGTCGTCGGGGTCGTTTCGGATGGCACCGGCGATCTGCGCTTTGCCATGCTGAGTATCAACATTGTCGGCGCGCCGATCGTACTGCTGATGCTGGCCATCGCTCGCCGCGCGCACCGCGATGAGACGGCGCTGCTCGAACGTGCGGCTTAATGCGGCGCTAACGTGCCCTTAAGGCAGTGATACAGGCGACGCGATCGACATCCTTGCCGTCGCTCGGGCGGCGAGCATCGACATAGGTGGCCTTGGGCTCGGCACCCGGCGCGGCCGGATAAAGATACACGTCGAGCACGCAGGCCGTGCCAGAAAACTGCAACTTGCGCGCATCGCCCTCCCACACATCGAGCCGAGCCGGGCCGAACTGGCGGGCCAGATCCGCCGAGCTTGAGCCAATCACGCCCTCAAGCCCCGGCAGCGCGAGGACCTGGGCAGGCGGCGGCGGGCGGATGGCGGGCGGGCGTGCTACAGTACGCGGCACGGCACGCGGTGCGGTGCGGGGTGGCGGGGTGACGCTTTTTACCGGCGGTTTGCCGGCAGAACCGCCGCAGCCGGCCAGCAGCGCCAGCGACAGGCAGGCAAGGGAAATCCGGATGCTCATTGGATGGCGCGAATCGCCCGCCGCGCCGCTGCTGTCAACGCCCCATGCCCTTGCCCTGCGATGGAGTGAGGGCTAGGCGCGCTCGCAGTCCGCTTCGCAGCAGAGGTTTCCGACATGACCGCGCCCACCATCGACGTCATCGCCATCGGCAACGCCATCGTCGATGTCATGGCGCCGTGCGACGATACGCAGATCGAGGCGCTGGGGATGACCCGCGGCGGCATGACGCTGATCGATACCGATCAGGCCCATGCGCTTTACGAGGCGATGGGCCCTGCGCGTGAGATTTCGGGCGGTTCAGCGGCGAATACGCTGGCCGGTCTGGCAGCGCTGGGTGCAAACTGCGCCTTCATCGGCCAGGTCGCGGACGACCAGCTGGGCGAGGTTTTCGCGCATGATATCCGCGCCGCCGGCATCGCCTTCAAGGCGCCTGCCCGGGTCGGCGAACCGCCCACCGCGCGCTGCCTGATCTTCGTTACCCCCGATGGGCAGCGGACGATGAACACCTATCTCGGCGCCTCGCAGTTCCTACCCCCCGAAGCGCTGGACGAAGCCCAGATCGCGGCGGCGAAGGTGCTCTATCTCGAAGGCTATCTGTGGGACCCGGAAGAGCCCCGAGCCGCGATGCGCCGGGCGATTTCCGCCGCGCGCGAGGCTGGGCGGGAAGTCGCCTTCACCCTGTCGGACGCCTTCGTCATCGCCCGCCATGGCGACGATTTCCGCGCACTGATCGATGCCGGGGCAATCGACATCCTCTTCGCCAACCATGTCGAACTGGCCGCGCTGACCGGCTGCGAGGACTTCCACGACGGCATCGCCGCGTTGAAGCACAAGGTCCCGACGCTGGTAGTCACCCGCAGCGAACAAGGCGCGGTCGCGGTGCGCGGCGGCGCGGCGGCCGAAGTCCCGGCCGAACCCGTCGCACGGGTGGTCGATACCACTGGCGCCGGCGACCTTTTCGCCGCCGGCTTCCTGTTCGGCCACGTCAACTGTCGATCGCTGGACGCGTGCCTCAAGCTGGGCGCGATCTGCGCCGCCGAGAACATTTCGCATTATGGCGCAAGGCCCGAGGCTAACCTGCGGGAGTTGGTGGCGTGAGCGCGCGCGGAGCGCGACGACTGGACGCCGTTTATCGTCGCCGTTTTGGCAAGCTGTCTTGTTCGTGCTTGATTTCAGCGATTGCGCGATCAGCCTGTTCGTGACGGAGTTGTTTCTGCCGCGCCTTGAACTTACCACACTCGTCCTCGGCATGACGTTTGGCGTCGGTCATCGATATCGTTCCGCCGGTGCTTAGCACGCCTCGACCGAGGTTCTTGAGTTGCCCATCAAGCAATTGCGATGCTTCCTGCAACATCTTGAGGCGGTCCATGTCCATCTGATCCTCGAAGATGTCGAGAAGGATCACGGTGAGACGATTGAGCTCCTTGATCTCGGCATCGCCTAAGTAGCTTTTTACACCGAGACATCGGCCATGCGAATGTTCGTGTTGGGCCAGTTGGTAAGCCCCATGTTCGGCTTGTCCGCATCGGCTCTTGCACGCAAAATCCCTGAGGGAGTGTCAGAGCAGACTGCGTAGATCAGCTTGGCCTGGGCGTTGCGATAGAAGGTTTGCCAGGATTCGGACTGGCTATCATAGTCTTGGCACATGGCGCAGATTGCCCGGAGTTCACGATAGACATTCGCTTCGTCCGAGCGAATGTCCCGGATGATCTCCTTGAGTTCGGCAATCCGGTCGCGATAGTCGGGGGTCTTCAGGCGCGGTGCGTCGATCACGAAGCCCTTGGTGGCAAACTGTACCAGTTTGTCGGTTGCCCACCTCCGGAACAGGGTCGCCTGCTTCGACGCAACCCTGTAGCCAACCGAGATTACCATATCGAGGCTGTAGAGAACGGCCGGCCGGCCGAGACTTCCGTGCAATTTTTGCACAGAAGTCGCTTCCTCGAGTTCGCCATCCTCTATTATATTGTTGATATGTTTTGTAATTGTTGAGCGATCACGTCCAAAAAGCGCGGCAATTTGTGCTTGGGTCATCCACAGCTCGTCGCCGATGTAGCTCGCCTCGACATGAATGCCCGTCCCGTCGCCGTAGACGAGAAAACGATCACCCGTAGCCTCATCCTCCTGAAGGCGGACTGGTTCGAGATCTGACATTCATACCCCTGCGCCGAATCGAACGAATAGGGAACATTAACAGCGATCTCAAGCAGCGGCCAGCTGCAATTTGAGGTTATCCCTGCTCCCGCACCACTTCCCGCCAGCCGATGTCGCGCCGGCAGAAGCCCTCGGGAAAATCGATCGCGTCGACTGCGGCATAGGCCCGGGTCTGAGCCTCGCTCACGCTGGTTCCCCTTGCGGTGACATTGAGCACCCGGCCGCCGCTCGCGACAAGTTGGCCATCTTTCAGTGCAGTGCCGGCGTGGAACACCAGCGCCCCGCCCGCTTCGGCCTGCCCGATCCCGGCGATGCTCCCGCCCTGCTTCGGTGTGCCGGGGTAGCCCTCGGCGGCCATCACCACGGTCAGCGCCGTATCGGCCGAGAAGCGAGGCGGGGGCAGGGCGCCGAGGCGGTTGTCGGCGCAGGCGAACAGCAGCTCGCCGAGATCGGATTCGAGCCGCAGCATCATCACCTGGCATTCGGGATCGCCGTACCGGCAGTTGTATTCGATCAGCTGGGGGCCCTGTCGGGTGAGCATCAGGCCAAGGAACAGCACGCCGGTGTAGGGCATCCCCTCGTCGGCCAGCGTCTTGACCGTCGGGGCGATGATCCGGGTCATCACTTCGGCCTCGAGCGCCGGGGTCAGCACCCGGGCCGGACTGTAGGCGCCCATGCCGCCGGTGTTGGGGCCGGTATCGCCGTCGCCGACGCGCTTGTGGTCTTGCGCCGAGGCGAAAGGGACGATGGTGTGCCCGTCGGTCAGCGCGAAGAAGCTCGCCTCCTCGCCGTCAAGGAATTCCTCGATCACCGCCTCGGCCCCGGCTTCTCCGAAGCGCCCGGCGAAGATCTCGCGGATCGCTTCCTCGGCCTCGGGCATGGTCATCGCCACGGTCACGCCCTTGCCGGCGGCGAGGCCATCGGCCTTGACCACCACTGGCGCCCCGAAGCGGGCCAGCGCGGCGAGGCCGTCCGCCTCGTTGTCGACCCGGACATAGCCGCCGGTCGGGATATTGGCCCGGGCGCATAGGTCCTTGGTGAAGCCCTTGGAACCCTCAAGCTGGGCGGCGGCCCGGCCCGGCCCGAAGGTCGGCACGCCGGCGTCGCGCAAGCTGTCGGCCAGCCCGTCGACCAGCGGACCTTCGGGGCCGATCACCACCAGGCCGATGCGCTGCCCCTCGCAGAAGCGGCAAACCGCGTCGTGGTCACCTGCGTCGAGCGCTACCAGCTCGGCGAACCGGGCCACCCCCGGATTTCCGGGTGCGGCATAAAGTTTGTCGCACAGGCGGGATTGCGCCAGCTTCCAGGCCAGCGCATGTTCGCGCCCGCCCGATCCCAGAAGCAGGATATTCATGCCGCCGTCCCCTGAAGAAGATGATCTCTCCGCCGGGCTGGTAGCGAAGGAGTCCGGTGGGGACAACGCTGCCGCGCTCTCGGTGAGCGAGATTTCCGCATTGCTGAAGCGCACGGTCGAGGATCGCTTCGGTTTCGTGCGGGTGCGGGGCGAGCTTTCGGGGGTGAAGCGCGCCGCCTCGGGCCATCTCTACCTCGCGCTCAAGGACGAGGCTGCGCGGCTCGACGCCGTGATGTGGCGCGGCACCGTCTCGCGGCTGGCCTTCCAGCCGGAGGACGGGCTGGAGGTGATCGCCACCGGCAAGCTCACCACCTATCCCGGCCGCTCGAATTACCAGATGGTGGTCGAGCGGATGGAGATTGCTGGCGAGGGCGCGCTGCTCGCGCTGCTGGCCAAAACCAAGGCGCGGCTCGAGGCGGAGGGGCTGTTCGCGACGGAGCGCAAGCGCGCCCTGCCGTTCCTGCCGCGCGTGATCGGGGTGGTCACCTCGACCACCGGAGCGGTGATCCGCGACATCCTCCACCGCCTCGCCGACCGTTTCCCCACCCATGTGCTGGTCTGGCCGGTGCTGGTGCAGGGCCAGGGCGCAGCCGAGCAGGTAGCGGCGGCGGTGCGCGGCTTTTCTGCGCTGGCGCCGGGCGGAGCGGTGCCGCGTCCGGACCTGGTGATCGTCGCCCGGGGCGGCGGCTCGATCGAGGACCTGTGGGCCTTCAACGAGGAAGTGGTGGTCCGCGCCATCGCCGAGTGTTCGATCCCGGTCATTTCCGCGGTCGGACATGAGACCGACACGACGCTGGCCGACTTCGCCGCCGACCGCCGCGCGCCAACGCCGACCGCCGCCGCCGAGATGGCGGTGCCGGTGCGAGAGGAATTGCTCGGGCAACTGGCCGAACTCGGCCTGCGCCAGCGCCGCGCGGTGGTCCGCCCGCTCCAGCTCGGGCGCGAGCGGTTGGAGGGCCGAGTCCAGCGCCTGCCCGCGCCGCAAGCACTGCTCAGCCCGCAGATGCAGCGGCTGGATGAACTGGCCGAGCGGCTGCGGCGGGGCCTGATTGACCGCACTGCCACCGCCCGCACCGCGCTGTTGCAACAGGCCGGGCGCCTCTCCGCGCCGCTGTTGCGCGCGCGGGTCGAGCGTTCGCGTGATCGGCTGGCGGCGACCCGGCTCGCTCCCACGCTGGTCGGGACCCGGATCGCGGCAGCAAGTGAGCGGCTCGATTCGCTGGCGCGGATCATGGCCTCGCTCAATCCATACCGTGTGCTGGAGCGCGGCTATGTGCAGGTCCTGTCTGCCGATGGGCGCACGCTGACCAGCAAGGCGGCGGCAGCGACCGAGTCGGCGCTGACCCTGCGCTTCCACGATGGCGAGCTGGGTGTGGTGCCAGCCGGCAGCCGCCCCGCCGCGCCGCGAAAAGCGGGCAGCGCAGCGCCGCCGGAACAGGGCAAATTGCTTTGAGCCGCGGCTGGCGCTAGGTTGGCGCGATGCTGATGAACTCCTCCGATCGTGCAGCCGTGCTGCGTTATGAAGCCAACGGCTTTCGCGTGCTCGCCGCTGGCAGCTTCGTGACCTGCGCGGTGACCGGCGAGCGGGTCGAACTGGCCACCCTGCGATACTGGAGCGTACCGCTGCAGGAAGCCTATGCCAGTGCGGAGGCCGCACTGCGGCGCGCGCAAGGCCAGGCATGACGCTTTCGATCGCGGGCCGCTGCCTCGCACTTCTCGCGCTTGCGGCATTGCCGGGCATTGCCGCGTCCTATCCCGCCGCCTCGGGGGACGCAGTCCAGGGCGCGACCGGCTTCGAGCTGGTCGGTCAGCAGACCCAGGGCGGCTGGCTGCGCGGGACCGCACCTGCGGGCGCGGGTGAGGTGCGGTTGGGCGGCGTCTCGGTGCCGCTCGATGCCGAGCGCCGCTTCTTCATCGCCTTCGATCGCGACGCCGGGCCGGACGGCTTACTTGAGGCCACCCTCACCGACGGCCGGACCGTCACCACGAAACTTGCGATCGCCCCGCGCGCCTGGCAGATCGAACGCATCGCGGTGCCGCTGCGCCCGTCCGCCACGCCGCCGGCCGAGTTCCTCCGCCGGCGCAGCGCCGAGGTCGCGCGGATTGCCGCCGCGCGTGCGATCGATTCGCATAGCGAGGGTTGGCGTCAGCGGCTCGTGTGGCCGGTCCGGGGCAGGATCTCTGGGCGTTTCGGATCGCAGCGCATCTACCAGGGCGTGCCGGGCAGCTATCACTCAGGCATCGACATCAGCACCGGCCAGTCCGGCACGCCGTTCGTTGCCCCGGCCGACGGCGTCGTGATCCTGGCGGCGGAAAGCCCCTTCACGCTCGAAGGCAACCTGCTGATGATCGACCACGGGATGGGGCTGAACAGCGCCTTCCTGCATTGCTCGCAGCTGCTGGTGAAGGCGGGGGACGTGGTCCGTCAGGGCCAGGTGATCGGCCGCATCGGCATGACCGGGCGCGCCAGCGGGCCACATCTGCACTGGAGCATCAAGTGGCGTGATGCCCGGCTCGATCCGCCGCTGCTGGCCGGGGCAATGCCGTGACGTTGTAAACCCGATGTTGCACATGCACATATCGCGATGCACTCGGTCGATTTGCTGAAATGATACGTCAATTGGACCGGTAACAATTGTAACAATATTACAAAACGCTAGAAAAATGGCGGGATTTCGCCGTTTCGCGCGCGCGAAACTGTGTGGCTGTTTTGTTACATCCCGCTGATTTTGTGCTGACATGCCTGTCAATTGCCTTGGCGTAGGTCGGGCTTTCAGCCAATTAAACTCATCTTTTTCCGAATCTGTGGCCAACGTGCGACGAGTCCGTGGGGGCAATGCACGAAGTCGGTTCCTCAGGTCGGAAAGGCGTATGGGGTTGCTCCATTCCAGGCAGCTCCATTGGGAAAAGGGACTGGAACGTGAAAAAAACCACTCTTACCGCTCTTCGGGCGGGTGCTGCTGTTCAAGCTATTACTGCTATTGGCGTGGGTCTGGCCGGCGCAATGCTCGCTTCGCCGGCTCTTGCTCAGGATTTCTCCTATGTGACCGCAACGGGCCGTGTCGTTGATGGCAACGATCAGCCGATTGCCAATGCTACCGTTGAGATCACCTCGAACGATCAGGGCTTCGTCCGCACGGTCACCACTGATTCCAACGGCGGCTACCGCGTGCCGACCCTACCCCAGGGCAGCTACACCTTTGCCGTGAGCGCTGACGGTTTTGCCACCTTCAGTGACTCGAAAGTCACGCTGACCCAGTCTTCGGGCGGCAACAGCTTCCGGCTTGTCCCCGATTCCGCTGCACAGGCTGCCAACGACACGGGCATCGTCGTGCTCGGCGCCCGCATCAAGGTGTCGGATTTCGATCGCGCCACCACCGGCGCCGTCATCCCGGTCGCCGAACTCGCCAGCCGCATTCCTATTTCGCGCGACCTGACCTCGATCGTCATGCTGACGCCCGGCGCCACCCAGGGTGACTCCGCCTTCGGTAGCCTCGCCGGGGTATCGGGTTCGTCGGTTTCCGAGAACGCCTTCTTCGTCAACGGCCTGAACATCACCGACTTCCGCCAGGGCCTGGGCGCGGTTGAAGTGCCGTTCGAATTCTACCAGACGGTTGAGGTCAAGAACGGCGGCATCCCCGCCGAATTCGGTCGCTTTACCGGTGGGTTCGTCAACGCGGTCACCAAGTCCGGTTCGAACCAGTTCCACGGCGGAATGATGTTCAACTATATTCCGGACGCGTCTTACGAGAATGCGCCCAACACTCTGATCAACCAGAACGACCAGGACACCACTGAGACGATTCAGGCGATTGCACATCTGTCCGGGCCGATCATCAAGGACCGCGTGTTCTTCTATGGTTTCTACCAGATGAACTCGCTGAAGACCGGCGACACCCTGCTGACCGCCAACCCGAACACGCTGGTGAGCGGTGTTGCAGTGCCTCCCTACAGCACCGGCCTTCGTCGCGAAGTGCTCAAGAGTCAGTCGCCCTATTACGGCGGCAAGATTGACATCATTCCCTTCGACGGTCACCGTCTCGAAGGCACCTATTTCAACTCGAGCTTTGATCGCAAACTGTTCTCCTATGGCATCGTCGATGCGACTGGTGGCGGTTACGATAGTCGTGTCGATGTCGGTGGTCCTGTCGTCGGCAAGTATCAGAGCACTGCGCTGATTCAGGGCGGTGGTGAAAACTTCGTCGGCCGCTACACCGGTGAATTCACCAGCTTCCTCACTGTTTCAGCCGCCTATGGCCAGAACAAGCGCCGCTCGATCGTTGGCTCGACCACTCCGGACGATCCGTACGTTGCTGACACTTCGGGCAACTTCTCGCCCGCACTGTCCGGCAACGCGATCAACCTGATCCAGACCAACCTCGACAAGCGCGAATTTTATCGCGCGGACGCCGAACTTTATATCAACGCCTTCGGCGAACACCACATCAAAGCCGGCTACGACCGCGAAAACCTGACATCGGTTGCCAACGATGCCTACACCGGGAACGTAACCTGGGTCTACACGAACTCGGGGCCGTCGGGCGACGTTTATGTAACGAAACCCAACACTCTGTACGTAACCGGGCGGACGCGGACCGTGGGCGGGACGTTCGAGTCGCGCAACGAAGCGTTCTACATCCAGGATGCGTGGTCGCTGTTCGACAATCGCCTGACCCTGAACCTGGGTGTGCGCAACGATCGCTTCGCTAACGACACAGCCAGCGGTGCCAACTACTACAAGTCGGGAGATCAATGGGCTCCGCGCCTGTCGTTCACTTTCGATCCGACCGGGGACAAGCGGACGAAGATCTACGGCTCGTTCGGGCGCTACTTCCTGCCGATCGTTGCCAACACCAACATCCGCCTGGCGGGTGCCGAGCTTGACTACACCACCTACAACCTGGTCACAGGCGTGAATCCCAATGGCAGCCCGATCCTGGGCGCGGGGGTTGTGGGCTTTGCCGACGCGGTGAAGTGCCCGAACTCCAGCGCACTGAATTGCGACGTGATTTCAGACGGCACTGCTGCCGATCCGAGCGCGCTGGTCTCGCAAAGCCTCAAGCCGCAGTCGGTCGACGAGTTCGTGTTCGGTGTCGAACAGCAGCTCGGCGAACGGATCCGCGTGGGTCTGTTCGGCCAGTACCGCAAGCTGAACGACTCGCTGGAAGACATCGCAATCGACAAGGCGGTCAACGACTACTGCACCGCCAACAAGCTGTCGGGCTGCTCGAGCCTCTGGACTGGCTTCCACCAGTACGTGCTCGCCAACCCCGGCCGCGATGCGACGATCCAGCTGCAGGAGTATATCCCGGGCGAAACGAAGTACCGCACGGTCAACTTCACCGCAGCGCAGCTCGGCTATCCGAAGGCTGAGCGTACCTACAAGGCGGTGACTGCGACCTTCGATCGTGAATTCGACGGCACCTGGGGCTTGAGTGCTTCGTACACCTGGTCGCAGTCTCGTGGTAACATCGAAGGCGGCATCCGCTCGGACAACGGCCAGACCGACTCGGGCCTGACCACTGCCTTCGACCAGCCGGGCCTGACCAACGGTACTTATGGCCCGCTGCCGGGCGACGCGACGCATCAGTTCAAGATGTTCGGTTCCTATGCACCGACCAACTGGCTGACGCTGGGTGTGCAGAGCCAGGCGAACGCGCCGCGCAAGTTCGGTTGCATCGGCCGCGTACCGGTTTCGGTCGATGCCTTCGCGGGCGCCTATGGTGCGGCAGGCTTCTATTGCAACGTCGATGCTTCGGGCAAGATCATCACCAATCCTGCCTTCGCATCGACCAACACCGCGACTGCTACCACGTTGAAGCTGACGCCGCGCGGCAGCGTGCTGAAGTCCGACTGGACCATCTTCACGAACGTCTCGGCGATTATCAAGTTCCCGACCGAACTTGTGAACGCCACCTTCCGCGTCGACGTGTTCAACGTGTTCAACCGTCACGGCGTGACCGACCTGCGCGAACTGGGCACCCAGACCAACGGCCGCCCGCGTGGTGACTATGGTACGCCGCTGGGCTTCCAGCAGCCGCGCTACTTCCGCTTCCAGTTCGGGGTTGAGTTCTAAACCCGAACCGGCCGAAAGGCGAAAATCAGGGGGGTGGCATTGCGCCGCCCCCCTTTGTTTTTGTACGGGTACCTGCATGCAAATCGACGAGGCCCGCACCCAATTGCTTCGCTTGCGCGATGCGCTGAGCAAGAACGATCGCGCTGAAGGTAACGCCATCGCGCTTTCCCTGGTCGCCGCAAGTCCGCCGCTCGGCCGCCAGTGGAAAGCGATCTCCACGCTGCTCCAGCACAATGGTGAGATCAACGGCGCCCGTGCGGCGATGGACCGCTATGTCGACGCTCAGGGCAATGATCCGGCCGCGCTATACGACAAGGCAGCGCTGCTTGCGCAAACGGCCTCGGTGGAACAGGCTTATGCCCTGTTGCAGGAACTCCCGCCGACCGTTCCCGATGCCCACGCCAATGCCTACAGTCGCGGCACCATGGCAATCAATCTCGGACGCTTCGCCGAAGCGCGCCTTGCCTTGCGCGAGGCGCTTGAGGCGAGTCCGAAATCCGGTCAGTCGCGGCTGGCGCTAGCGATGATCGGCAATATCGAACCGGACGATGAAGAGCGCATATTTGCCGACAAGGAAGCAATCGCGAGCCAGCCGCCGCTTGAGCAGGCCGCCTGGCAATATGCGCTGGCACGCCTGCTCGAAGCCCGGGGCCAGGTTGAAGAGGCGGCATCCCGCTATGCGGCCGGGGCGGCGATCATGGCCCGATTGCGGCCAGCGGATCTCAAACGGGATCGCGATGAGGCACAGCAGGCGACGGAAGGCTGGCATCCACCGGTGATTTCCCGGCTTGGGCAGGAAATCAGCCAACTCGGCGCTTCCCGCCCCATCTTCGTTACCGGCCTGCCAAGATCCGGGACGACGCTTGTGGAGCAAATCCTGGTGAGCCATTCAGCCATAGAAAATGGCGAGGAACTCGGACTGATGCGGCTGGTTCAGCAGGATGTGGGCGGGCTGAGCTATCCGGCGTTCGAAGCTTTTGCCGATCGCGGCGGTACTCTCGCCGAGCTTCGCCAACTCTATGACGGATTGCTTGCGCAACGCTTCCCCGGCGAGCGCAGAATCGTCGACAAGTCGCTGAACTCCAGCCGATCAATGGGGCTGATTGCGAGCCTGTTCCCGGATGCACCGATCATCTGGGTCCGCCGAGATCCGGTCGACTGTGCCTGGTCGGCATTTCGGAACTGGTTCAATCAGGGTCTCGAATGGTCGTGGTCGCTTCCGGCAATGGCGTACCATTTCAAGCTTGAGGACGCCCTCTTCTTCCATTGGCGGCAAGTCCTGCAGGGGCGCATTCATGTCGTCCCCTACGAAGATCTGGTGAGCGATCCGGAGCGCGTCATCACTTCGATGCTCGATTTCTGCGGTCTTGCCTTCGAGCCGGCCGTGCTCGACCCGCAACTCACGCAGCGCACCGTGACGACCGCAAGCGTCGCCCAGGTCCGTGAAAAGATAAACCGCAATGCGATTGGTTCGGCCAAGCCGTTTCATCGTTTTCTGTTGCCGTTCAGCCAGGCGTATTTCGCTCAGACATGAAACTGACCGTCGCCTACTTCATGCGCCGGCTCTTCGCTCTCCTGCTGCTCCTGGCGATCATCCCGGGGGTGCTGTGGCGCGATGCGCCGCGAGTGGGCACAGGCCGCTCGAGCGTTGTCCTGCACCCGCTGGCGTTACCACCCGAAGCGCGCGGCGGATCGCTGCTCGGTCCCTTCACCCTTGCCGGCGCCTGGTGGATTCAAGGCCCCAAGGAAGGTTTCGGCGGTTACTCGGCGCTGCTGCCGATTGCGCAGGACAAGCTCCTCGCCATCAGCGACGGTGCCAATCTGATGGAACTCCCCCTCCCCGGTAGCGGGGGTACTCCGCAGCTCCGGGCCCTCCCGGTCAATCCCTATGACCGCCGCTTTGGCCGGGACGTCGAATTCGCCACCCGCGATCCCACGACCGGGACGTTGTGGTTCGGCTGGGAATTGAGCAACACTATTTCCCGGCACGGCCCCGATTTCGCCCGTACCGGCATGGCCAGGCCCGGCGCGATGCGCGGCTGGTCGCAAAACCTCGGGCCGGAAGCCATGGTGCGCCTAGCGGACGGTCGCTTCATCGTGCTGCATGAGGCCTTTTCCAGCTGGCGAGACTGGCGACTGCACGACGGGCTGATCTTTGCCGCCGATCCGGTGACCGGTTCGCACCCCCAGCCTTTCACCTTCGCCGGCGCCGACGGGTTCCGGCCGACCGACATGGCTGCGCTGCCGGACGGGCGGGTGCTGATTCTGATGCGGCAGATGACCTGGCCGGTGCCGATTCGCTTCGCCGGCCGGATCGTCCTCGCCGATCCGGCGGAGATCGTTCCGGGCAAGCTCTGGGCGGGCGTAACGCTGGCCCGAATCGAGGACCCGCTCCCGCGTGACAATTTCGAAGGCATGGCCATCGTTCCGCGCGGCGACGGCAAACTCGATGTCTGGCTGATCTCCGACGACAACAGCGCGGCGTTCCAGCGCACGCTGCTGTGGCGGCTTGTGCTCGATCCGAAAGACCTGCCCCCCAGACGCTGAAAGGCGCGCAAGATTGCTCCCGCGCGCCTTTCGAAATTCAGCTGAAGGACAGCACCCGCAGGCGCTGGTGGATCAGGCGGCCTGCTTCTTCTCCAGCTCGCGCTTCACCTTGACCGCGCGCTCCGACAAATCGTCGTCGCTGGTCTTGAGCAGCCAGTTGTCGAGCCCGCCGACATGTTCGACCGAACGCAGGCCGTTCGTCGAGACGCGGAACTTGAAGCTGCGGTCCAGCCCGTCCGAGAGCAGCGTGACGTTCTGCAGGTTGGGCAGGAAGACGCGCTTGGTCTTGTTGTTGGCGTGGCTGACATTGTTGCCGACCTGGCGGCCCTTGCCAGTCAGTTCGCAGATACGGGACATAGGTAAACTCGCTTCAAAATTGCTGCCGTTGCCGGGAGAAGGCGCGCCCATAGCGATTCACCCTTGAAAGGTCAAGGTGATCCGGCCACTCCCCGGCGATGAACCGCTGGCCACTTCCCGAGCCGATGGCGCAAGCGCTGGCCGAAGCACGCCGTGGCGGCGCTGCTGGTGAGGTGCCGATCGGCGCAGTAATCGTCAAGGATGGCGCGGTGATCGCCAGTGCGCATAATGCCCCGCGCGGGCTCAACGATCCGACCGCCCATGCCGAAGTGCTGGCGATTCGCGCCGCTGCACAGGCCCTGGGCAACGAGCGGCTGGATGGCTGCGAGCTATGGGTCACGCTTGAACCTTGCCCGATGTGCGCCGGTGCGATCAGCCATGCCCGGATCGCGCGGCTCTATTACGCTGCAGCCGATCCCAAGGGTGGGGCAGTCGACCACGGCGCGCGGGTGTTCGAGCACGAGCAGTGCCTGCACAAGCCCGAGGTCTATTCTGGCATGGGCGAGGCCGAAGCCGGCGAGTTGCTGCGCAGCTTCTTTCGCGAACGACGCTAGAATCCGCGCCAGATCTTCAGCGGGGCCTTATCGCGCGCACCGCGTCGGCCGCGCGGACAGGGGCCGGGCATGAAGTCGCGCCGGTAGCACAGGCGCACTTCGGTGAGCCAGCCAGTGCGACTGGTGTTCACCGCCAGTTGGTCGGCCCGCCAGTCCGGATTGATGGAAAGGAAGGCGGCGCGCAACTCGCCTACCGTCAGCCCTTCGCGGCGCGAGAGGGCATCGGCGTCGGGCCAGCGGAGCGAGCGCCACAGGATCGAGGCCTAGCGAAAATAAGCCTGCGGGGTCGGGGCCAAGCAGCTGCCGTGCTTGACCCATTCATGCGCCAGCAGCCGCGCATTGGGCGTCATGCACAGATGCTCGCGCAGCGTCCGGGCGTCAGGCACAGGGTGCACCGAGCACCACTGCGGCGCTGCGCCGAACTGCCCCTCGGGCCAGAGGCCATGCAGGATGAAGCCGAACCGCCCGCTGGAGGCGTTGCACTGCATGCTCCGGTCATCCGGATGGCTGCGGCACCACTCGGGCGACCAGCTGACCGCGAGCGAATAGGAGGCAACCGGAACGGCCTGACGCGGCCCGTCCGGAGTGAAGGCGCCCGGAACCTCGAAGCGCTCGGGAGCGCGGCAGTGGTATGCCTGGGCGAGGGCAGTGCCGGGAAGAAGCGCTAACGCGGCGAGAGACAGTCGCAACATTAGAGCGGCGTGAAATCCAGCCCGATGTCCGCTGCCGGGGCGCTCTGGGTGAGGCGACCGACCGAGACGTAGGTGACGCCGGTCGCGGCGATTGCGGCGATGGTGTCGAGCCGCACGCCTCCCGAAGCCTCGCTCGGCACGCGCCCGGCAATCAGCGCCACGCTCTCGCGCAGTTCGTCCAGCGACATGTTGTCGAGCAGCAGATGGCTCGCTCCTGCAGCCAGCGCGGGTTCGATCTGGGCGAGGCTGTCGACCTCGCAGATAATGTCCTTTACTCCGGCCGCGCGCGCCCGGCGCACCGCCTCGCCGACTCCGCCGGCGACCGCGACGTGGTTGTCCTTGATCATCGCCGCGTCCCACAGGCCCATGCGGTGGTTCTGCGCCCCGCCCATGCGGGTCGCGTATTTTTCAAGATGGCGCAGGCCCGGGATGGTCTTGCGGGTATCGAGCAGTGTGGCCTGGCCCTGCATAGCGTCGACATAGGAGCGGGTTAGCGTGGCGATGCCGGAGAGGTGCTGGACCGTGTTGAGCGCACTGCGCTCGGCGGTGAGCATGGCGCGGGCATTGCCGGTGAGGCGCATCAGGTCCGATCCGGCGGGGACCTGCGCGCCTTCCTCAACCATGATCGTAATCTCCATCGCAGGGTCGAGCGCGCGGAAGAAGGCGGCGGCGATCGGCAGGCCGGCGACGGTGATCGCATTGCGGCTGTCCATCACGCCCGAAAAGCGCGAATCGGCCGGGATCACGCTTTCCGAGGTCACATCATGCCCGCCGCCGGGCAGGCCCACACCGAGGTCCTCGTCCAGCGTGGCGCGGATGAAGGCGGGCAGGTCGAAGCCGGCCAGATCGAAGGCAGAGAGCGTGAAAGCGGTCATGGCCGCTGTCTCGCCAAGTTCGGCGCCGAACGCAAGGTCAGTGCACGAAGCGCGCGACCACATCGCGATAGGAGCGGCTGACCTTCAGCTGCCCGCCGGATTCGAGCACGAGGAAACACTCGCCATTGGTGTGCGGCTTGACCTGCCGGACCTTGTCGAGATTGACGATGGTCGAGCGGTGGACGCGCTGGAAGGCGCGCGGATCGAGCCGGCGCTCGAGATCCTTCATCGTCTCGCGCAGGATGTAGCTGTTGTCGCCGGTGTAGATGCACATGTAGTCGCCCGCCGCCTCGACATATTCGATCGACTCGACATCGACGCGGAAGATCTGGCCGCGATCCTTGATGTTGATGAGCTTTTCGAAGCGGCCGGTGCCGGTGTCGGCTTCGTCGGGCATCGCTTCCATCGCCTCGGGGGCGACTTCGGCGAGGACGATCTTGAGCTTTTCCGCCTCCTCGGACGAGCGCTTCTCGGCGATCCGGGTGCGGACCCGCTCAAGCGTGTCGGCGAGCTTGTCCTCGTCGACCGGCTTCATAAGATAGTTGATGGCATTGGCCTCGAAGGCGCGCACCGCATGTTCCTGATAGGCGGTGACGAAGACGAACAGCGGCGGCTCGAGTTCCATCACCCCCTTGACCACCGAGAAGCCGTCAAAGCCGGGCATCTGGATGTCGAGGAAGACGAGGTCGGGCTTTTCGGTCTTGATCTTGCGGATTGCCTCGCGCCCGTTCGAGCAGGTATCGATGATCTCGACATCAGGGAATTTCTGCAGGCGCAGCTGCAACCCCTGGATCGCCAGTTTCTCGTCATCGACAAGGATGGTGCGGATGGTCATGCTCTTGCTATCCTGTCAGCCCGCGGTGGCAAGGGGCCGGGCCGGGGAGGGAAGAGCGCCGGCGGAGAGTTCTCGGCGCTCGTAAGGTATCTCTATGATCACGGCGAACCCGCCCTCGGGCGCGCCGACCGTGTCGAAGCGGTGCTCCTCGCCATAGGCCTGGGCCAGCCGATCGCGGATGTTGGCCAAGCCCACGCCGGTGGATACGGGTTCTCCGCCGTCGAAGCTCACGCCTGACAATCTGTTGTCGCTGGCGTCGGTTTGCAATCCCGGACCGGTGTCGGAGACGGTGATGCGAAGGTTTGGCCCGACGAGCTGCGTCGTGATGGTGATCTCGGCCCCGCTTTCCTGTGGGCTGACGGCATATTTGATCGCGTTTTCGACCAACGGCTGGAGCAGCAGCGAAGGCAGCAGCGCATCCTCGGTCGCCGGATCGATCCGGAAGGAGGTGCGCAGCCGTTCCTCGAACCGCATCAGCTCGATCCCGAGGTAGAGTTTGAGCGTCTCCACCTCCTGCGCGACAGTGACCCGCCCGGTCGGCTCGTTGATCAGCGTGTAGCGCAGGAACGATGAGAGCCGGCTGAGCATCGCATTGGCCGGCTCGGTCTGCTTGAGCAGCACCAGGGTGGAGATCGAGTTGAGCGTGTTGAACAGGAAGTGCGGATTGAGCTGGTAGCGCAGCATCGCCAGCTGCGCGCTGGTTGCCTGGTTTTCCAGCCGGATCAGCTGGTCGTTCTGCTCCTCGATCTGCAGGTAGAAATTGATCGCGTAATAGAGCGCGGCCCAGGCGCCGAGCAGCGTCAGGTCGAGATAGAACACGCCGATCAGCAGCTGGGCGAAGCTGGTGCCGCTGTCTGGCCGGTAGAGGCCGATCACCCAGGCATCAATGAAAGCATAGAGCCCCACCGCCAGCGGCAGCAGCAGCACTGTCACCAGCCAGGTGACCAGCGCGCGCCGCGCGATCAGCTGGCGGAAGGCGACCGACAGGATCAGCGAGATCGAAAAGCCGGTGATCGAGGAAATCAGCGCCAGCACGAGGATCGAGGCAGGCTGGGCGTTGGCAAAGTTTGAGAGCGCGCGCAGCAGCAGCGCCCCGCCCCAGCCGACGCCTTGCAGCCGCCAGAAGGCCTTGTTCTTGTTGGCGAAGAAGGGGGTGGGGCGGAAGGGCAGCACGGCCATGGGTGGATATTAGTGCTTGTCCCGTTTCGGGGGAAGCGAAATGCTTGCGTCTGATTTTTGCAAGCGCAGGCTTCGCTCTGGAGGAGCCTGGGGAGTCGGGCCATGGAGCGAGACGCGCCGCGCGCTGAATTTCGCGCGATCACGGCCAGCACTGCATCGGACTGGGCGCTGATCGGCGAACAGTTCCTTGAATATGCCCGGCATCTGCCGGACCGGGTGCTAAAGCACCTCCGGCTGCTGGAGGGGGATTACGGCGGCTTCCCGGTCGATCGGCTCGAACATTGTCTGCAATGCGCGACCCGGGCCCATCGCGACGGACGCGACGAGCCCTATGTGGTCATGGCGCTGCTCCACGACATTGGCGATACGCTCGGCACCTTCAACCATTCCGAGATCGCTGCCGCGATTCTCCAGCCCTTCGTGTCGGAGGAGCTGCACTGGATCGCTGCCAAGCACGGCATCTTTCAGGGCTATTACTACTTCCAGCATGTCGGCCTTGATCGCGACATGCGCGAGACCTGGCGCGATCATCCACACTTCGCAGCCTGCGCTGAATTCTGCGAGAAATACGATCAGAACGCCTTCGATGCCGATTATCAATCCGAGCCGCTGGTCTTCTTCGAACCGACGCTGCGGCGGGTCATGTCACGGCCAGTGAACAGCCCCTTTAGCCGCTTCACCGAATAGGCCGCGCCAGTCGAGCGGGCCTTACTCTCCGGCCGCGCGGCGGGCAGTGATTGCGGCCAGTTCGAGCTCGACCAAGGCCTTGCGGGCGCGAAGGCTGTCATGGGTTCCGTCGCCCAGAACCCCCCAATCGCGGCGCCTGACCCATCCGTCGATCCAGCGCAGCGCGGCGGATGGTTCATAGCCGGCATTGACCAGCAGCCAGGGCGTGAGCCGGTCCGCCTCGCGCTCACTCGCGCGAATCGCCGCGCGCGAGCGGCCACTCGCTTCGAATCGGCGGGCATGGCCGAGCACCTGATGCGCCAGTTCGTGCGCGAGCAGCGCAGCGAGCACGGCGTCGTCGGTGATCTCGTCGAGCGCGGAAGCCGAAACCTGGACCCGGCGTCCATCCGCTTGCGCTACTTCGCCGCCGGTCACCAGCTCGAACCGTGCCCGGCAGGCGGGTATGCCGCGCACCGTCACCAGCCGGTCGGGCAGGGCCAACGTTACCTGACCGTCGCGGGTCAGTGCCGCATCGATGCGGTCATGCAATCCGTCGACCCGCATGGTGTCGCCCTCGGCAGCGGAGGGCTGACCGGCCATCGTCTGTCCGTCCAGTGCGAGCACCTCGTCTCCTGCGTGTAGGCCCGCGTCTGCAGCCGACGAATCCTGCGCCACCGCGCCCACCGCAATCTCCCCGGCGATGCCCAGCGCCGCACGCACATCCCCGGAATCGGCGAAATTGCGGATATCGTAGAGCAGCAACCCGGCGGAAGGTGCGGAGTCGGCGCAAAAGGGTGCGTTGGCGCTGGCCAGTTTCCAGGCGATGGTCTGGAAGCGGGTGTCCTGCGCTTCCAGCGTTGCCATCGCTGCGCGCATGTCATCCGCGTGGGCCGGTGGGATAGCTAGCATCAAGGCGAGGCCGCACAGGACCCGCCCGCTGCGGCTGATCAACCTTCGGCCTCGTTGATCGCCTGCGCCAATTGCGCCTGGCCGACGGCGCCCGAAAGCATCTTGTCACCGGCTACCCATGCCGGGGTGCCGGAGAAGCCGAGCTGGCGGGCAAGTTCGAGATTGCGATTGATCTCCGCCGCGACCTTGGGATCGGCGATGAAGCGGTTGGCGCGCTCCATGTCGAGCCCGGCCTGCCGGGCGGCGGCGGCGATGGTCTGCGCATCGGGCCGGCCAATCGCGAACATCGCGCGATGGAAGGCGAGGTAGCGGCCCTGTTCGGCCGCCGCGAGGGCCATGCGCGCGGCATCGGCGCTTTGCGGGCTGAGGATCGGCAGCTCGCGGATCACCACCTTGAGCTCCGGATTGGCGGCGATCAGCGCCTCCACATCGGCCACGCTCTGGCGGCAGTAGGTGCAGGCGAAGTCAGTGAATTCGACCAGCGTGACCTTGCCTTCCGGGTTGCCAAGTATTGCCCCGGGGAAGGGCGTTTTCACGACATCGGCAACGCCGGCCAGCGCCTTGGCATCTTCGCGCGAGCGCAACCGCTCCATGGCTTCGGGCAGGATCTCGGGGTGTTCGAGAATGTAATTGCGCACCACCTGCTCGATCGCGGCCTTGTCGCCGCTTGGCATAGCGCTCTGGTTCAGGCTGTCCGAACCGATCAGCCACCCGGCACCACCGCCGATCAGCGCAATGATCGCTGCGACAGTTGCGTTGCGGAGGCGGTTGCGGGCCGGGCCGGGTGTGTTGCTCATGCTGCCGGGCTTACTTGCGATCGCGGGCGCGTTCTATCGCGGCGCGCGCTTCCATGGCGATGTCCTGGGCCCGCAGCCAATCGGGCGAACCGGTCGGCAGCTCGGCCTCGGCGGCCTCGGCGCTGGCCAGTGCGGCGGTCACCTGGCCGCTCATCACCTGTTGTTCGGCGCTGGCGAGCCGGGCGCGGGGCATGTCGCCATTGGCGGCATAGACCACGCCGAGCTGGTACCAGGCGAAGGGATTCTCCCGGTCACGCGCGACGGCTGCCTTGAGCACGCGCAGCGCCTCCGGGAAGTTGGCGTGGTCTTCGGTGGCGATCAACGCATGGCCGAAGGTGGTGGCGATCAGCGGCTGGTTGGCGGTCAGCTCGGTCGCACGGCGTAGCGGCGCGAGCGCCTCGCGCGGATGTCCGCCTTCCAGCAGGACCTGGCCCTTGAGCTCGAGAAAATAGGGGTCGGACGGAGACAGCGCGAGCAGCGCGTCGGTCTCGGCGGTCGCCTTGTCGAGGAAGCCGTCCTTGTGCCAGGCATAGGCCCGGGCGTAGCGCGCCGCGATGCTGGTATCGCTGGCGGGATAGGTGCGTTGCGTATCGGCGGGATCGGCGAGATAGCCGAAGAGCTTGGCCTTGGCCCGCTGGAAGCGGGCCTCGAGCGCCGGATCGAGCGGCCGAGTCCAGGCCGGGTCCTTCTCGTAGATTTCCGTCAGGCTGGCGATGCGATCGGCCGTCATCGGGTGAGTGGAATAGAACTCGCTATCGGCATCGCGGGTGAAGCCGTGGCGATATTCCATGCCTTGGAGCTTCTGGAAGAAGCCGATCGAGCCCTTCCCGGTGATACCGGCTTTGGCGAGGAATTGGGCGCCGGCAGCGTCGGCAGCCTCTTCCTGTCCGCGCGTAAAGGCCAGGAACTTGCCCAGCGCAGCTTGTTGCCCGGCCATCATCACGCCCATTGCGGCTTCGCCCCCGCCTGCCGCCGCGACGGCTCCGGCGAGCAGCAGCGAGAGCAGGGTGATGTTCTGCGCGGCCTTGCCGCCGCCGTCGTTGATCGCATGCCCGCCGGTGATGTGGCCGAGTTCATGGGCGATCACGCCTTGCACCTCGTTGGCGCTGGCCGCCTCGTTGATCAGGCCCGAATGGAGGTAAACCGCCTGCCCGCCGACAACGAAGGCATTGATCGAGCTGTCGTTGACCAGCACGATGTCGACATTGCGCGGATCGAGCCCGGCCGCAGCGATGATCGGGTCGGCCATGTCATGCAGCAGCGCTTCGGTCTCGGCATCGCGCAGGACCGACTGTGCGGCGACCGGCTGGATCGCCAGCGCCGCCGCTGCAAGCAGCGCAAGGCTTCGGGCCGCAAGGCGCAGGGAGCGGATCATCACAGGCGTCTAATCGCTTGCGCCATGAACCGGCGCTGAAGCGCCGCCGTGAGCCGAAAGGAAGGCCAGTGCGGCGTCGATCACCCGGTGATCCCTGGCATAGGGCTGGGCGAGCCGCATGATCGTCCCGGTGTGGTCCACCCCGGCCAGAAGGACGGCCTGGTTGGGCATGCCGGCCGCAGTCAGCGCCTTGGCCAGGACGAGCGAATTGCGGGGCTTGACCGTCTCGTCTTCCGCGCCGGACAGCAGCAGCATCGGCGGTGCGCCGGGATGGACGAACAAGATCGGCTGGGTTGCGGCGGGGTCGCCGACATGCCCGAATGCGGCCTGCGTATCCGCCGAGGTGAAGGGGTAGAAGTCGTATGGCCCGGACAGGCCGACCAGCCCCTTGATCGCAGTCGGCGCAAGGCGCTGCTGCGCCAGCCATTGCGGATCCAGCGCCAGCATCGCGGCATTATAGGCGCCGGCCGAATGCCCCATCAGATAGAGCCGGGCCGGATCGCCGCCAAACCTTGCCGCGTTGTCGACTGTCCAGCGCGTCGCCGCCGCACCGTCGTCAAGCATGGCCGGGAAGATGCCTTCCGGAACAAGGCGATAGCCTGCGATCACCACGACATAGCCGGCACGGGCAAAGCTTCTGCCGACGAAGCGGTAATCCTCGGGATGACCGTTCTTCCAGGCGCCGCCGAAGATAAACAGCAGCACCGGGCGGGGCGTTGTGGCGGGCGTATCGGGTACGATCACCTCGAGCCGCTGGTCGGCCTCAGCTCCGTAACGCTCACCGGAAAGCGCGAGCTTCGTGCCCGAAGTGCCGCCGATCACGCGGTCGGCAAAGTCCAGCAGGGCGACGGCGTTGGTGGCCATGGCATAGCGCCAAGCGCCAAATAGCAGGATCGCCGCCACCGCCAGCACGATTGCCGCACTCTTCATCCAGCCGATCCGCCTGACTTGCACTGCCATGATCCGGCCAGCCTAGCTGCAATGCAGATCGGGCGCCATGCCTTGCAGCATGGCGCCCGATCCACTCGCCGGGACTGGGGTAAGATCAGGCCAGCAGGCGGCGGGCGGCGCGTTCGAGCAGCGGCACGTCGTCGGAGACTTCGCCGAGCAGCACCACTTCGCCGTCGGGAAGCCGGCGGGCGATCAGCAAGGTGAATTCGCTGCCTTCAGAGCTGACTTCGCTCAGCGGCATATGATCGAGCTTGCGCAGCTTGCGTGCCAGCGTTTCGCGTGGGCCGACAAGCGGTTCGACCGCCTTGCCGCTTTCCTCGCGCTTGAGCCGGCGCTCGGCGTTGACCACGCCCTTGAGCCCGCCGGAGGCGGAGGAGAGGAAGCCGGTGAGTTCGCCCCGGGCGAGGCCGAGGCGATGGGCATGGCTCAGCGCCGAGGCATATTCGGTCAGGCGGGTCTTGTCGTAATCGGCGCCGAACACCAGCTTGACCACCGGGGTCATCGGCGCGCGATCCTGGACAGTCAGGCCGGAATCGACCAGCAGCTCGTCGAATTCCTCTGGCGCGTCGGCGTCGGCGATCGAGAAGTCAAAAGCGCGGCCGATCGCATCGTAGAGTGCGTCGCGCGTGCGGTCCTCGGAGCCCTGCGCGGCTTGCGCGAGTTCGCGGGCCGAGGCGAGCCAGTCGGCCAGGCCCATGTCCTCGGGATCGAGCTCCTCGGCGGCAAAGGCTCCAAGGTCGAGTTCGGCAAAGGCCTCGGCAGGAGCTGCTTCGGCGGGTGCAAATTCCGGCTCGACTGCGGCGATGACGATCGGCGCGGTTTCGACCGGGAGTTCTTCCTCAGCGACTTCCAGTTCGAAGACCGTTACCGGTTCTTCGACTGCTTCGCCGGTTTCGGTTTCGAGCTCGGGTTCCAGTTCCGGTACCGAGAAGGCCGCGAGATCGAGCTCGTCGTCCTCAAGTTCGTCGTCTTCGATCTCATCGACCAGGTCGAGCGTGAGCGGGGCCTCATCCGGCACGACTTCGCCAAAGGCGACTTCGGGAAGCTCGCTGGCGGTCTCGACGGCGTAGCCCTCGGAGCCGAACTCCGGTTCGGGCCAGTCGAAGTCTTCGACTTCCTCGTCGAGCGGTGCACCGAGGTCGAGCACATTGGGATCGAGCACAGTAGGTTCGTCGGCCGGGCCATCGGCCCATTCGGGCATCGGTGCTGCGTGGCGGATCGGTTCCGCCGGAGCTTCCAGCGCCTGTTCGACTTCGAGCAGCAGGCTTTCGGTCGCCTTCTGGTCGGCCAGTTCCTTCCAGTTGATCACGCCGTAGATGAAGTCGATAGTTTCATCGTCGCTCGAAAACGGCAGCAGGATCCCGCGATAGAGGATTGTCGATTCGCGCTGGTTCACGAACTCCGCCTCGAAACCGATCGGCGCCTGGTTGGCGAGAATCTGCATATAGTGGTCGGTAATGCGCGACAGCAGCGAACGGGCCGGGACGTCAGCGAGGTGGCGAATCGCCTGGCCGTCGCCGCATTCCTCGGCCAGCGTGTCGCCAAGGAACTGTACCGCCGGGTTGTCGATGCCCCCGGTGAAATCCAGCAGCACGCTGTAGGGGCCGAAATCGGGCAGATCTTGCGGATCTAGGTCCTCGATCGAGGGGAAGTTGCGCCCATCGAGCATGGCGGCCCAGAAATTATAGGCCCGCACCTGCATGCGGCGCTCGTCCTGACCGACGGGACTCGGCGGCGCTTCCTGGGTGACCTCTTAGTCTCGGGCGTCGTTGGACGCCGAGCCGTATTCACCTTCAAGGCGATCAGTAATTTGTCCGCGATACGTATCCATCTGGACACCCCACCTGTCTCAATCAGGTGTCCTTCTGGCGCAACATGGTAAACTTACCGTTAAGTTGCGCCGGGCGCGGTGCGGGCGGGAGTTTTTTGTTTTCAGTGCTCGATACGCCCCTCGGAGGGCGTCGGCATGGGAGCAAAGGTTCGCAGCAGCACGAGCGTGGCAACCAGCCAGCCGCCAGCCGCGTGCAGAGCGAAGGAGGTGCCGCGCCAGTCGGCGATCATGCCCCACGACCAGGCGCCCATCGCCATACCGCCAAAGGTCACGGCCTGATAAATCGAAAGGCAGCGCCCGAGAATATCCTCGGGCGAGCGCATCTGCATTGCGACGTTGGTGCTGGTCAGCGCGGTCACCCAGCCCAGCCCTGCGACCAGCGCGGCGAACAGCCCGAAAGCCAGTGTGTGGCTTTCGGCGAGCAGCGACTGGCCGAGGGCGAAGGTCAGCATTGCGATGCCGGTCACCGTCTCGGCCCCCCAGCGCCGCCGTGCCTTGCTGACGAACAGCGCGGAACAGACCGAACCGATCCCGAACATGCCGAGCATCAGCCCGTAATCGATCTCGTTGCCATGCATCTGCCCGCGCACCAGCGAGGGGACCAGCGCCTGATAGGCCGAGAAGCCGAACCCCACCACCAGCCCGCGCAGCAGCACCTTGCGGATCGGCACCGAGCCGGCACAGAAACGCAGCCCGATCGCGATTGCCGGGAGGATCGGCCGGCGGGCCGGCGCGGGCAATTCGGGCCGCCAGCGCCACAGCACCGTGATCATGAAGATGTAGCTGACCGCGTTAAGCGCGAAGGCAAAGGACACATCCCACAGCGATATCAGCAGCCCGCCCAGCGCCGGGCCAATGCTGCGCGCGAGGTTGAAGGAAATGGTGTTGAGCGAGATCGCCTGCGGCAGGTCTCGCATCCCGACCTGCAACCTGACCGAGGCCTGCCATGCCGGACCGTTCAGTGCCGTGCCGGTCCCGATGAACAGGGTGAACAGCAGCAGCACCGCAGGGTTGGCCAGCTTCATCCAGGTAAGTACCGCCAGCAGCGCAGCGGCGAGCAGCATCCCGATCTGCGCCGCCAGCATCACGTGGCGGCGGTTGTAGTTGTCGGCAATTGCGCCGGCGAACATCCCGAACAGCATGATCGGCAGGGTGCTTGAGGCCGGGACCAGCGCGATCAGCAGGTGCGATTTGGTCATGCCGGTCATCAGCCAGGCCGCGCCGACGGCCTGCGCCATGCTGCCTAGGTTCGAAGCGAGGTTGGCGATCCAGATCGCGCGGAAGGCGGGAGAGCGGAACGGGGCCAGCACACTGCCGGGCTGGAGGTGACGAGACGCTGTTAATTCAGTCGGGTGCTGCGCGTCGCTCATGGCCTGAGGTTACGGTCGCAGCGCGCAGTCCGCAAGACCTCGAGCGGCTAAAACATATAACGCATCCGGATCACCATATGCGCCGGCGGCTCACCGCCGAGGGCAAAGGCGGCCTGGGTGAAGCTCGGCGGACCGAAGCGCACCGGCGCATCGCGTGAAAAGCCGAAGCCTTCCTTCGGCATCATCAGCGCCTTGTCCATCCGCCCGTTGCCGTTCTCGTCGTGGATCACCGCGATCGCCCAGGTCCCCGCCGGGATGGGCCCGAAATCGAGCACAGCGCTGGCGCCCGCTACCGGGACAATGAGCTTGTGAGCGGCAGGATCGCGGCTGCAATCAGGGAAGGCCCGCGCTGTGGCTACGAGGCAGGCGAGGATCTGCCCACGGGCACTGCGCAGGTTGGTGACGGGGATCACGAAATCTCCCGCCGCGGGCTGGGCCGCCAGCGGTACCGGCGTCAGCGCAAGGAGGATCAGAGCCGCGAGATGCCGCGATCGCTGCCGCATAATCTGTCCCAATGGCGGAAATAGAGGCCGTAGTTGCATAGATATTGCTCGTGATGGCGCTGGTGGTGGCTGGCAGTGATCAGCCAGCCGCCCAGCCGGGAATGGACGAGGGCGCGGGGAAACATTTCCCAGCCCATGTGGTTGGTCACGCCCATAACGGTCATGAGCAGCAGCACCAGACCGAGCACGGCGACGTGGATCGGGATCAGGAACACCAGCGCCGGAATGACGATGGCTCCGGTCACCGCCTCGAGCGGGTGGAAGCTCATCGCTGCCCAGGCAGTGGGCGGGCGGCTGGCGTGGTGCACGGCATGCGCCATGGCGAACAGGCGTGGCTCATGCATCCAGCGGTGGGTCCAGTAGAACCAGCTGTCATGCGCCAGCAGATAGAGCAGCAGCGAGGCTGGGAGCCACCACAGCGGCATGGCGCCAACATTTGTGTAGATCCGCGTCCAGCCTTTCGCTTGCCAGCCCCAGGCGACGATCCCGGCCGGCAGCCCGTAGATCGCCGAGGACAGCAGCGACCAGCCGATCTCCTTGCGGATCTGCGGGCCGAGACTGGCGTAAAGGCCGGGTCGGATCCGCGCGGTCGCCCAGGCGAACCCTCCGCTTGTCGCGAGATAGCGCAGCGCCACGATCGCGGTCATCGCGAGCGCCGAGAGCAGGGCTGCGCCGGTTGCTGCATCCATGGTGCCGCTATGGCCCAGCTTGGACCGGATTGACAGTGGCGCTAACCGATGCCGGGATCGACCAGCCCCAGATGCCGGCGCAGGGACGCACGGGCGAGCCGCTCCACCTCCACCTTGCGGCGCGCGGCGGCGAGCGGGACCAGCGGGGCGGGGCGCAGGATCTCCGCATCATAGCCATCGGCGACGATCAGCCCGCAGCGTTCGGGCATGAAGGCCTCGGTCTCCATGCAAGCGCGGTCCAGATCGGGGGCAAGGCCCCAGTAGAAGCGGTCGCAATAGTCGAGATAGTCGGGCCATTTGGCATCGCCGAGCAGATCGGCCCGGCTGACCTTGATCTCGACGATGATGACATGGCCACGCGCGTCGATCCCCATCAAATCGGTGCGGCGACCCGAGCGCAGTGACATCTCGGGCAGGCACCAGATATCGTTGCGGGCGAAGAGCCGGCAGATGCCGCGCGACACCTCGCGCGCGGCACGATCATCGCGAATCGATGGGGGTGGGGCGGAAGCCATATCCCCGTCATAGGAACATAGCAGGAACTTGAAAAGCCCCGGCGACGCGTATCAGGTCATGCGCAGCGGAGCGGCTGCCGGCGGTGGCGTCAGCGCCAGTAACGCCGCGCGGGCCGCGAGAAACTCTTCCCACAGGGCCAGTGCCGGGGCTGAGGTTGCTGCACCCCGGGCATGCGCAGCGAGCAGTGCGGCGAGACCGGGCTCCATGATCGCGGCGAGATCGTCGATGCCCTGCTGCGTCAAGCCCAGTCGCCAGCCACCGGCGTCTTGCATTGCGGCGGGGAAATTGCGCAGCTCGGTCGACATCGCCGCACCGGCGGTCCCGGCCAGTGTGCCGACCACCGCTGCGGCATCGTGGAGCGCAGACCACTTCATGCCCATGGCGCTGGTCCCGGCCTGGCCAAAGGCCGACCTGCCCGATCCGGGCAAACTCGCAGCGTTAGAGCGCATTGGCGCGGTTGGACCGTTCGGGCTGTTCATGCCCGGTCGATAGCGCCAGTGCTCCTACCAAATCGCTAACCATGGCGCATTTTCGGGCGCGGCGATTATCCACTGGCCACCCGTCACCGCGTTTGCTAACCGGCCGGCGAGTCAGCACCCGTAGCTCAGCTGGATAGAGCGCTGCCCTCCGAAGGCAGAGGCCACAGGTTCGAATCCTGTCGGGTGCACCAAAATTGCAAGTGCAAAGCTGATCGGAGCTGCTAAGACGCGGGTATAGCTTAGTGGTAAAGCACCAGCCTTCCAAGCTGGCTATGCGGGTTCGATTCCCGCTACCCGCTCCATCTTCCAGTCCATTGACGTTCGTCCTTGTCTGGAAAAACTCCCAGAACTCTTTATATTCCTCGCCAAACTGACCGTTGGCGTTCGATGTCGCTCGCCTGCAATCACCTCGCAATGGGGGCCACGTAAGGGGCCAGCGGTGCAGTGCTTGATTTGGATGGCCCCCACTTGGGGGCCATTTTTGGCGAAAAGGCGCGGTGGACCATGGCCCTCACAGACGTAGCGATCAAGAATGCGAAACCGCGCGCAAAGCCTTACAAACTGGGCGACGCAGGCGGACTGTTCCTGCTGGTCCAGCCATCTGGGGGGAAGCTCTGGCGGTTGAAGTACCGTGTGGATGGCCGTGAGAAGAAGCTGGGGATTGGGACTTACCCTGAAGTAAGCTTGGCCGAGGCCCGTAAGAGGCGAGATGACGCACGGGAATTGCTGGCAGCTGGAAAGGATCCATCACGCGAGAAGCAGCGCGATAAGGTCCGGTCCCGCTTACAGGCTGACAATACCTTCACTGCCATTGCCAAGGAGTTCTGCGACAAGCGCAAGCGGGACGGTGACAAGGCTTGGTCAGCGGCTACAGCTAAACGCAGCGAATACCTCCTGTCGCTCCTCGACAGGTCGATTGGCCGAATGGCCATCAACGAGATCGAACCGCCAGACGTGCTCGCCGCCATTCGCAAGATCGAGGCGAAGGGTAACCTCGAAAGCGCCCGCCGCACCCTCCAGCTGTCCAGCGCCGTGTTCCGTTACGCTGTCGCAACGGCGAGGCTTACCTCTGATCCCACACGCGACCTGCGTGGCGCGCTGACCGCACCTACTGTCACCCACTATGGCGCGATCACTGATGCCAAGCAGGTCGGAGAACTACTTCGAGCAATTGATGGCTACGAGGGGCAGGGTCTAACCAAGTTTGCCCTCCAACTGGCGCCACACGTCTTCGTGCGCCCTGGCGAGCTTCGTCACGCAGAATGGTCGGAGATCGATCTGGAGGGCTCCCTCTGGGTCATCCCAGCCTGTTCCCCGTCAGCACCTATGAGACAGGAATGCGGTATTGAGCAGAGGAGGGTTTTGGTTTCATCGTAGTGACGAAGGAACGAAGATGAGACCAAAACCCTCTGCCCAAAAATCTCCCGGTGAACGGGTGGTGCAGGACATTCGCCGCGCGACGCGCAAGCATTATTCCGCCGAGGACAAGATCAGGATCGTGCTCGACGGCCTGCGCGGTGAGGACAGCATTGCCGAGCTGTGTCGCCGCGAGGGCATTGCCCAGAGCTTGTATTACGTCTGGTCGAAGGAGTTTCTCGAGGCTGGCAAGCGCCGCCTTGCTGGCGACACTGCCCGCGCTGCGACCACTGACGAGGTCAAGGGCCTGCGCCGCGAGTCCACGACGCTGAAGGAAGTCGTCGCCGAACAGGCGCTCGAGATCCGATTGCTTAAAAAAAGCATGATCGCGGATGGGGGAGACGACGAATGAGGTATCCCGCATCCGAGAAGCTTGAGATCATCAGGATCGTCGA